>JBGPPC010000281.1:0-5739 GCA_041488355.1 Gammaproteobacteria bacterium
CACCAACAGAACATCGGCGAGGAAGCCGGGTTTGATCTGACCCAGTTCATTGCCCATCATCATGATCTCGCCGCCGAGCTTGGTGGCGGCGAGAATTGCGTCCATCGGCGAGAAGCCGAGCAAATTGACGAAGTGCTCGATGTCGCGGGCGTTGGTGCCGTTGGGGTTCCAGGCGAACCCGTAGTCTCCGCCCGGCAGTACACGCACGCCGCGCTTCTTCAGCTCCTTCATGTTCTTGATCGCAATTTCCAGCTCGCGGCGGATGCCCAGGCTTTCCGCAACTTGTGTTGTGATCCCCCACTTGGCGGCTTCGTTGAGGGTGGTGTAGGTGATGCCGAGCGTAGGCGCGACGAATATGCGGTCCTTCGCGGCTTCGAGCTGGGCACAGGCTTCGTCGTCGACCAGCGTGGCGTGATAGATGACCTCCACGCCGTGCTTGAGGCAAAGCTTCACCGACTGCGCGCTGCGGGCGTGTGCCGCCACGCGCTTGTCATGCATGCGCCCGACTTCGCACACCGCATCGATCTCCGCCTCCGTCATCACCGTTTGATGGGCACGGGAGTGGGGAATGAACTCGTCGCCCGAGGGGTTGATCTTGAGCGTGTCCACGCCCTCGCGGACCATCTCGCGAGCGGTCTTGCGAAACTCCTCGGCGCCGTCGCAGACGATCGCGAAGGTTTCCCGATGCATGTGCCGCAGGCGTACATCACCTAAGCCGGCGGTCGTCGCCAGTTCAGGACTCGCTGCGAGGGTGCGGGGCCCGGGAATATCGCCCGCGTTGATCGCATTGCGGATCACGACATCCAGGCGCGCCTTGGCCGAGGCCGCGCTGTTACAGGCGGTGAAGCCCTGGTCCAGCAATTTCTTGGCGTTCTTGGCCGTGCGCAGCGTGTGCTCCTCCGGCGGCACGAAACCCAGGCTTTCCAGGTCCGAGGTGTCGAGGAAGGTGAGGTGCGAGTGGGCTTCGATCAGCCCCGGCATCAGCGTGGCGCCACCGCCGTCGACTACTTGCGCCCCGTCGGAGGCGATGGGGGTGCCCTTCGGGGCGACAGCCTTGATCCGGTTGCCGTCGACCAGGACCTGGCCGGGGAACGGCGGCGCGCCAGTACAGTCCAGCACGTTGACATTCTTGAACAGAACTTTAGCCATGATTGACCTCCTCCTTCACTGATCCGAGGTTCGCTCCCGTCTGCGGGTCGAAGAACTGGAGCTTCCCGCGATTGAATGTAAAGGGAACCGTGCTGCTGACCTCGATGGCCATGCGCGCCGGCACCGTAGCCTTCAATATATGCTCATCGACCTTCAGGGTGACGATTTTCTCCACACCGTGATTCTCCACCGCGTAAACCCGGCCTTCAAGCCCCCCGCCTGGGCCTACGACCACGTCTTCCGAGCGAACGCCTAACGTGACCCGGCCCGGATCCGGGGTCACCCACCCTGCGATCTTTCCCTGGACAGCGATCTCCAGCTTGCCCGGGGCGACCACCACCCGCCCATCTCGGATCACGCCTGACAAAAGGTTCATGGCCGGCGAGCCAACGAAGGTAGCGACAAAGGTGTCGCGCGGCCGGTTGTAGATCTGGTGTGGGGTCCCGATCTGCACGATGCGGCCGTGATTGAGGATGCCGATCTTGTCGCCCATGCTCATGGCCTCGACCTGATCGTGCGTAACGTACAGAAAGGTCGCCCCGAGCTTCATCTGCAGATCCTTCAGCTCTGCGCGCAAAATCTCGCGCAGCTTCGCGTCCAGGTTCGACAGCGGCTCATCCATGAGGAAAACCCGGGGCTGGCGCACGATTGCGCGCCCGATAGACACCCGCTGCATCTCGCCGCCGGAGAGCCGGTCGGTTTTGCGCTCCAGCAGGTGCTCGATGCGCAGTGTCTTGGCTGCGCGCGCGACGCGGTCGACGATGTCATCCGGACTGATCCTGCGATGCTTCGATTTGAGCGGGAACTCCAGGTTCTCGCGCACCGTGTAGTGCGGGTACAGCGAATAGTACTGAAACACCAGCGCGACATCGCGCTCGGCTGCGCTCCACTTGCCCACGTCCTCGCCGCCGATCAGGATCGCGCCAGAGTCGGGTGCATCCAGCCCAGCGATCAGCCGCAGCGTGGTGGTCTTGCCAGCGCCGGTGGGTCCGAGCAGCACGAAGAACTCGCCATCGCCAATGTCCAGACTCAGATCGTTCAGCGCCGTGTGGCGCCGAAACTTCTTCGTGATGCTGCGTAGCTCGACGTGGGCCATCTCGGATCAAAGCTGGATCTGCAGGGACTCGCCCGTGCGGGTGTTGAAGAAATGGGTCTGCTTCTCGTCCAGCCGGGCCCATACCACCTCCCCCGCCTTCTCCACATAGCCGCTGGCGGTGCGTGAGCGCAACAGCTGCTTGCCGAACTTCAGGTCCACGATATCGTAGGGGCCCAGCGGCTCGATGATGTGCGCCTCCACCGGGATGTAGCCGTCCCTGGCTTCGCGCGCGACCAGCACCCCCTCAGGACGGACGCCGACTGTAACGTCGTCCTCGGCGTGCCGGTGCTCGACCACTCTCGGATAGAGCTCGTTCGGGAAGCGCAGCAAGGCGTCATCCTCGCCCAGCACCACGTGCGTACACCCGTCGCCAGGACGCACGGCTCCGGCAACGACGTTCATGATCGGGCTGCCGATGAACTGCGCGACGAACAAGTTGGCGGGATGCTGATAGACCTCGGCGGGAGAACCGACTTGCTGCAGGACACCCTCGTTCATGATGGCGATCTTGTCGGCCATGGCCATCGCCTCGACCTGGTCATGAGTGACATAGACCGTCGTGGCTTCGTTCTGAAGGTGGATGTGCTTCAGCTCGGCGCGCATCTCCTCTCGCAGCTTGGCATCGAGCGCTCCGATCGGCTCATCCATCAGCAGAGCCTTGGGCCGGCGCACGAGCGCCCGGCCGATCGCCACGCGCTGCATGTCGCCGCCGGACAAGGCCGAGGGCCGCTTGTCCAGCAAAGCCTCGATGCGCAGTACCTTGGCGACCTCACGCACGCGTTGGTCGACCACGGTCTTGCTCTCTTGCGTAGCGCGCAGCGGAAAGGCGATGTTCTCGTAGGCGCTAAGATGCGGATACAACGCGAACAGCTGGAACACGAAAGCGATGTCGCGGTCGGCCGCTTGCCGGGTCTGCACCGCTTGCCCATCGATGAGGATCTCGCCGCTATCGATGTCTTCCAGACCGGCGATCGCGCGCAGGGTGGTGGTCTTCCCGCATCCCGACGGCCCCAGCAGCACCAGAAACTCCCGATGCCGGATCTCCAGGTTGAGCTTGCGGATGATGTAGTTGTCGCCGAAATACTTCTCGACGTCTTTGAGGACGATGTCGGCCATCAGAAAACCCGTGACTCGTGACTCGTGACTCGTGGTTCGTGAATCATCATAGAACCCGTGATTCATCGATCGCGATCGCACGCCGGTGCCACGCACCGACCAGGGCGTCGAGGCCGCCATCAACCATACCCATCTTCAGGGGCGCCATCACTCGTCCTCAGGCAGCGGCTTGATCTTGGAGAAGATGGAGAAGCCGACCAGTCCGGCCAGCGTGATGGTCACGCCGTAGACGTGCAGGATCCGGATCCACGGCTGACACAGGGCCACGATGCCGAGCACCATCAGCCACATGCAGCCAGGTTCCAGGTACTTCGCGCTCAGTTGTCGAAATGTCATGCTTAAAACCGTGACTCGTGACAAGACGCGTAGCTTCTTGCGGCGCAGGCTAACTTGCCTGTCCGGCAAGTTAAGCGCGTAGCGCGGCCGAAGCCACTCGTGATTCGTGATTCGTTACCCCTCCCCAGACCTCTCACTTTCTGATCGCTCCGAACGTGACGCCGCGCAGCAGATGCTTGCGCAGCAGGAAAGTAAAGATCGCGACCGGAAGAAGGAACAGAAGGGTCCCGGCTGCAATGGCGGTCCAATCCGTGATCCCTGACCCAAGCTGCGATGGAATATAGGGGGGAGCGGTCTGTGCGCGGCGGTTGGTCATCATCAAAGCAAACGCATATTCATTCCAGGCGGTGATGAAGCAAAAGACAGCCGTGGCGGCGATACCGGTAGCAGCCTGCGGCAGGACGATCTTGAGGAAGGCCTCCATGCGAGTGTAACCATCAACCAGTGCGGCCTCTTCGTACTCCTTGGGGATCTCGTCGATGAACCCTTTCATCAGCCAGACCGAGAACGATAAATTGAATGCGGTGTACAAGATGATCAATCCGATATGCGTATCCACCAGTCCCACGACTCGATACATGAGGAACATCGGGATCGCCACCACCACCGGCGGCAGCATGCGCGTGCTGAGTATGAAGAACAGCCAGTCCTGCTCACCTGGCATGCGGAAGCGCGAGAAGCCATAGGCCGTCAAGGTACCCATGCCCACGGCGAGGAGGGTGCTGCTCACCGCGATGATCAAGCTGTTGAGGAAGCGGCTCGGGTAGCCCGATAGCTCTATATTGCCGTCGGAGTCCTTGATGATGCGCTCGCCCAGCTCGTAGATGCGCTTCTCCCACCATGGCGCTTTCGCGTAGACCTCCGGGTCGACTGCTCCGATCATCTGCACGCGCTTGGTGAACAGTTTGATGAAGGCTGTCACCTCGGGCTTGAAGAAAACGGTTGGCGGCACTGTTGTGGCCAAGCTGCGCGGCTTGAACGCGGTCGAGCTGATCCAATAGATCGGAATCAGATAGATGAACGTGAGCAGCAGAACCACGGCCACCGCCGCGCGGTTCAGGACCTTCTGCCGATTGGACTGGACGGCGGCCATCAACGCGCTCCTTGGAATGCCATACACGTGCAGGCATGCATCCAGCGTCGTAGTGCACGCTCTCGCCCCGGTATGCGATCGCTCGTATGTGCGCCCCACGCAAAATGCGCTTCGGCGTTCGCGTCGTGCCTCTGCATTCTCAGCTAACGCTCCTTCGCCCGGTTCAGGTACTTCACGTAGATATTGGTGATCGCCAGCACCATGATCAGGACCATGTAGGCAAGCGCGCAGGATTCGCCGGTCTGCCATTCTTGGAACGCGAGCCGGTAGAGCTTGATCGCGATCAGCTCAGTGGTCTCCTGGGTGCTCATAATGAACGCAAGGTCAAAGGTCTTGAACGCCTCCATCGTCCGAAAGATGATGGCGATCAACAGCAGCGGCGTCACCAGCGGCAGCGTGATGCGCGTGAAGGTATACCAGCGGCTGGCGCGGTCGATTGCGGCCGCCTCGTATAGATGCTGCGGGATGGCGGACAGGCCGGCTAGACACAGCAGCATCACGAAGGGCGACCACATCCAGGTGTCCGTGATGGCAATGGCGTAGAGCGCAACGTTCGGATTGGATAGCCAGTCGAAGTCCTCCAGGCCCAGCGCGTAGTTGATGATCCCCCAGGACGGGCTGTACAGCAGTTCCCAGAACAGCCCGACCACTACCATGGACATCATCATCGGCAACAGCAGCAGTGTGGTGATGAGGCCCTTGAAGGGGATCTTACGGTTGAGCAGCATGGCCACGCCGAAACCCACCAGCACCTGTCCGCCAACCGATACGAGCACGTACTTGGCCGTGACGCTGAAGTTGTTCCAGACGTGCTCGTCGTTGAGCAAGTCGCGGTAGTTCTGCAGCCCGACGAAGTTCGCCGGTGCGTTGAACGACGCACGGAAGTCGGTGAACGAGTATCCGAGCGAGTAGATGAGCGGGAAGATGTTGAAGACGATCAGGAACGCAA
>JBGPPC010000282.1:0-5628 GCA_041488355.1 Gammaproteobacteria bacterium
AGACGATCGGCGAATGCGGCGGCAGCACCCGCGTGGACAGGAAAGGCGCTCGCGTACGAGCGCGACAAAAACTGGGCGGCTTTGGCCGAGCTTGCGCACCAGTGGGCTGCCGCGTCTCCAGACAGCGTTGACCCGTGGATCTGGTCCGGTTACGCGGAGCTGGCTCGCGGCCAGCCGCGTGCCGCGGAGCTTGCCTATCGCGAAGCGCTCAAGCGCGATCCGAGCTCGGTACCCGCTGCGGCTGGCGTGGCTTCCGCGCTTCTCGCGCAAGGCAATGGACAAGCCGCGCTGGACATGGCGCGCCCTCTGTTGGCCGTTCGCGCAGAGGATGGCCGTGTTTGGGCCCTCATTGGTGCCGCGGAGCGGCGCTTGGGTCATCTAGACTTGGCGCAAGACGCGTACGAAAAAGCGGTGCGGTTCGAGCCGTGGAATCGAGATGCGCAGCTCGGCTTGGCGGATCTCGCGCTGGCTCGAAAGGACTGGCCGAGACGGGCATCCATACTGAGGCTTCTGACTCAAATCGAGCCGCAGAACTATTGGACTTGGATCGGGCTGTCGGAAGCCTACGTGCGCGCGGGCCAGCCTGCGCGGGCCCTCGCCAGTGCGGAGCGGGCACTGTCAGTCAATCCACAGAGCGCCGATGCGCTGTTGTGGAAGGGAATTGCGCTGGCGGCCGAGAAGCGACAGCGGGAGGCGATCGAGACGTTGAACCAGAGCCTCCAGGGAAAGCCTGTGCTGCCGCTGTGGGCCTGGAGCGCGATGGGTGAGACCTACTACGGTCTCAAGATGTACCCAGAGGCCATCGCGGCCTATCGCGAGGCGCTGAAGCTCGCGCCCGAGGACAGAGGCGTGCGCGGAAGTCTGGGTCTGGCGTTGAAGGACGGCTCTCACTTCACCGAGGCCCTCGCGTTGTTCGAGAAGCTCAAGGCGGAAGCGCCTGACGACGCGTTTTCCTGGCGTCAGATCGGCTATGTGTATGGCTACCTCGCGGAGCCCGACAAGGCCATACCCGCCTATGAGCGCTCGTTGGCGATAAATCCGCAGCAGCCGAAAGTGTGGCAAGCGCTGATGCAGGCTTATCACGAATCGGGGCGTCGAGACGACGTCAAGCGCGCCTACGACAAGCTGTCCTCGCTGGATCGCAACTCGGCCGACCTTGCTTATCGGCGGTTCATCCTGCCCTACGAGGTTGCGCGGTGACCCGCGTGTTGTTCGCGGCCGTGTCGGTCTTGAGTTTCAGCGCTCACGCTGGCGAGGCCGAGCAGGTATTCGCGCGGGTACGCGACTCTGTAGTCACGATCATTTCGTTCGACGAGCGCGGACAACCGGACGCGGAAGGCAGCGGTGTCGTCATTGCCAACGGCCAGGTGGTGACAAACTGTCACGTCGTGGAGGAATCGGCGACGATCAAGGTCAAGGCGCGAGATAAAGAATACGCCGGCACGCTCGCTCTTGCCGATACACCAAGAGACCTGTGCGCACTCGACGTGCCCGGGCTCGTCGCTCCGGCCGTCAGGATTCGGCCCCACACGGAAATCAAAGTCGGCGAGCGCGCGTTCGCCGTAGGCAATCCGCTCGGCTTCGAGCTGTCGGTCAGCACCGGGCTGATGTCGATGATCGGCCAGTATCACGGGGAGCCTCAGCTGTATACGAGCGCCCCGCTCTCACCCGGTTCGAGCGGCGGAGGACTATTCGATACGGAAGGCAGACTCGTCGGGATCACCACTCGCGTGCTGACGTTCGGGCAAAACGTCAACATCGCAGTGCCTGCGGATTGGATCTCAGAACTGCCGCAGCGGGGGAAACGCCCGCCATCGCCAGGTCCGGGTGTCCAGCCAGACCCGAATTGGAGCGAGCAGGCTGAGGCGTTGCGCCTGGCAGGAAAGTGGATGGAACTGCTCGAGCTTTCGCGTCGGTGGCAGGCGGCGTATCCGACGTCCACCGACGCTCAAACGTCCTCCGGACTCGCCCTGCTCAATCTCGACAGGCAGGACGAAGCCCGAGACGTGCTCGTCAAGGCAACGCAAGCCAACCCGAAGCACGCGACCGCGAGAGCCTATCTCAGCCTGGTCCACAAACGCCTCGGCGAGACACAAGCTGCGCTCGAGGACCTGCGCGTCGCGACGGAGCTCAACCCTGCGCTCGCCTACCTTCCGCGCGCCAAGGCCGAGATCTTCCTGGGAGAGGGTCAGTTGGAGCAGGCGGCAGCTGCCATCGAGCAAGCGATCCGGTTCGATCCGGGTGACGACGCGAACTGGCTTGTCTTGGGCATCGTGAAGCAGAAACAGAAGAAATTGGATGAGGCAGCCAAGGCCTACAGAATCGCGCTGCGCATCAATCCCAACTCTACCGCGGCACGCGGGAACCTGGCCAGTGCGCTCGCCGCTCAGGGACAGGCCGGTGAAGCGCGAGAAACCCTCGCCCCTGCGCCCTCTGGCAACGCTGCCGATGCCAGAACCTGGCTACAGATCGGCGTCGCGGAATATCAGAAGGGACACTACGCCGACGCGGAAAAAGCCTTTCGAAAGGCGCTGGAGCTGAATCCGGCTTACGTGGAAGCCTCGCTCATGCTGGCTCGTGTCCTGAGCGCAACCGGCAGGGTTAGCGACGCCGAAGAGCAGCTACGAACGGCGATCAAGACCAAGCCGGACCTCGGCGACGCGTGGCTGGACCTCGGGGGAATTCTCTATCGCCGCGGCGAAAAGGCCAAAAGCCTCGAGGCGTTCGAAAAAGCCGCGACGTTGATGCCCGGCTATGGGCCTGCCTGGCGCCAGCTGGCCTATGCACGTCGCGACAAGCCAGACCTCCCGGGTGCGATCGCCGCTTTGGAAAAGGTGACGAAGCTCGAACCCACCGCGGCCGCAGATTGGGCAATGCTCGGGGAGGCCCGGTTCAAGCTGCGGCGGTGGGATGACAGCTTAGCGGCGCTCAAGCAAGCGGAGCAGCTGGACCCGAAGAACGAAACGGCTTTGCAAGGGCTTGCCGCGTTCTACGGCACCCGCGGGGATTTTACGCAATCGCTCACATACATTGAGCGGGCGTTGGAGGTGAACCCGGCTTCATCCCACGCTTGGAGTATCAAGGGCTACAGTCTGCTCAAGCTGCAGCGATACGAGCAGGCGTCCGAGGCATTGCAGACGGCCGTGCGCTTGCAGCCTGACGATACCAACGCGTTGATCAATCTGGGAGAGACCTATTTGAGGCAAGGACAGCTCGGCAAGGCGATCACGGCGCTGGAGCGAGCCTGCAAGCTGGCGCCACAAGCCGTTGACGCTCGCATTTATGCGGCACAAGCCTATCTTGCGAGCGGACAGGCAGCAAAAGCGAAGGAGCACCTCGATGCCATCGTTCTGCAGCAGCCGCAGCAGCCCATGGCTTGGTACATGCTCACAGCCGTCTATATTTCCCAGGGAAAGCAGGCGGAGACACTGGATGCCTACGCGCATCTCAGCCGCCTGAACCCCACCCTCGCGCGCGATCTGAAAGAAAAGATGCGCGGCAAGCAGCTGCCCGGCGGCATCGCGCTCCCCGACTAAGCGGAAAGGTTGCCACGCCCGATGAAGCGAGACAGATCCTCAAGCTCAAGGGCCAGAGCGACGTGAACTTCTGAGTTCGGGCGCCTTCGTAAGGATCGGGTCAGGCATGCCAGCGACACTCTTGCCGGGCTAACGGTGGAGAGCAACTGGCCTCCCGCAACAGGTTGCCGGGGTGCGCGATTGCGCATCCGCCCCGCAACGAAAACCCGAGTCTTCCGATGAGTGCAGTTCGAAGCCTGAAAAGTGCGCAATGCATGCGCTCGTATATCGGCGTCTGGTTGTTGTTCGCGGCGCTGACAAGCAGCGCTCTGTTCGCCTGCGCCGGCAAGCCGGGCGCCAGATCCGATACGTCCGCCGCCAAAGCGCGGGCGGAAACGGGCTACACACCGAAGCACCGATATCAGACGACGGCGACGCAAGACACATGGCTGATCGGCTCTGAGCCCGTCGACATCCGGCTTCTCGTCCCCATACAGGCGGGAAGCTTCCCGCTTGTCTTCTACTTTCCCGGGCTGGGAGAGTCGCCCGATGGCGGACTCGCCTGGCGGCAGTTCTGGGCTGAGGCCGGCTACGCGGTGCTGTCTGCCCAACCTGCCAGGTACGGCACTGCGGTGTGGTCGTCCGATCGTGCTCATGTCGGCGATTTCCTGGACATCGCCAAAGATGCTTTTGCGGCACCGTCGTTGGCAACGCGCACCGAGCTCGCGCGTGGTCTTCTGGACGAAACCTGGCGCCGGCGTCGGGGCATGCGTGACCCCGCACTGGGCCGTATCGACATGTCCCGCGTGGCGGTTGCCGGTTACGATCTCGGCGCTCAGACGGCAATGATGATTGCCGGAGAAAACGTGCAAGGTGTGGAGTTGTTGCAGATGCCCGAGGGCGTGAAGTGCGTGGTAGCACTGAGCCCTTACGCGGACTTCTCCGGCATGGGGCTGGAGAGCAATTTCAGCTCGATTCGTTTGCCAGTCCTGTCGATCACGAGCTCGCAGGATACGGACGCGTACGGCCTGGTGAAATCTGCGGCGGTCCGCCGGGCACCTTACCAATACATGCCGCCGAGCGAGAAGTATCTACTCGTCCTGTCTGGGGCACCTCATTCCCTGTTTGCCGGGGCTTCGGCACCGACAAACAGCAAAGGCGGTTACTCTCCCCAAGCCCAAAGCGGTACGGAAAGCGAGGCGGAAGCGGATGCGGTTGCACCGAGCGACGAGACCTCTGCTCGCGCCCAGGGTCCAGGTCGCAAAAACCGGCGCGGCAGCTCCGCCGGGCCAAGCAGCAGCTCCGCGCGCCGCGCGATCGAAGTCGTGCAGGTGCAGAGCGTCACCACCGCGTTTTTGGACGCAACCGTCAAGAACGATCAGATCGGGTCGGAGTGGTTATCCAGGAACGCGAAGCGCTGGTTGGGAAACTCCGCCGACCTTGAGTCGAAGTGACAGGGGGACGACGATCGTGCTGAAAGCGCTCAAAGGCCTCCTCAGCGGCACCTGAGGTTCGAGCAAGCCTAAGCAGATCCCAGTCTCGGTCAAACAGGCACCCACTTTGCGCGGGGCGGTCCATTCGGCGACAATGCGCCGTCCGTCGCGCCATGGCAGACTTCTTTCCCCCACCCAGCTAGGACCAGCGATGTTGAAGCTCCTGTTGGCGATCTCGCGTGCGATCGACGCACTCAACGAGCGCGTCGGCCGCCTGGTGTTGTGGCTCGTGCTCGTCATGGTGCTGGTGAGCGCGGGAAACGCGCTCTCGCGCTATGCGCTCAACCTGAGCTCGAACGCCTGGCTCGAGCTGCAGTGGTATCTGTTCGCAGCGGTGTTTCTGCTCTGCTCCGGCTACACGTTGCTGCACAACGAGCACATCCGTATCGATGTCGTGTCGTCCCGGCTCTCGCGCCGCACCCAGGTCTGGATCGACATCTTCGGCACCGTCTTCTTTCTGTTCCCACTGTCCATCACCTTCATGTGCCTGTCGTGGCCGATTTTCGTGAACGCGTGGGTCAGCGGCGAAATATCCAGTAATGCCGGCGGGTTGATCCGCTGGCCGGCCAGGCTGTTGGTTCCGGTGGGCTTCTTCCTGCTCACGTTGCAGGGTGTCTCGG
>JBGPPC010000283.1:0-5589 GCA_041488355.1 Gammaproteobacteria bacterium
ACAAATACGGAATGAGGTTGAACATCTGGAAGATGAAGCCGATGTGATCGGCGCGGAACCGGTCTCGCTCGGCACTGCCGAGGACACCGATCTCGCGGGCGAGGACCCGCACGCTGCCCTCCCGGGGCGTGACCACGCCCGCCAGCAGGCTGAGCAGCGTGGACTTGCCGCTGCCGCTCGGACCGCGGAGGAACACGCGCTCTCCGCGCGCCACCCGCATCGCCTTGATGTCGATCACGAGCGGCGACGTGCCGGTCCACGAGAAACGCACACCCGACAGATCGACGACGCTCTCCGCTGTGCTGTCGTCCCGGTCAGGAGCACGCGCCCTCGCAGTAACGAGGGCGGAGCTGTCGCAAGGCGAGCTCACGTCAACGCGGGCTCGACAGCGAGCTCCCGAACGTCGCGCACGCGGTCGAACGCTATCAGGCGCGCGTAGAGAGCATCAGCGTCGATGTGCTCGGCACCCGCGATGCAATCGAAAAACTTGGCCTTCAGCTCGTCCTCGCCCAGCGGCAGCTTCGCATTGCCACGGGCAAAGCGAACCTCCCCGCTGTCGAACGTTCTGCCGTCCTTCAGCCGAAGCCGCACGCGGTCGCTGTAGGCGAACGCGGGCTCGATCGGGCAGGTGCTGTCAACGGTGGAGATCTCGACTTTCTTCATCGCCTCTCGCACCGCCGGGGAATTGACGAACTCTTCGCTCAATTGCGCCCGTCCGACCGCGCGGGCGACGAGCGCCGATGCTACCGCGAACTCCAGGCTGAACTTCGCTTCGAGAGCCGTTTCCGGTGCATGGTTTCGCAGCATGGAGGCTTGCACGACGCCAATGCTCGCATGCACCGAGCTCACGTCCTCCGAACGGAGGTTCCTGTCGCGCGCGAGGTCGATGACGGCATCGATAACGCGATGCGTCGCGTAGCAGGTCGGGTACTTCTTGACGCTTAGGCCGGCATCGAGGAGACGTAGCGATCGGCCGAGGCCGTCAGTTGAACGCTTCAGATCCACATTCCCCTTTGGCGAAATGGCCTGGAGAAATCCCGCGTGGTGCTCGATGGCGTCGGGCGATGCGGTCATGCCGCGAAGAGCCAGGCGAACTGCGTCGATTGCAGCCCCCGCTGCGCGACCCGCGTGGAAGGGCTTCGTCATCGTGCCGAAGTTGGCGACCAGACCAGCAGCCATACTGGCCGAAAGCGAGATGGCATGGCTGCAGGTGTCGACGCTCAGACCGCGCAGGCAGGCGAGCGCAGCCGCCGCGCCCACCGTACCGAACACCGCGGTTGGATGCCATCCTTTGAGATGGTACGGATCCGCGTCGCGGCTGACGAGCTCGGCCCATACCTCGTAACCCACTAAGTATGCGCGCATCAAATCCGCGCCGGACGCCCCGATCGCCTCGCCTTCGGCCAGCAGCGCCGGGACGAGCACGGCGCTTGGATGCCCAGCCAGCGCCACGTCGTCGTAGTCGAGAGCGTGCGCCGCGGTGCCGTTGATCAGCGCAGCATCCTGGGCGGGGAGGCGCGCCGCGCTAAGCAGCACGCTCGCTTCCGGAGCATTCGATAGGCGGGCCTCGACATGCTGCCTGACGATCCGCACCACAGACTCGTTGCGCCCCGCGATCATCGTCGCGAGGGTGTCGATGAAGCCGTTCCTAATAATCCGCGCGGCAGCCTCCGGCGCGGCTGCGAAGGCAGGCCCGCTAGCAAACCGCGCCAGCATCTCTGTCAAGCGGATCATGGGGACCCCCGATGGGAATGAACGCAGCGCTGAGCACGCTGCGTTCCGCATGATCTTACACCGCCAGAAAACAAACGACCCCGCCGCGGCGGGGTCGAGAAGGAGATTTGGAGTTTTGGGGAGTGTGGGCGCTAGGCTACTTGGAGTCGCTGTCCGTCGGCGCCGGCATCGGATCGGTTGCGGCGGTAGCATCGGCCGAAGCGGTATCGGTCGGCGTATCGCTCACGGCCGCAGAGCTATCGCTGACAGCCGCCGCCGTATCCGTGCTGGCCGCGGTCTGCGTGTCATCCTCGGCCAGCGCCTGCGTGCCTAGGCCCATCGCAAACAGCGTCAGGAGCGTCAACATGTATCGTTTCATGGTCACCTCTCAAGTAGTCTGTTGGGGGTCGAAGCTGCAACCCGCTGCAACGGCGCGAACGATGGCGTCGTCCCGCCGCATATCGCATTTCGTGTGCCAGATAACGACGGCGAATCGCGTCAACGAGTTAGCTCGACGATGGTGGTGGCAAGCGAGCCAGCGTGGTGCAAACGGCAAGATGATGCACCATGGGTGCGCCGCTCGGTAGTAAGCTATCTGTAAGCGGCCGGAGCTAGCGCGGGTGCATTTGCCTGTTGAGCCTGGCACCCAGTCGGTCACGGTGGTTCCGTGGAAGAGTTGTCCGCTTTGAACTGTGGACATCGACGTCAGAATCACGGTCCGGTTGAGGTTAGATGGAGCGCGAGATCGTGGACCCGAACCCCTGCTCGTCGTCAGTCTATTCGAGCGCGTTGCGCAAAGCACTCACGCGGGAAGAGATTGGCGCATACCGAGACGGTGGTGCCGCGGCCATCCGTGGCGTCCTATCGCTCGCGTGGGTGGAACGCATGGGGCGCGCGGTCGACCGCATCCTGACAAGCCCCGGCAGCGCTTCGATCGAATACACCCCAAAGGAGAATGCGGGCCGTCACTACGGGGATTTCTTCGTCTGGCTGCGCGACCTCGACTTCAAGGCGCTGATGATGGACTCGCCGCTGCCGGAACTCGCCGCACAGCTAATGGATACGTCGCGCGTGTCGTTCTTCTACGATCAGTTGCTGGTCAAGGAACCAGGCACCGCAGAGCCCACGCCCCTGCATCAGGACCTGCCCTATTGGCCGGTCAAAGGCGAGCACATCATGTCGGTTTGGGTGCCTTTCGACCCCGTCCGCTTCGATTCGGGCGCCGTGCAGTATGTGTACGGCTCGCACCGGTGGGGCAAACTCTACGCGCCCAAGACCTTCGCCCAAAACACCGGCTTCGGCGCCATGTACGCGAAGTCCAGGTTCGAGGAGATGCCCCCGGAAGCAACGCTGCTGAACGGTCAGCGCATCCTCAAGTGGGAGACTGAACCCGGCGACGTGATCGTGCACAATCCACGCACCTTGCACTTTTCCGAAGGCAACGCCCATAGCGACCTCCGCCGCCGCGCTTTGGCGTTGGGCTACTTGGGCGACGACGCCTATTTCGACGCGCGTCCGGGGACGTTCATGGAGAACCCCAAAGTACGCGCACTGCTTCCACGCGGCTCGTTCGACTTCAAAGACGGCGATGCGATGATCAACGCCGCGTTTCCGCAGGTCTGGCCACGCAGGCAAAGCTAGCTTGACCCTTCAGTAGACCGCGCGTTAGGCTGGGACGTCGCTTGACATCCCCCTCTCGCATGCACTGCCCCCGCTGTCAGCACGAAAACGGCGCGGCCGCGAAGTTCTGCCAGGAATGCGGCACCGCGCTCGCGCGAAGCTGTCACAACTGCGGCTCCCCGCTGCCCGACAGGGCGAAGTTCTGCCCCGAGTGCGCCCATCCCACGGATGAACGCTCCTCGGCTGGAGAGACGCGTCCACTGGACTCATCACCAGCACAGCCCGCGACGCCCGAAGGCGAACGTCGCCAGGCGGCCGTGGCGTTCGCCGACATTTCCGGGTACACCAGACTGTGCGCGAGCCTGGATGCAGAGCATGTACAGGCCTTGCTGAATCGCTTCTATGCGCTGATGGATCCCACGGTAGCGGCGTTCGGCGGCAACGTGATCGACCATGCAGGTGACGGCATCCTGGCGGTGTTTGACGCACCCGTCGCCTATGGCAACGATACCGAGCGAGCCGTACGCGCCGCCGTCGAGATGCACATTGCCGCTGCACAAGTCCGTGACCCATCCGGTGAGCCTCTCAAGCTGCACATCGGCGTGGCCAGCGGCGAAGTGGTAGCAGCCGTCATGTCCGGAGGGGCGACTCCAAAGTACGCGGTCACTGGAGATACCGTGAATCTTGCTGCCAGGCTGGATGCGCTGGCCGGACCCGGCGACACCCTGCTTTCCGAAGCGGCGCATCGCAGTGTGTCGAATCTCGTGGATGCCGAGGATCTAGGCGAGAAAGTGGTCAAGGGGTTCGAGGCACCCGTTCGCGTATATCGCGTGCGTGCCCTTCGGCGCCACGTGCTCGATCGCCTGCCGTTCGTCGGTCGGCAATCTGAATTGCGTCAGCTCGCGGGTGTGCTCGACGACGTCCAGGACACGGGTGCGGGTATCGCCGTCGTCGTGCGTGGAGACCCCGGCATCGGTAAATCGAGGCTGATAGTGGAACTGCTTCAGCGCGCGAGGCCGCGAGGCTTCGCCTGCTGCGTCGCGCAGGTTCTGGATTTCGGGGTGGGAAAGGGGCAGGATGCGCTGCCAGCGGTTGTCGCCGCCATCCTTGGGCTGCCCGGCCATGCGCCGGAACCGTCGCGGCGCTCAGCGCTGGAGCGCGAGATCGCATCCGCGCTTGTCGCGCCCGAGTACGAGCCGTTCATTTCCGATCTGCTCGACCTCGAGCAACGCGAGCAGACCCAGACCATCTTCGATGCGATGGACAACGCCACACGTGCACGTAGAACTGCCGAAGCGGTGGCGGACCTAGTCGCACGGGCTGCTCGAAAGCAGCCTCGGCTGATTGTGGTCGAGGATATCCACTGGGCCTCGCCCCTGCTGCTGAGCTGCCTGGCTGCGATAGCGATGGCAACGCGCACGTCCCCGCTCGTCCTCGCAATGACCACGCGCTTCGAAGGCGATCCGCTGGATCGCCATTGGAGAGCTGCGAGTCACGCGACTTCCCTGCTCACCATAGACGTGGGACCGCTCCGTCCGGAAGAAGCGCGCACGCTGGCCGGGGGCGTGGTGGAGTCTTCCAATCGTTTCGCCACGGAGTGCATCGAGCGCGCCGAAGGCAACCCGCTGTTCCTCGAGCAACTGCTGCGCAACGCGGCGGAGAGCGAGAGCGGCAACATCCCCCCTACGATCCAAAGCCTGGTCCTGGCGAGGATGGACCGCCTGCCGCCGCGGGACAAGCTCGCCCTGCAAGCCGCCTCGGTAATCGGCAAACGCTTCACCATCGAGGGATTGCGCGCCTTGATCGAAGACCCCGGGTATGGATGCAATGCTTTGGTGACCATGGATCTCGTCCGCCCGGATGGGGGCCACTATCTCTTTGCCCACGCGCTGATTCAAGAAGGTGTCTACTCTTCGCTGTTGAACAGCCGCAAGCGGGATCTGCACGGCAAAGGCGCAACCTGGTACGGTCAGCGTGAGCCGGTGCTGCGCGCCGAGCACCTGGATCGCGCACAGGATCCGCAAGCGGCCGCGGCCTACTTGTCCGCGGCCCAGGAGGAAGCGGATCGGTTGCGCCGGGACACTGCACTTCGGCTGGCGCTACGCGGTTGGGAGCTCGCTCAAGAGGAGCCGCTTCAGTACGCGCTCGCCATGCTGCGCGCAGACCTTTTGCGCGAGCTGGCACGCACGCGTGAGTCGATCGAGGCCGCCGAGCAAGCGCTCGAAACCGCCACCGACGACGAGCAGCGTTGTCGCG
>JBGPPC010000284.1:0-5552 GCA_041488355.1 Gammaproteobacteria bacterium
CCTCGTGCACGGGGGCACACGGCAAGCAACTCGGCCGGGGAGCGGCAAATGCCGCGTGGCGTTTGCTGCGCTCAGCGTGGTACTTCGTGCGCCAGGTCTCGGGAGATGACGCCTACGAGCGCTACCGTGAGCACATGCTGGAGGCTCATGCAGACCAGCCCGCGATGACCCGTAGCGAGCACTACCGGGTGCGCACCGAGCAGAAGTGGAATCGCGTCACGCGTTGCTGTTGAGGCAAGGCTGCTAGCGAAGCCTGCTGTGCCGGGCTTCGCCTTTCCCGATGCCGATCGTGCGCATCGGGTTGATCACCTACTACCACCTGTGCATCTGATCTGCGTCGTCGCAAACCGCAACCCAACCCCCACCGGTCGCCTCGGAAGGCGCGGAAATCAGCCTTGCACCGCTGCGCACTAGCTCCTCCACCTTCTCCTTAACCACTTGCTGGGTCGGGCCCTTGATCATGAGCTGCAGGCCGAGCTTGACCACTGTGCACCCTTTTGCTGCGATCGTCGGGATCCTCGCACGTCACCACCCACTTGCTGCCCATCGGCTCGACCCTCGAGAGCAGCTTCCCGCCTTTGGCGACCAGCGCCCGCGCGGCCGCTTCCACTTCGGTCTTCTCGGATCCCGTGATGACGATGTTGGCGCCCATCTTGACAGTCTTGACCGGTGCCACTGAGCCTCCTTCGGCGTGTCCGTGTCATATGCACCCATGCTAGCGCACTCGGACGCTGGTGCGGTAGCACCCGGCACCGGGGCGCTGACTCTCGCCAGCCAGGGTTAGAATCGCGGCTTCCGCCACTCTGGGAACTCCCTAGAACAACGCTTGGACCCCATGCCGAAACGTTCGCCGACCCGCTACACGGTAATCCCGAAACATCCTGAGGCTCACCTGTTCGAGGTGAGCTGCAGCGTGGACGATCCCGATCCACGGGGCCAGCACTTCGCCCTCCCAGCCTGGATACCGGGCAGCTATCTGATTCGCGACTTCGCGCGCAACGTGGTCGCGGTCCGCGCGCAAAGTGGCCGGCGCAGAGTCCCGATCGCCAAACTCGACAAGCACACGTGGGCCGCGGCACCGGTCGAGGGCGCGCTGACCGTTACGCTGCAGATATACGCATGGGACCTGTCGGTGCGGGGCGCGCACCTGGACACTTCTCACGCTTTCTTCAACGGCCCCAGCGTGTTCTTACGTCCGCTGGGGAAAGAGGGGCGCGCATGCGAGGTCGAGATCCTGCCGCCCCGGGGTGCGCGCTACCGGAGCTGGCGGATGGCGACAGCGATGCAGCGCAAGCGGGCGCCTGCTTTTGGCTTCGGGCTCTATCGCGCGGCGAGCTACGACGAGTTGATCGATCATCCGGTGGAAATGGGGGCCTTCACTCTTGCCACGTTCGAAGCACGCGGCGTACGCCACGACATCGCCATCACTGGCCGTCATGACGCGGACCTCGATCGTCTGTGCACGGATCTGCGCCGGCTGTGCGAATCGCATATCGGCCTGTTTGGCAAGCCAGCGCCGGTGGACCGGTACGTTTTCCTGATTACGGCAGTGGGCGAAGGCTACGGCGGGTTGGAGCACCGCGCCTCGACTGCTCTGCTGTGCTCGCGCGACGACCTGCCGCAGGCCGTCATGCGCGAGGCCACACAGACCTACCGCACTTTTCTGGGGCTGTGCAGCCACGAGTATTTCCACACCTGGAACGTCAAGCGCATCAAGCCCGCGGCGTTCACGCCGTACGATCTGGAGCGCGAGAACTACACGCGGCTGCTGTGGGCATTCGAAGGTCTCACCAGCTATTACGATGATCTGCAACTGGTGCGCGCCGGACTGATCTCCGAATCCGACTACCTGGAGATCCTGGGGCGCAGCATCACGAGCTTGCTGCGTACGACGGGGCGGATGAAGCAAACCGTGGAGGAGGCCAGCTTCGATGCCTGGATCAAGTACTATCGTCCGGATGAGAATAGCCCGAACGCACAGGTCAGCTACTATCTCAAGGGTAGTTTGATCGGACTCAGTCTGGATCTGACAATCCGCAAACGCACGCGCGGGAGGAGGTCGCTCGATGATGTCATGCGCGCGCTCTGGGAGCACTATGGCAGGACCGGGCTGGGGGTCCCCGAGGACGGGATCGAGAAGCTGGCCGCGCAAGTCGCGGGCACAAGCCTGCGGGCATTCTTCGACCGGGCGCTGCGCACCACCGATGAGCTGCCTTTGAAGCAGGTCCTGGCCACGGTGGGTATCGCCCTGCAGCTGCGCTCTGCTCAATCGCCCGCCGACCAGGGCGGCAAGATTGCCACCGCAGCCGCTTCGGACATCTCGCGACGGGTCAGCCTTGGGGTGAGAACAACGGAAGATCCCGCAGGCGCGCGGCTCACCCACGTTTTGGACGCGAGTTCAGCGCAGGTCGCAGGGCTATCCGCCGGCGACGTCGTTGTGGCAGTCGACGGCCTGAAAGTCAGCGCCAAAAATCTCGACCAGCGACTCGCGCGATACCAGCCCGGAGACGTCGCCACCCTGCACGCGTTCCGTCGCGACGAGCTGCTGGAGGTCGAAGTGGAGTTGCGTGCGAGTCCGCTCGATACCTGTGCTCTGGCGGTCGTTGCTGCCGACCGGACGGCTGCCAACCGCCGTAGAGCGTGGCTCCAGGGGAAAAGCTGAGTGACCACACTCGTCGACAATTCAAGCCTCCGCGTTGCCTACGCGGACGTTGCCGCGGCGGCCGAGCGGCTGGCCGGGCGCGCGCGCCGCACCCCGGTGATGACCTCGCGCCACGTGGACCAGCGAACCGGCGTGCAGGTGTTCTTCAAGTGCGAGAACTTCCAGAGAGGCGGCGCCTTCAAGTTCCGCGGTGCTTTCAACGCTCTCTCCCGGCTTGACGAAGACGCGCGCAGCCGCGGCGTCCTCGCCTACTCGTCGGGGAATCACGCGCAGGCCGTTGCGCTGGCCGGCCAGCTGCTCGGCGTGCCGGCGCTGATCGTCATGCCGCTGGATGCGCCGCAGGTTAAGGTTCAAGCCACGCGCGCGTACGGTGCGCAGATCGTGCTGTACGACAAGCGCACGACCGTGCGCGAGGAGTTGTCGCAGCAGATCGCACGCGAGCGCGGACTCACCGTCATCCCCCCCTACGACCATCCCGACGTCGTAGCTGGCCAGGGAACAGCCGCCAAAGAGCTGATCGAAGAGCTCGGGCCGCTCGATTACCTGTTCGTCTGCGTCGGCGGCGGCGGACTCATATCCGGCTGTGCCGTCGCCGCGAACACGCTCTCACCCGGTTGCCAAGTCATCGGCGTCGAACCGGAGGCCGGGGACGACGCCACGCGTTCGTTCCACACCAAGACGCTGCAGACCTGCAACAACCCGGATACCATCGCCGACGGCGCGCGAACGCCTTACCTCGGCAAGGTCACCTTCCCGCTGGTGCTGCGCTATGTGCACGACATGGTGACGGTCAGCGACGCACAGCTGGTCGCGGCGATGTTGTTCCTGTGGGAGCGGATGAAGATCGTCGTCGAACCCACGGGCGTGCTGGGCGCGGCTGGCTTGTTCGAAGGCAAGGTAGGCGTACCGCCGGGAGCGCGGGTCGGCGTGATCCTGTCCGGCGGCAACGTGGACATGCGCGAGATATGCCGGTGGCTGGAACGACCATGATTCGTGATTCGTGACCGGCGATCTCACGATATCGCCTAGCGCTTGTCGCCGAAAGTCCGCAGCGCTCTCTGCACGAATGCATTGTCGTAGGTTTGCCCAACGTCGAGGGCTGGTGCGGCCTTGACCGCGGGATCAAAGCCGCGCAGTACATCGTACAGGTTGCGCGCACCGGCCGGCGGGATCAATCCGTCCTTGGAATAGGTGGCGCGCGACTTCTCGAACGCCGCGAGGTACAACGCGCGGTCGCCGGCCAGATACTCGGGCGGAACGGCCTTCGCCACATCCTCGGCGCTGGCCTTCTGTAGCCACATAAGCGCACGGACGATGGCGTCGGTCAGCGCCTGGACCGTGTCAGGATGGGTGCGGATGAACTCTTCCTTCGTATACAGGCAACCGGCGGGCAGCGCAGCGCCGAACACGGCCCGCGTTGACTTTTCGGTCATCGAGTCGGCTACTACTTTAATGGCGCCGGAGCGCTCAAGCATCGTGATAGCTGGCTCCACATTGGAGATGGCATCGATCTGGCCACTGCGAACCGCGGCGATCGCGCCAGGGCCGTTACCCACCCCGACGATGGACACATCCTCGGAGGACAATCCGGCGGACGCCAATACCCGGTTGACGAACATATGCGTGCTAGAACCGGGCGCGGTCACACCGATCTTCATGCCCTTGAGGTCGGCGGGCGAACGGTATTGCGCAGCTTTTGGCGTGGCCACGCCGAGTGAGATGGCAGGGGTAGCGAGCATCAGCACGAACGCGTAGAGCTTCTGCCCGCGCGCCTGCAATACGATGACATGGTCGAACCCGCCAGCGGTCACATCAGCACTGCCGCCGAGCATGGCCTGCAGCGCCTTCGAGCCGCCGGCGAAATCGGCGATCTCGACGTCGAGGCCTTGGTCCTTGAAGTAGCCAAGCCGTTCTGCCAAAGCCAGTGGCAGATAGTACAGCGTGCTCTTGCCGCCGACAGCGATGGTGACCTTGGTCTCTTCCGGCGCGGCGGCATGCGTGGGCCAACAACACAGCAGCGCCCACAGCATCGACGCCAGCCAAACACTGTGTGGCCGCATGATCTGCTAGCCCCCTCCCAGGCCCGCGAGGTCAATCTCGCCCGCCTTGTCGAAGGGGATGCTCGACCCGTCGCTGCGCCCCAGCTTGCCCTTGATGCGATAGCGGAATTTTTCCGGGACACCCTTGGTCAATTGCGAAATCTGGCTGAGCACGCCGGACAAGTCGCTGATGCAAGTCCCGTCGATGATCGTATCGCCGTACTTCGGTACCGTGACCGACTGCTTCGCCACCCCTTTCGCAAACGTCTTGCCGTTCAGCTCGATCTGGTAGGCCGCGCCGTCGAGCGCGATGTCGAAGTTGTTCGGGTTCTGCACGCGCAGCTTGACTTGATACTCTTGTTCGAGGATCGACATCTGGCCCGGCACAACGTCTGACAACGTCACCTCCAGCGGCTCCACTTCGGGGGTCGTCGCGCATCCGACGAGCAATATCGATAACAGCAGCAACCTAAACCCTCTCATGGCCGCCTCCCTCAGTAGTGTTCGGCGCTGGCACCCGGCCTCCAGCGCAGCAGCCGACCCTCGGCAATCGACACTACCCGGTCCAGAATCAGCGCGCAAGCCGTGAGCACGACGATCCCGGCTAACACGGTATCGATGTCGAATACACCTTCCGCCTGCAGGATCAGATAGCCCACGCCGCGGGACGAGCCGAGATACTCCCCGACGACGGCTCCCACGAAGGCCATGCCGACCGATGCATGCAGGCTGGAAAATACCCAGGCCGTGGCACTGGGCAGATAGAAGGGCTATCCATTTAGCTCCACAAGATTCAGAATGGTGGAGTGGACGAGACCAAGCCCCTTGCAGGCAAGGACTACCCTCGGACC
>JBGPPC010000285.1:0-5540 GCA_041488355.1 Gammaproteobacteria bacterium
CGTGAAGCGCCCGCCGGCAGGTCGAACACCCGCTGCGGCTTCCCTCGGCCAACCGTCACGGGATCGAACAGCAACAGATCAGCCCATTGTCCGGGCGCCAGCCGTCCGCGGTCGCGGATGCCGAACAGGTCCGCGGGCTGGCCGCAGAGCTTGTGCACAGCCTGCCCCGGGGGCATGACCTCCCGATCGCGGACCCAATGGCCCAACAGGTGTAAACCGAAGCCCGCATCGCACAGGAAGGTCAGATGAGCACCCGCATCGGATAAGGACACGATGCTCTCGGGATCGCGCAGCATGCGCCCCACCGCCTCCTCGTCCGAGTTGAGCAGGGTGGCGCTGAACAGCGTATCCAGTCCCTCCGCCAAACTGAGGTCGAGCAGGACATCCGCTGGGTGCTTCCGCACCTGCTGTGCGATTGCATCGATCGAGCTGCCGTCATATCCCGCGTTTTCGGGGCGAGCCGCCTGTGTGACGAAGACCTTGTCCCATTCGCCGTTGAACAGGCGGCGCCTGCGTTCGGACAGCTCGCCCTTTACAGCAGTGCGGAAGGCGGGATCGGCCAACGCTTTCTTCGTCGCCGCCTCGTCCATGCGCATGAGCGGCTGCCAGGCGTTCAATCCCTCGAACACGTAGGGTTCGTGCAACGTGAACTCGAAGGTCAGGGGACAGGCGGACACCGCGCCGTACAGCCGATTGCCACGGCGCCGCGCCTGCGCGATCTGAGCTAGATCTTCGAACGAGCCATCGGGCACGAGATTGCTGTGTAGCAGCGCTGCCACGAGGTAAGGGCGTCCGGCGCTGCGCGCCAGCCGCTCGATGAATTCGATCGACGTGAGCTCGCCCTTGGTCATCATCAGCATGCCCCGGCCCACATCCTTGAGGCTGCCCGACAGCGCGAGCAACTCCTGCTCGTCGGCCAGCCGGGAAGGCATCGGAATACCGGCCTCGCCGTTGTGCTGCGGGTTACGCGTAGTGGAGAAACCGCAGGCTCCCGCCCGCATCGCCTCTACCACCAAGTGGCGCATCTCGCGCACCTCCTCGGGCGTTGCGGCGCGCTGGGTCGCATCGTCACGCATCACGAAAGTGCGTACCGACGAGTGCCCGACGTAGCAGGCGACATTTGGCCCCACGCCGCGGCGATCTAGCGCGTCCAGGTACTCGGGGAAGGTCTCGAAGTTCCAGTCGATTCCGCTCCGCAGCGCGTCGAGCGACATGCCTTCGACGTGCGTGAGGTTGCGCATCACGAGATCGCGGTCTGCGGGCCGGCAGGGTGCGATGGTAAACCCGCAATTGCCCATGACCACGGTGGTCACGCCCAGGCCGGGCGACGGGCTAGCCAGAGGGTCCCACGTGACCTGAGCGTCGTAGTGGGTGTGCGTGTCGATGATCCCCGGCATCAGGGCCAGGCCATCCGCGTCGATGACATCTCGCCCAGCACCGACATCCGCACCTACCGCCGCGATGCGACCATCCTTGACCGCGACTGCACCGTGCATCGGAGCTCCCCCGAGCCCGTCATAGATCAGCGCGTCCTTGATCACTAAGTCATGCATGGCTTAACCCGCCTTTCATCCGGTACTGATCACGAGCTACGAATCACGTTCGGTAATAGCGCCTGGCCCGCTTCTCAGCTTTGGCCGCGGCTTCCGCCGGACTGGTCGCGCCGGACGCCGCCTCCGCTACCATGTTCACCATCACATAATCCGCCATCGCCCCGGCCGAGGCGGTGCCGAGCGCTCCTGGATAGCCGTCGTCGAGCGTGCGCTCGGCGATATCGCGGAACGGCGTGTGCTTGGGGTCGATGGTCCATATCGGGTTGGTCCGATAGGCTTTGAGCGGCTGCTGCACGTAGCCCATGGATGCCTTCTGCCAGGCCTCGTACTGATCCTTCTCGAGCATGAAGCGCAGGTACTCCCGCGCGGCGTTCGGGTACTTGGTGTACTTGAACACGAATCCCGGCGTGAACGGGTTGAGCTCGGTGTGACGCCCCACCGGTCCGACCGGCATGGGCGCATGGTAGATGTCAGCGGCAAGCGCCTTCACGGCCGGGTCGGTCGAGTTCTTGGCCACGTAGTAGATGGAGATCCCGTTGAGCGTCAGGCTGATGTCCCCTGCCAGGAACGCCTTGTTGTTGCTGGGGTCGAGCCAAGAGAGTGTCCCGGGGATGAAGGTGTCGTACATCGCCCGGGCGTATTCGAGCCCGGCGATGGTTTCCTTGGAATTGATCGTGACCCTGTTGCGCTCGTCCACCATCCGGCCACCGTGCGACCACACAACCCAGTGACACCAGGCGTTAGCGTCCCCCACCGCATTACCCAACGCGAAGCCGCACGGCGTGCCCTTGGCCTTCAGCGCCTGCAACAGCTTGAGGAAGGTCGGTGTATCTGTGGGGACTTCCTTGAATCCGGCCGCCTCGATCAGGCTACGGCGGTAGGTGATGCAGCCACCGAGAAAGCCGAGCCCCACCGCGATCCAACGCCCATCGCGCGTGCAATAGCGCCGGGCAATGTCATACCAGCCGCCGTACTTAGCGCCCAGGTACTCCGCGAGCTCGGTAAGGTCCATGACCTTGTCGGCATAGAGGTGCGGATCGTCGTACCAGCCGAGAACGATGTCAGGCCCACTACCGACGTTTGCCGCAACCGCGGCCTTGGGCCGGATATCTTCGAAGTTCTCGCTGTCTACCCGTACGCTCACACCGGTGACCTCGGTGAACTTGCGCGTGTTCGCCATCCACTGCTCTTCATCACCCTGTACGAAGCGCTTCCAACGCAGCACGCGGAGTTGGGCACCGGGTTCCGGCGCGTATCTGAGGTCGGCGGCCGCTGCGGTGCCATTGATCAGCGGGCCGCCCGCAAGGACCGCTGTTGCCGCACCCAGCACCTTGAGCGCGCCGCGTCGGGAATAGTCTGTCATGCTGATCCTCCTTCGGAGCGGCTCCCCGCGCCTCAAATCGCTACCGGTGCGCTATTCGCGTGCTGGAACGCTTGGAGCACGCCTCCCGGCGAAGGTTCTTAGCCATAGCGGATCTCGAGAATTTCCAACTCGGCGTCTCCGGCGGGGCGCCGCCACCGTACCGTATCTCCGACGCGCGAGCCGATCAGCGCCTTGGCCAGTGGCGACTGCCAACTCACCTTGCCAGTGGCTACATCGGCCTCGTCCTCGCCCACGATGGTGAACTCGTGCACGGCGCCTTCGACGGACTCGGTCTTTACCGTTGCGCCGAAGTGCACTTCATCCTGCGGCTCGCTGCTGACGTCCACCGAAATGGCACTGTCCAGCCGCTGCGAGAAGTAGCGCAGGTCGCGCTCGATCTCCGTGAGCTTGGGCTTGTCGAAGTCCTCGCCCGCCGCCTTCAGCTGTGCGTGACTCGCGACGAGCGACTCGTACTTGTCGCGCAGCTGCGCCAATCCGAGAGGAGTGACGTAGTTCGGCTGCTGGCTGATAGGGCGCTCCGGGACCTCTTCACCGGAAAGGTCGCTGTCGTCCCCCTTCACAAAGGCTCGGCTCATTCCTCCTCCGTTGTCGAGTTGGACCGGCACGGACGGCCGGGTCCGGTTGTGGATGGCACGCTTGCCTCCGATAGGATGAAGTCGAAGGCGCGCTCGAAACGGCTGCGCATGGATGTCGACGTTTGGATCACGGCTGCCCGATCAAAGCGTTCGCCCGCTGGCGGCGCGGTCGGAATCGGGCGACCCCAGAACCGGGTCAGGCCGTGGAATGTTCGCGGAGCCGGCCCATTGTGGCCGGTGTCCACTGCAGACACCAGCCGTTGGGACTCACTTCACCTTCGACCAGTACGCACTCACCTTGGCCTGCATACAGCACGCACTTGGCGCAGCTGCGCCCCTCGTAGGGCTCGTCTCGGTAGCCGACGGCTTCCTTAGTGCGTTTCTTCAGCGTCGCCTTGGGTTTTTGCTGGGCATTGCTCTCCAGCACACGAGCCAGCAGCGCAGCGCCGCCGCCAGATATCGCGGCCAGCAGCACACGCCGCCGCGAGGGGCGCAAAGTCCTGGCACTCATCTGGGATCTCCTCCCGCAGGCCAAACCGGGGATGTCCTCCCCTTTGCAGTCGATTATACCGACTCGTCTCGTCTGTCGTGCTAACGAAGCGTGACGCCGCGCGGTCTATACCGATCCACCGTGTGACCGGGTCCTTGTCGACGACACAGCCCCGAGCAACCGCGGTCACTGCCGCCAGTCTCGGGATTTCAATCTTGTAGCTCCGTGCGTGCGATGGGAGTGGAGACGGACCGCTCGCGATCTTGCACGGGACAACGTACAGACGTGGGACAGGAAAGCGCCGACGGCGTCTGCCCACTACGCCATGCGCCGAGTTGCAGCAAGTGAAGCGTAGGTGATGGTGCCGTTGCTCAGACTCGAACTGAGGACCTGGCGCTTACGAAGCGTCTGCTCTACCAACTGAGCTACAACGGCTGATTTCCTGTCAGCTGCCTACTATCTGCTATCTGCCTATTCGCAGCGGGTGTACCAGGACGGTCAACCAGAAAAGGCATTTTATCTTAAGGACTTCGGCGGCATCCAGGGCACTGGGTCGCTCTTACTACGAATCAAGCGCTCTACCAACCGAGCTGCAGCGGGTACGTGGGCGCGGATTATAGGTCCGCGGTGAGTCCTTGTCGATTGCTACAGCCGCTCGAGAAGGCAAAGGTCGGAGCGATCGCACGGACTAACTGGGGAAGTCAAATCCAACGGGTTCTTGCCGCAACGGCTGAAACTTGTCTACGAGGGGATGACAGACCGGGCCCTGCACAGCTGAGTCAAGCAGGGACGCGGGCCTAGTCGGGAGCCGTACTAAGCCCAGCCGCTCTAATCAGAGCGTGACTTATCCCTTTTGGGTAGCGCGCCAAGCGCAGCCATCCGTTCCTCACAAAGCTCTCTCAAAACTGCCAGTTCAGCGCGCGCCGCCTCTGCGTCTCCCGCGTCGAGCACCTTGATGTATCGCGTGGCTACATCGGCTATCTCCGACGCCATGGCGACCGGCACTGCAGTCATCTCGTCGCTCGACGGAATGCTCGACTTAATCCAAGTTTCCAAGTCCACGCTGTACTCCTCATTCACTCGCTTCGCATTTCCATTGTGTCGCAGCGTGCCGCACTCGAACATCGGCGTCAATCGAACCTCGGGCATGCGTCGGTCGCAACCGATCTACTCCACAGGTTGTGGACCGAATACGCAAACAGGAGCGGCGCCGCAGATAGTCCATCTCGGGGGCGTTGTCGCGAAGGTCCGTGGAAAAATGTCCGCAGCAGATCGCAAGGGCAGCGGCAACGCAGCCCTCAGCGATTGCGGAACACCGCCTTGCGCTTCTCCACGAAGGCTGCCATGCCTTCCTTCTGGTCTTCGATCGCGAAGCAGGAGTGAAACAGCCGGCGCTCGAAGCGCACGCCTTCGCTGAGTGTGGTCTCGAAGGCCCGGTTCACCGACTCCTTCGCGAGCATGACCACGGGCAGGCTCAGCTCGCAGATCTTCTCGGCGGTCTTGATGGCCTCCTCGAGGAGCCGCTCGGCTGGGAGCAC
>JBGPPC010000286.1:0-5499 GCA_041488355.1 Gammaproteobacteria bacterium
CCATCTGGCCGGTCATGGCGGTCGCGATTCTGATTCGCGGGTTGGATCTGTTCCGCCTGTTCGACATCGTCTGGGCGCTCACTAAAGGTGGCCCGGGAACGATGACCGAAACCATCTCGATCTTCACCTACATCAAGGGCTTCCAGCAGTTCGAGACCAGCTATACCGCGGCGGTAGCGCTGCTGATCATCGTACTGCTCTCGGTGGTCGTGTTCGCGGCATTGAAGCGGGTGGAGTTGGCGCGATGAGTTACCCGGCGAGGGGCTCCGGGTTGAAGGTACTGCGATGAGCAGCTCGGATCAACGCTCGCACTTGCGCCTGGCCCTGCGGGTTGCTTCGGCGATCGCCATCACACTGTTCTTTCTGTTCCCGATCTATTGGCTGGCTATGATCTCGTTCAAGACGCCGGAAGAGATCTTCTCGTATCCACCCAAATGGTATCCGGGCCGGATCCAGTTCGATAACTATGCGGTGCTGTTCAAGGATGGCGACGCCACCACGGTGTGGAACAGCTTGGTCGTGGCCGGCGGAAGTACGCTGATGGCGATGTTCCTGGGCACGATCTGCGCCTACAGTCTGGCCCGCTTCAAGACCGGCGGGGAGCACCTGGCGAACTGGATCATCTCCCAGCGCATGGTTCCGCCCATCGCCGTCGTGTTCCCGATCTTCTTGCTCTACGTGTGGCTGGGCTGGGTCGACACCTATATCGGCGTGATCCTTCTGTACACGGCGTTCAATCTGCCTTACGTCATCTGGATGATGCGTGGTTACATCCTGGACATCCCGCCCGCGTTGGAGGAGTCCGCGCTGGTCGACGGCTGCTCGCGCTGGCAAGTGATCTGGAAAGTCGTGTTCCCCATGTCGCGCGCAGGTCTGTTTGCGACCGCCATCTTCACTTTCGTGTTCGCCTGGAACGAGTTCCTGTTCGCCTTGGTCCTCACCCGCACCGAAGTCGTGACTTATACCGTCCAGGTCACGCATTACTTCGGCGGGCAGTCGAATTTCTGGGCCAAGATCTCCGCCATGTCGGTGCTCGGTACGCTGCCGATTTTCGTCGTCGTGGCGTTCATGCAGCGCTATCTGGTCCGAGGGATATCGCTGGGCGCAGTAAAGGGATAGCGATGGCCGATCTCAGGATCACCGGGTTGCACAAGTACTACGGTTCTGTCCACGCCGTGAAGGGTGTCGACCTCGAGATTCCCGCCGGGGAATTCACCGTGCTGGTTGGCCAGTCCGGCTGCGGCAAGAGCACGCTGCTGCGCACGATCGCCGGACTCGAGAACGCCGACCAGGGCAACATCGAGATCGGCGGCCAGCTGATGAATCACGTCCTGCCCCGCGACCGCGACATCGCCATGGTGTTTCAGAACTACGCGCTGTATCCCTACATGACCGTGTTCGAGAACATCGCCTTCGGACTGCGTGCGCGCAAGACACCCGCGGCAGAGATCGAACCAAAAGTGCGGCGCGCCGCACAGATGCTGGCCATCGAGCTGCTGCTGCAGCGCTACCCGCGCCAGCTCTCCGGTGGTCAGCTGCAGCGCGTGGCCATCGGCCGCGCCGTCGTGCGCAACGCTCGGATGTATCTGTTCGACGAACCGCTCTCCAACCTCGATGCCCAGCTCCGCGACGAGATGCGCGGGGAGATCAAGCGCCTGCATTTGGAGCTGGGCAAGACCATGATCTATGTCACGCACGACCAGATCGAGGCCATGACCATGGCCGACCGCATCGTGCTGCTGCGCGACGGCAAGATCGAGCAAGCCGGCGCGCCCCTGGACCTCTACGAGCGTCCCGCCACCCGCTATGTCGCCGGCTTCCTCGGGTCGCCCGCGATGAACTTCGTGCCAGCGCAGTTGCAGGACAGCGGTGCGCTGGCGGTTCGACTCGTCGATGGCAACCAGCTCGCACTGCCGGCGGGTCGCCAAGGCAGGTTGGCGGGGTACCGCAGCCAACCGATCACGCTCGGCGTGCGCCCCGAGCACATCACCCGTGCCACAGGCGAGTTGCGTCAGGGGCTCGTACGCCACACGGCCCTGATCGAGCTGGTGCAGCCGACCGGCTCGCGGACTTATGCCACGTTCCGCCTCGGCGGCGCCGAAGTGGTCGCGGAGCTGCAAGCCCACGATGTGTCGCAGCCGGGAGAAACGATCGAGCTGGCCATCGATATGAATCGCGTGGTGCTGATCGATCCCGCGACCGAGATGGTGGTGTCGTAGAAGGGCCGGGATTCGTGAAAGGCCGTGACTCGTGATTCGTGACAAGACGCTGCAAAGCAGCTTCTTGCGGTGAAAGCTAACTTCTCATGGCGAAGTTTAAGCGCAGTGCGCGGCCGAAAGCATTCTTGACCAGCAAGGACCAAATGCGATGACAATACCTAAGCCATCTCGCGCGATCCTCCTGACCGGTACCGAGCAGCCCGATGTAGCGGGGCGGATGCTGACGGCCGGACCATTGTCGGTAGAGCTCGATAACGGGCAGCTCCGCTATCTCAAGCTGGACGGCATCGAGGTGCTGCGCGCGGTCGCGTTTCTGGTCCGCGACGAGAACTGGGGCACCTACGTACCCAGCATCGCCAATCTGAAAGTCGAGCAACGCGCCGACGGATTCTCGGTTTCCTATCGAGCGGTGTGCGGCAAAGGGAGCCAGGAGATCGCCTACGATGCGCGCATCGAAGGCCGCGCCGATGGGTCCTTGGAGTTCACCGGCAACGCCACTCCCAAAACTGATTTTCTCACCGCGCGCACGGGGTTCGTGGTCCTACATCCGCTCAAGGGTGTGGTCGGCAAGGACGTCGAGGTCGAGCATGTCGACGGCACGGTTGCGAAATCCAAGTTCCCTCAGCAAGTCGACCCGGTCCAGCCGTTCCTGCACATCCGCGCGCTCACGCACGCGGTTACGCCCGGTGTCAAGGCGACAGTCCGCTTTGAAGGCGACACGTGGGAGATGGAAGACCATCGCAACTGGACCGACGCCTCGTTCAAAACCTATGTGCGGCCGCTGGCTCTGCCCTGGTCCTATACCCTGAAGGCGGGGGAGACAATCAGGCAGGCGGTCAAAGTATCGTTGAGCGGTAAGACACGTAACGCCGGCGCGAGCGCCCCTAAGGGCGTGGCGATCGAGCTCGGCGCTGCCACGCGCGCGAGCATGCCGCCCGTGGGGCTGGGGATGCCGGCCGAAGAGATCGAGTACGCGGTGATGCATCTCGACCTCTTGAAGCTCGCCGCGCCGCGCTTCCTGCAATGCCAGTTCGATCCGCGCGCGCGGCACGGCCTCAAAGAGTTGTACGGCTACCGCGTGCTGTGCGAGCAGACCAGCGCGCAATGCGTCTTGGAAATTGTAGTCGAGAGCTTCAACGACTACGCTGGAGAGCTCGCGCGCCTGGCAAGCATGGTGAAGCACTCGGGCCTGACCCTGGCCGCGATTGCGATTTGCCCCGTAGGCGACCTCAAGTCAGTGTTGCCCGGCGGCCCACGCCCGCCGGCACCGGCATTGGACGCCTTGTACGCCGCCGCTCGCGCCGCTTTCCCCGGCGTGCGCCTGGGCGGGGGCATGTTCTCCTTCTTCACCGAGCTGAACCGCAAACACCCGCCCGCGGACAATCTCGATTTTGTGATGAATACCACCTGCCCGATCGTGCACGCCGCCGACGATCGTTCCGTGATGGAGACGCTCGAGGCGCTACCCTACCAAGTGGCCACCACGCGCTCGTTCATGGGCGGCACGGCGTACCGTGTTGGACCCAGCAGCATTGGTTGTCGCGATAATCCCCACGGGAAAACGTTTACCCCTAATCCGGACAACGAGCGCGTGTGCCTCGCGAGGATGGACCCACGCCAGCGTGGCCTGTTCAGCGCGTCCTGGACCCTGGGCTACATCGCCACGTTCGCGCGTACCAACGTCGAGTCCGTGGCCGTGGGCGCGCCGACCGGCCCGCTGGGCATCATCTACCGCAAGACTGACCATCCGCAGCCCTATTATGAGCAGCTCACAGGTCCGGCGGTCTATCCCGTCTACCACGTGATCAGCGGGCTGACGCGCGGCGCGGGGCGCAAGCTCGTTTACGCAGAGTCGACCGACACGGCCAGAGTGCAGTGCCTGGCGTACCGCGGCGAAGGTGGCACCACCTTGTGGGTCGCCAACCTCACGGCCCAAGAGCAGACGGTCGCAGTCCACGGCGCCAAAGGCGCGGTGTACGGAACCACGCTGGATGAGCAGAGCTTCGTCAGAGCGACCACGGATCCGACACGCTTCCAGGCCGCACACAGCGTGGTGAAGGATCCGGCCAAGCTCAAGCTGCAGGCGTATGCAGTGGCGATATTGTCGGTCAACGATTGAGGCCGTGATTCGTGAGAGGCCGTGATTCGTGGATCGTGATGGCGATGCATACGCTGCCAGTGAATTCGCATTGGAAATACAACGGCTTTGTTAGGTCAAGAGGTGGCGGCAACGGGCTTTAGGATCATGCGTCACACTCGAACGAATCACGGCCTCTTACGAGTCACGGCCCGTCACGAATCACGGCCTCTCACGAATCACGAAATAACGATCAATGGTCATTGCCAATATCGAGGACCTTTGCAAGCTGGCGCGGCGCAGATTGCCGCGCGCGCTATTCGACTTCGTCGACGACGGCGCACAGGACGAAGTCACGCTGCGCGCAAACCAGAGTGATTTCCAGCGGCTGGCCTTGCTTCCGCGCGTGCTGGTCGACGTGGCCCGGCGTGATCAATCGGTCACCGTACTGGGTCAGAAGCTGAAGCAACCGCTGATTCTCGCGCCGACCGGAGGGCCGGGTATGCTCTGGCCCAACGGAGCCGTGGCGGCGGCACAGGCGGCGGATAAGGCCGGCGTGGGATTCTGCCTGAGCACCATGTCCACTTCGACGATCGAAGACGTGTCGAAGGCAGTGCACGAGCCTATCTGGTTCCAGCTCTACGTGATGCGCGATCGCGGGCTCGCCAAGTCCATGATCGAGCGCGCCAAGGCCGCGGGCTGCGCGGCGCTGGTGCTCACAGTGGACCTCGCGCTTCAGGGCCAGCGCGACCGCGACGTGCACAACGGCTTGACCATTCCGCCGAAGCTGCGCGCGTCCACCTTGATGGACTTCGCGGTGCACCCGGGTTGGGTCTGGCGCTTCTTCACTGGTCCCAAGGCCACACTGGCCAACTTTGTCGGAAGCGGTCACGGGGACGACATGTTCACGATCGCCGAATTCGTGAACTCGCAGTTCGACCAGTCGGTGACTTGGAAGGACATTGAGTGGGCAAAGTCGCTTTGGGGCGGTCCGCTTGCCCTCAAAGGGGTACTCAACCCCGAGGATGCAAAGCTCGCCGCGGAGCATGGCGTGGACGCGGTCATTGTGTCCAACCACGGCGGCCGACAGCTGGATGGGGCGCGCTCCGCGATCTCCGCGCTACCCGATGTGGTGGACGCCGTCGACGGCAGGATGGAAGTGATCCTGGATGGGGGCGTGCGCCGCGGCACCGATGTGATCAA
>JBGPPC010000287.1:0-5474 GCA_041488355.1 Gammaproteobacteria bacterium
ATGACCACACCCACGAGTCCCTGCTGTCCGGACAGCGCTTCACGATCGAAAACCCACTGCGTAATCGCTGCGTCGAGGCCGAACATCGCCTGCGGCAGGCGTAGCGGACCGGGGTACTGCAGGTAGACCGAATAGATGGGCTCATGGGTGAGGCGTTGGACAGCCTGTGTGACGCCCGCAAGTGGCGGCAGCCCCGCGAGCGTTTCGGCGATGCGGTACGGCGGGAGCGCGCAGACCGCGTGGCTGAATCGCGTGGAGCCGGCCGCTGTGTCTACCATCAGTCCACCACCATCGGCCCGCAGCGATGACACGGGCGTACCGGTCAGCACCTGCCCGCCGCGGTGCTGAACGTAGTGCGCAGCGGGCTCCGGGAACAGCGCCGAGAGGTCGGTGGTCGGCAGCAGCAGGTCACTGTCCGCTCGCGGTCCGCTCAGGCTGTCGCGCAGGACGTTGAGGAACACCTGCGCGGAAGCATGCTCGGGCGGTGTGTTGAGCGCCGACGTGCATAGCGGCTCCCACAGGTGCCGCCGCGCACGCGCGCCCTGGCGCTGCTGTGCTAAGAGCAGAGCCACGGGCACGTCCGAGTCGAGCCGGAAGTTCGTCGCACGGAGCCGGGACATCCACTGTACGGCGCGCAGCCGTTCCGCGAAGGTCAGCCCCTGCGCACGCAGCAGTGCCCCAGCCAAATGCAGCGGAGCGGGCAGTGGCGCAGCACGCAATCGGAACTTCCCCAGGACATGCAAGTCGAGCGGTCCGCGCAACAGGCCGCAATCGCGTGCGCCGGACACCTTCGCGATCAGCCTCAGCGTCTCGCGGTAGGCTCCGATCAGGATGTGCAAACCGTTGTCGAGCGCGACACCGTTGACCTCGACACGGCGAGCGCGTCCTCCGAGCGTGCGCGAGGCTTCGAACACGGTCACCGGCACGCCACGCTCGGCCAGCTCGACTGCGGCGGCCATGCCGGACCACCCTCCGCCAAGAATCGCGACATGAAGTGAAGAGCGACCAGAGGCGGGCGACGGGCTCGCGCTCTCCTGTTCAGTCCCTCGCGTATTGCCCACGGTTACGCCGTCATCCAGGTTCTCCATGCGATCCACAGCTTGCGCACCGGCGTCAGAGCGACGCTCTGCTTCAGTGTGCGCCCGCGCAGAGAGGCGATCTCCTCCAACAACGCCCGGTAGATCGCGGCCATGACCAGGCCCGCCCGTTGTGCGCGTCGATCGGCCCGCGGCAGGAGGGACAAGGCGCGGTCATGGTATTCGCGTGCGCGTTCGATCTGGAACGCCATGAGCCGCTCGAAGCGTTCGTCTTCTCGCTGCTCGATGATGTCCGCACTGGAAAGGCCGAAGCGCGCCAACTCGTCGAGCGGCAGGTAGATGCGATTGCGGCGCACGTCTTGGCCCACATCGCGGATGATGTTGATGAGCTGCAGCGCGAGACCCAAGGTGCGGGCGTAATCCAGCGTGGCAGGCTGGGTGTGCCCGAAGATCCCCGCCGACAGCAGCCCGACCACGCCCGCGACTCGATGGCAGTAGACCTCCAGGGTGGCGAAGTCCGGGTAGCGGTTGAAATCGAGATCCATTTCCATGCCGGCGATGATCTCGATTAGCTGCGACTCTGAGATCGGAAAGGCGCGTACGACCGGCACGAGCGCGCGGGCCACCGGGTGCTGCGGGCTGCCGCTGAAGACAGCCTGCACCTCACCCCGCCACCAGCTGAGCTTGGCCCGCGCCACGCCGGGATCGGCGGCCTCGTCCACGACGTCGTCTACTTCTCGGCAGAACGCATACAGCGCGGTGATGGCGCGTCGCTGGTCGCGGGGCAGGAACAAGAAGCTGTAGTAGAAGCTCGAGCCGCTCGCGGCCGCCTTCCGTCGGCAGTATTCGTCTGGCGTCATCGGCGGGCAAGCAGGGCGCGCGCAAGCATCTGGAACCAGTCGCGCTTGTCTAGAACCGGGCGGTGGCGGAACACGTCACCGTCGCTGAGGTGAAGCTGCTTCAGAATCTGTTCTCCGCCCAGGACGATCGTCCTCAACTCGAGGCCGATGCGTCCTTTAAGCACCCGTCCCAATGGAGCGCCGGCCTCGAGCATTTGGCGTGCGCGCTCGATCTGAAAGCGCATGAACGGGGCCCAGCGACCGCGGGTGTCCCCGGCGGCGATTTGGGCCTCAGAGATGTCGTACCGTCGCATTTCGTCTTTGGGCAGATAGATGCGCCCCTTACCATAGTCGATGGGGATGTCCTGCAGAAAGTTGATGAGCTGCAGCGCCGAACAGATCCCGTCGGAGTAGGCGAGGCTGCGCGGATCGCTCTCTCGAAACAAATGAAGCAACAACCGGCCAACCGGGTTGGCTGAACGGCGGCAATAGCTCATCACCTCGCCAAAATCCTCGTATCGCGTCTTCGTCACGTCCTGCGCGAACGCGGACAGCAGGTCCCGAAACAGCTGAACTGGCAGGCTCCGCTCTCGGATCACCGGCACGAGAAGGTGAAACAAGGGCAAGCTGACCGGCTGCCCACGCTCGAGCCTGTCGAGCTCGCGCTCGAAGGTCGCCAGCTTTTCGAGCCGCTCTTGTGGACTGTCGTCCCCTTCGTCGGCGAAGTCGTCTGCCTGCCGGGCGAAGGCGTAGATAAGCCGTACGGGTGCGCGTAACTGGCTGGGAAGCAGCCAGGACGCAACCGGAAAGTTCTCGTAATGGTCAACTGCCGGAAGTTGTGGCCCATCTGGAATGGGCTTCGTGTTCAATGGCTTATTTATTGGCCGGAGGGCTCTGGACGCGGTACTCTGGTAGAAGCAGATGGCCCACGTATTATAAAATGCGATCATTGCGAAAGTGGCGGAATTGGTAGACGCACCAGATTTAGGTTCTGGCGCCGAAAGGCGTGAGAGTTCGAGTCTCTCCTTTCGCACCAGCGACCCCTAGTTGAGGATCCAGGAGAAATGGAAGCGAGTATAGAAAAAGTCAGCACTCTAGAGCGGCGGTTGAACGTCTCGCTGCCAGTGCAGGAAATCGACGGCGAAATCGAGAATCGTCTCAAACGCCTGGCGCGCAACGTACGCATGCATGGCTTTCGGCCAGGGAAGGTGCCATTGCGGCTGGTACAGCAGCAGTACGGCGGCCAAGTGCGCCAAGAGGTCTTGGGCGACGCCCTGCAGAAGACCTTCGGCGAGGCGATCAAGCAGCAAAACCTCCGGGTGGCTGGCTATCCCCGCTTCGAGGCCAAGTCGACGGAGGCCAAAGACAACTTCGAGTTCAGCGCGACCTTCGAGGTCTATCCTGAAATTCAGCTCAAAGCTCTCGATAACGTCGTCATCGAGCGCCCTACCGTCGTCCCGGGAGAGCTCGAAGTCGACAAAACCATCGAGATCCTGCGCAAGCAGCGGGTGCGCTACGAGGCGGTCGATCGCGGTGCTCAGATCGGTGACCGTGTCACCATCGACTACCGTGGTACGCAGGCTGGGCAGGAGTTTGAAGGTGGCAGCGGCGCCGATCACGTAACCGTACTCGGCGAAGGGCGATTGTTGGGCGACTTCGAGAAGCAGGTCGTTGGCTTGAGGGCCGGCGAGAGCCGGACATTTGAACTGACTTTCCCGGAGGACTATCATGCTAAGGAGTTGGCCGGGAAGAGCGCGCAGTTTGACGTCGCCTTCAAGCGGGCCGAACAACCAGTACTACCCGAGGTGGATGGCGAGTTCGCCAGACAGCTCGGTATCGGCGATGGCGACCTCACGAAGATGCGCGCCGAGATCCGGGCGAACCTGGAACGTGAGCTGCGGCGGCGCGTGCAGGGGCGGGTAAAGGAGCAAGTGATGAGAGCGCTGGTCGCCAATGCCACGCTGGAATTGCCGAAGTCGCTGGTGGAGCTCGAGACCGAGGGGCTGATGGCGGGCATGCGCAAAGACTTGGCGGGACGCGGGATGAAAGCGGACGAGGTTCCGATGCCGCGCGACGCGTTCGAACCTGAGGCGCGCCGGCGCGTCACGCTCGGTTTGATCGTGGCTGAGGTGGTCAGGCAAAACGCCCTGCAAGCGAAGCCGGATCAGGTGAAGGCGGTCATCCAAGACTACGCGCAGAGCTACGAAAGGCCCGAGGAAGTGGTGCGCTGGTACTATCAGTCCCCGGAACGGCTGCGCGAGGTGGAGTCTCTGGTGTTGGAGGATAACGTCGTCCAGTGGGCGTTGACCCGGGTCAAATCGGAGGACAAGCCCGCCGACTTCGACGAACTGATGGGTAATTCGAGATGAATTGGGAAGGCAGACAATCTGAGCGTCGGGAATTGGAACCCCGCGGTTTGGGGCTGATTCCGATGGTGATCGAGCAGAGTGGTCGTGGCGAACGCGCCTACGACATCTACTCGCGTTTGCTCAAGGAGCGGGTCGTGTTTCTGGTCGGTGTGGTGAACGAGATGTCGGCCAACCTCATCGTCGCGCAGCTTCTGTTTCTGGAGTCGGAGAATCCGGAAAAGGACGTCTCCTTCTATATCAACTCGCCGGGTGGTTCGGTGTCGGCCGGCCTGGCTATTTACGATACGATGCAGTTCATCAAGCCTGACGTCAGCACCCTGTGCGTCGGGCAGGCAGCGAGCATGGGTGCACTGCTTCTCGCTGCCGGGAGCGAGGGCAAGCGCTACGCGTTGCCCAATTCCCGCGTGATGATTCATCAGCCCATGGGTGGCTTCCAGGGCCAGGCCACCGATATCGAGATCCATGCGAAGGAAATTCTGTATCTGCGGCAACGCCTCAATGAGATCCTCGCGCGCCACACCGGGCAGGAGATCAAGACTATCGAGCACGATACTGAGCGCGACAACTTCTTTGGCGCTGAGGAGGCCACGAAATACGGCCTCGTCGATAAGGTGCTGGTGAGCCGCGCCGAGGTTGCGGCATGACGCCCGGTCGATCCGGGATCTGCGCGGCTGCCCTCAGCTAACACGGAGAATCCGAGCCCCAAAGGCGTAAGCCAAGCTATGTCAGATAAGCCCGGTTCAGAGAAGCTGCTGTACTGTTCATTTTGCGGTAAGAGTCAGCACGAGGTGCGCAAGCTGATCGCCGGTCCGTCGGTGTTCATCTGCGATGAGTGCATCGAGCTGTGCAACGACATCATCCGCGAGGAAAGCCAAGGGGAGCAAGGCAGCCGCGGCGCCAAGTCTGATCTGCCCGTGCCGCACGAGATCCGCTCCATCCTGGACCAATACGTGATCGGACAGGAGCAGGCCAAGAAAATTCTGTCCGTGGCTGTCTACAACCACTACAAGCGCCTCAAGAACCTCGGCAAGAAGGACGATATCGAGCTGGCCAAAAGCAATATCCTGCTGATCGGACCGACCGGCTCGGGCAAAACGCTGCTCGCGCAGACGCTGGCGCGCCTGCTGAACGTTCCGTTCGTGATGGCCGATGCGACCACGCTGACCGAAGCCGGGTACGTGGGCGAGGATGTCGAGAACATCATTCAGAAGCTGCTGCAGAAGTGCGAC
>JBGPPC010000288.1:0-5439 GCA_041488355.1 Gammaproteobacteria bacterium
AGGCTGCATCCGATGTGGTGCTGAGTGCCGATGTGGTCGTGCTGGTGCTGGAGGCGCTGCGCTTCGGTGCAGAAGATCGCGCCGTGCTGGCGCGCGTTCCGCGCGACCGGCCGGTCATCCTCGCGATCAACAAGGTCGACGGGATCGCCAACAAGACCCGGTTGCTGCCGTTCATCGACGAGTTGACGCGAGTCCATCCATTCGCGGCCATCGTTCCCATCAGTGCACGCACAGGGCGTCAGGTGCCGGACCTGCTCGCCGCGATCGGTCCCCACCTCCCCGCAGGCGCGTCACTGTACGCGGAAGACGATCTGACCGACCGCAGCGAGCGGTTCCTGGCAGCCGAATTCCTGCGCGAGAAACTGTTCCGGTTGCTCGGCGACGAACTGCCCTACGCGGCGGCGGTCGAGGTAGAGCAGTTCGAAGCTGCCGGCAGACTGCGTCGCATCGCTGCCAGTATCATCGTAGATCGTCCGGCGCAGAAGGCCATCATCATCGGGAAGGGCGGTGAGAAGCTCAAAACCATTGCGACGCAGGCGCGCGAGGATATGGAGAGATTGTTCGGCAGCCGGGTCTATCTGGAGGTCTGGGTGCGGGTGCGGCGCGGCTGGATGGAAGATCCGCGCACCCTGCGCAGCCTTGGCTATGAGTGAGCAGCGGTGATGAGCGCAGTCACGGATGAGGGACAGGCGGCAGCCAACGGGGGTGTGGCGCGTCGGGTTGCAGGCGAACGGGAGCGGCGGGGCGTCCGCGACGATGAGGCCGCCTACGTGCTGCACAGCTATCCATTCAAGGAGACCAGCCTGGTGGTGGAGGTTTTCAGCCGCAACGCCGGACGGCTGGGGCTCGTGGCGCGCGGCGCGCGACGGCCGAAGTCTTCGCTGCGCGGGCTGCTCATGGCTTTCCAGCCGCTGAACCTCAGCTGGTCCGGCAAAGCCGAGTTACGCACCCTGCACCGGGCCGAAAGGCAGGCCGGCCATGCCCAGCTTTCAGGGCTGAGTCTCATGTGCGGCTTCTACTTGAATGAGCTGATGCTCAAGCTGCTCGCACGCGAGGACCCGCATGAGGGGCTGTATCTGGCGTACGAGGAGGCGCTGGCAGCATTCCGGGCCGGAGATCTTCCGGCACGGGCGTTGCGCCGCTTCGAGAAGAAGCTGCTACGCGAGCTGGGGTACGGCATGCAGCTGGAGCACGATATCGCTGGTGATCCAATCCAGGCCGAGGCCAGTTATACCTACGTCCTCGAGCGTGGGCCAGAACTGGTGCCGGTGCGAGCGCCAGCCCCGCCGGTGGAGGTGTCGGGCAAGACCCTGATGGACATTGCTGCCGACGACTACCGCGACCCACTGACGCTCCAGCAGGGCCGCGCGTTGATGCGCTTTGTGCTCAACCACTATCTCGGAGGTCAGGTGTTGCACACACGCCAGCTATTGCGCGAGATGCAGCAGCTCTGACTCATTGACTCTGGCCTGCCACGTGATCCACCTCGGAGTGAACATCGACCACGTCGCCACCCTGCGGCAGGTGCGGGGGACCCCGTATCCAAGCCCGGTTCAAGCCGCGCTGATGGCTGAATCGGCTGGCGCCGACCTGATCACGCTGCATCTGCGCGAAGACCGGCGGCATATCCAGGACGCGGATGTAGAGATCCTGCGCGGCGTGCTCACCACCCGCATGAACCTTGAGAGTGCAGTAACCCCGGAGATGTTGGCGATCGCGCTACGCATTCGCCCGCATGATGTCTGCTTGGTTCCCGAGCGGCGCGCCGAGCTGACCACCGAGGGCGGGTTAGATGTGAAGGGGAACTTCGCTCGCGTTCAGGAGGCGTGTCGCGAACTGGGGGATGCCGGCATCCGTGTGTCTTTGTTTATCGCGGCGGACCGGATGCAGATCGACGCCGCGCGCGAGGCCGGAGCTCCAGCGATCGAAATCCATACCGGCACCTATGCCGCAGCCGACAATACCCCACGTCAAGCCGAGGAGCTCGCGCGCATCGCGCGTGAGGCCACCTATGCCGCGAAGCTGGGTTTGAAGGTGAATGCAGGCCATGGGTTGCACTACCACAATGTGCAGCCTGTCGCCGCCATCCCGGAGATCGCCGAGCTCAACATCGGCCACGCGATCGTCGCGCGGGCGTTGTTCGTGGGATTGAGCGAGGCGGTCGGCGAGATGAAGCGCCTCATGGTTGCCGCGCGCGGAGGCGGCGCGTGATCCTCGGAATCGGCGCGGACGTCGTAGAGGTCGCTCGCGTAGCGAAGCTGCTCGAGCGGTACGGCGAGCGCTTCGCCCGTCGCGTCCTGGCGCCGAGCGAATGGGAGGGGTTTCGCGTGAGTCCCAATCGCGCCGTTTTTCTGGCCAGTCGGTTTGCCGCCAAAGAGGCCTACGCCAAAGCCTTCGGCACGGGGCTGCGAACCCCGGTGCTGTTGACCAGCATCAGCGTCACCCACGATTCGTTGGGGCGTCCTCTGCTGCAGCTTGCGCCCGAGCTCCAGGCGCTGTCGGACGATCGCGGTGTGAGGGGTCAGCACATCACCTTGACCCACGAGCGCAGCATCGCCTGCGCCGTGGTCGTTCTCGAGTCCGACTCGCGGTGAACCCAAGCACACTGCCGCTCGGCCCGGTCATGCTCGACGTCCTGGGCCACCAGCTCGCCGACGCCGATCGCGCGCGCCTGCTTCACCCGCTGGTGGGTGGCGTCATCCTGTTCCAGCGCAACTACGCGTCGCCGGAGCAGATCGCCGAGCTCTGCGCCGACATTCGTGCGCTGCGCACCCCTGAGCTGTTGATCGCGGTCGACCACGAGGGCGGCAGGGTGCAGCGCTTCCGGGAGGGCTATACGCCGATCCCGGCCATGGCAGAGCTGGGGGCCCTGTGGGACGTAGACCGTGCGGCCGCGCGCCGCCGCGCAGAAGCGGTTGGATTGGTCATCGCTACTGAGTTGATCGCCAGCGGCGTCGATTTCAGCTTCACGCCTGTGTTGGATGTCGACTTCGGGCGTAGCCGCGTGATTGGGACTCGCGCTTTTCACCGCGACGCCGAGGCGGTGGGCGAGCTGGCGTCTGCCTTGATCGCAGGATTGACTCGTGGCGGTGCCGCCGCAGTCGGCAAGCATTTCCCTGGTCATGGCTTTGCGGGCGCGGATTCCCATGTGGAGATCCCGCTCGACCCGCGCACTTTGTCCGAGATACGAGCTGTGGATCTGGCCCCGTATCGGCGCCTCGTGCGCCAATTGGGAGGCGTCATGCCGGCGCATGTGATCTACCCTGAAGTGGACCGGGTGCCGGCCGGCTTTTCGCGCATCTGGTTGCAGGATGTGTTGCGCAACGAGATCGGTTTCGATGGTCTGATCTTCAGCGATGATCTGAGCATGGAGGCCGCGTCCGTCGCCGGGGGCATCGTGGCGCGCGCGGACGCCGCGATCTCGGCAGGCTGCGACATGGTTCTGGTGTGCAACCGCCCTGACCGTGCGGACGAGCTCCTCGACGGGTTGAGGTGGAGCGCGGACACTGCGCGGGAAGATCGTCTCGCGCTCCTGCGCTCGAACAGACCTTATGCCTCCCTCGCGGACGCGCGCACCAGCGGGGCGTATCAAGTTGCACTGCGCGAGCTGCAGGCCAATGTGCCGACCGCGGCTGCCTTGCGCGCCCCCGGTCGCGCTGATGGCTGATCGCGCCGACTAGCCTATGGCAGGACATCGCGCACACCACGGGCACGAGCACGAGAGCAAGCACGGTGCGCTTCCAGGCGTGCTCGGAGTGGCGCTGGCGCTGACCTTGGGTTATGCGTTCGTCGAACTGATTTCGGGCCTGGCGTTCGGCTCGCTGGCCCTCGTCAGCGATGCCGGACACATGTTCTCCGATGCCCTGGCTCTGGGGCTTGCATGGTTTGCCGCTTGGGTGGCGGCGCAGCCGCCGGGCGCCCGGCACTCCTATGGATTGGCGCGCGCCGAGGTCATCGCCGCATTCGTCAACGGCCTCGCCCTGCTGCTGGTGGTGGTTTTCATCGCCGTCGAGTCGATCAGCCGGCTGCTTCACCCGCCGGCGGACGTCCAGGGACTCGGCGTGATGATCGTGGCGTTCATCGGGCTGCTGCTGAACCTGGCTGTAATCCTGATCTTGAGCCGCGGTGAGCGCGGCCTGAACCTGCGCGCGGCGATGCTGCACGTCACCTCCGATCTGATCGGATCGGTGGCGGCGCTCGCGGCCGGGGCCGTGATCTACTTTACGGGCTGGAAGCCGATCGACCCGATTCTATCGCTGGTCATCGCGCTGCTGATCCTGGGCTCGACCATCAGTCTTCTGCGCGAAGCGCTGCACGTACTGATGGAAGGCGTGCCCCGGAGCGTGAAGCTGGAGGAGGTGGGGCGGCTGATCGCTCGGATCGATGGGGTGCGCAGCGTGCACGATCTGCACATCTGGCACATCTCCTTGGGGCGGGTGGCCCTGTCCGCACACCTCGACATCGCCGAGCTGTCGAGCTGGCCAAGGGTATTGGAGCAGGCGCGCCAAGTGCTGGACGAGCGCTACGGCATCGACCACGTGACTTTACAGCCGGAGGTCGTAGCGGATGCGGCGCGAGGCGGTCGAGCCGTGGTCAAAGTCGTGGCGCGACGCTGAGCGGAAGGCAGCCCGGCTAGAGCCTGGTGTTGGCCCCTTCGGATGGACGCTCGCAAAGCCGGGCGCGTAGAGTCGTTGCGAACTCTCCCCTCGAGGTTCCTTGACGCTCTCGTTGACATTTGTTGAGCGCCGAGAGCACCCGGCGCTAAACTCCCGGCATGGACTTCGATGTTGACGAATGGCAGCGCCTGGCGCGTGAGGACCCGAACGAGTTTGAGCGCCGGCGGCAGATCGCCATCGACTCATTGATCGAGCAGGCCCCACCCGAGCTGCGTGAACGGCTGTGGGCGCTGCAGTCTCGCATCGACCTGTAGCGCAGGCGGGCGAAAACTCCGTTGGAGGCGACGCTGCGCCTGCAATCCATGATGTGGGAACGCTTCGGTCAGTTGCGCGAGACGCTGCTCGCGCTCACCGGACAAGCGCCGCTCCCTCAGGTCCGGCGTACCGGTGCCCGGATCCTGCCTTTCACCAAACCGGCTCCTGATTAGTGACAACGTCAGCCGTCATTCCGGGGCTGCGTAGCGCAAGGGACGTCACCCCGGAATGACGGCGTTTGGCCGGCTGGTCAGACACGCTCGATGTACTCGCCCGAGTCGGTGTTGACCTTGATCTTCTCGCCTTCGCCGACGAAAGGCGGAACCATGACGGTCAGTCCGGTTTCGGTCTTGGCCGGTTTGAAGGAGCCGGTTGCGGTCGCTCCCTTCATGGTCGGCTCGGTCTCGGTAATGGTAAGCACGACGCTGGGCGGTAGTTGCAGGCCGATCGGACGCTCGTTGTGGAAGTTGACCATCACGTCCGTATTGGGCAGCAGGTACTCGACCTG
>JBGPPC010000289.1:0-5361 GCA_041488355.1 Gammaproteobacteria bacterium
ATGAACATGACCAGCAGGCCGTGAGACCCTTGCAGCTGCGCCAGTCGATAGCGTTTGCCGTCGGTGGCGGGCAAGTCGAAATCGACGGCGCGCCAGCCGAAGTCACAGATAGGAGCAGTAGCCATGAGAATGCCCGCAGAGGGGCCCGGGCGAGGCAGCAGGCGCTAGAAACACAACGAGCGGCGTTCCACCCGGACCGTTGAACATGGCAAAATTCTAGCATGGACAACTACTTGCCGCGCACGCGCGGAAACGCTTCGGCCGCGCGCGACCAAGATATTCGATCCCCGCCGAGGTTTTTCTGTGCAGGCGATCTCTCCCAGGGCGCGACCCGAGATCTGCCGCAAGCGGCTGCGCACCATGCGGCGCGCGTGTTGCGGCTTACGGTAGGCGACGCCGTCACCGTGTTCAACGGCGCAGGCGGTGAGTCGGCCGCGTGCATCCTGTCGATCGGGAAGGATCACGTCGCGGTGCGCGTTGGACCGTGGCGTTCGCGCGAGGCCGAGCCCAGCGTGCGCGTGGTGCTGCTGCAAGGGCTCAGCGCACGCGAGCGCATGGATTTCACGGTACAGAAGGCCGTGGAGCTAGGCGTGGCCGAGATCTTTCCAGTCGAGATGCGGCGTTCCGTCATGCGTCTGGCGGAAGAGCGCGCCACGCGCAGGGTCGAGCACTGGCAAAACCTCGCGATCGCGGCGTGCGAGCAGTGCGGGCGCAACCGGGTACCCGAGGTGCACCCGGTATCCGCCCTGCCCGAGTGGCTGGGTGCTCACCCTGCCGCGCCCGGGCAACGCCTGATCTTGTCGACAGTGGCCGAGAGACGGTTGCGCGACCTGTCGGCCCCGCAGGAGCTGCTATTGCTGGCTGGGCCCGAGGGTGGCTTCGCCCCGGAGGAGCTGGAGATGGCGCAGGGCTGCGGTTTCACAGCGGTGCGGCTCGGCCCGCGCGTGCTGCGTACGGAGACCGCCGCTTTGGCCGCCCTCGCCGCCATTCAAGCGCTGTGGGGCGATCTTTAGCCCGGGGCCCAGAAGAGGAAAACCTGAAAAGGTCCCTTATACTCCACTGTTAGCAGCGCTCATTGGGAATGGGCAATCCGAACATGGACATCAGCAAGAGTACTTTCATCGTCACCGGTGGCGGCTCAGGTTTAGGCGCAGCTACGGTGGAAATGATCGTCGCCAGCGGCGGCAATGCGATCATCGCCGATGTGAACCGGACCGCCGGCGAAGCCCTCGCGTTGAAACTGGGGAAGGGTACGCGCTTCATCGAGACGGACGTGGCTCGCGAGGAGCACGCCCGGGCGGCCGTCGACCTCGCGCTCAAAGCCTTCGGCGGGCTGCACGGTTTGGTCAATTGCGCCGGCATCGGATTGGGCGAGAAGACGGTGGGCAAGGAAGGCCCCCATGCCCTGGCTAGCTTCATGCGCGTCATTACCGTCAACCTGATCGGCACCTTCAACATGATCCGCGTGGCGGCGGATGCGATGACAAAGCAGCCGCCGAACGCAGCAGGCGAGCGTGGTGTGATCGTGAACACGGCTTCCGTCGCAGCCTTCGACGGCCAGATCGGACAAGCGGCTTATTCGGCGTCCAAAGGCGGCATTGTGGGCATGACCTTGCCCATTGCGCGCGATCTAGCCCGGAATGGAATCCGTGTGATGACCATAGCGCCGGGCATTTTCGAGACACCGATGCTCAAGGGGCTGCCCAAAGAAGTGCAGGATTCTCTTGGCCTGCAGGTACCATTCCCGTCGCGTCTTGGCCGCCCGTCGGAGTATGCAGCTCTGGTCAAGCACATTGCTGAAAACGAGATGCTCAACGGCGAGACCGTCAGGCTGGACGGTGCGATCCGTATGGCGCCGAAGTGAATCGGCGCACGCGCTGAACCGGCCGCCGATGCAGGCCCCACCACTGGAACAGTTCGTCGGCTGGTTCCGCGCCGCAGCGCCTTATATCCACGCGTTCCGTGGTCGCACCTTCGTCGTCGCCTTCGGCGGAGAAGTGGTGGCTGACGGAAAATTCGTAGCCCTCACGCACGACCTCAATTTGCTCGCGAGCCTGGGGGTCCGGCTGGTGCTGGTGCACGGCGCGCGACCTCAGATCGAAGCACAACTGAAAGCGCGCAACATCCGGCCGCGCTATGTGCGTGGCATGCGCGTGACGGACGAGACCGCCATGCAGTGCGTAAAGCAGGCCAACGGGCAGCTACGCGTCGAGATCGAAGCGCTGCTGTCCATGGGCCTGCCCCACTCGCCCATGGCCAATGCCACGATACGGGTGGCCGGTGGCAACTTCGTGGTCGCGCGCCCGCGCGGTGTCGTGGATGGCGTGGACATGCAGTTCACGGGCGAGGTGCGGCGCGTGCACGCGGACGCGATTCGTCAGCGGCTGAACGGCGGTGAGCTGGTGCTGGTCTCGCCGCTGGGTTATTCGCCCACCGGTGAAATCTTCAACTTAACGCTCGAGGACGTCGCCGCCGAAACCGCGATCGCGTTGGGCGCCGATAAACTGATATTCCTGATCGACGCCGCCGGAATCGCAGACGACGATGGCAGCCTCATGCGTGAGCTGACGGTATCGCAAGCACAATCGCGTCTGACCGAAGGCGATGTCGGCATGCTCGACGTGCAGGCTCATCTACCTGCCGCGATTCGCGCCTGCCGCGGACGCGTAGCCCGCGCCCATCTGATCAGCCGCCAGGTGGATGGAGCGCTGCTGCTCGAACTGTTTACTCGCGAAGGCGTGGGAACGATGGTAAGCCAGGATCCCCTGGAACAGCTGCGCCCGGCAGGCATCGACGACGTGGGTAGCATTCTGCAGCTGATGGAGCCCCTGGAGGCAGACGGGACGCTGGTGAAGCGGTCGCGTGAGCTGCTCGAGATCGAGATCGAACGCTTCTTCGTGCTCGAGCATGACCACGTCATCGTGGGCTGCGCTGCGCTTTATCCATTCTCGGGCGAAGGCGCCGGCGAGCTGGCCTGCCTGGCGGTGCGTCCTGAATACCGCAACGCCGGCGCCGGCGAGCGTCTGCTTCAGCGCGTGGAAAGTGAAGCTCGGCGGTTAGGCATGACGCAGCTGTTTGTGCTGACCACACGCGCCACGCACTGGTTCATCGAGCACGGTTTCACAGAGTCCGCGGTGGAAGCGCTGCCCGCCAGCAAGCAGGCACTGTACAATCTCCAGCGTCGCTCCAAGGTGCTGGTCAAGGCCTCCTAGTCACAGGTAGCGGCCCGGCGCCCCGGATTTGTAAATATTGCGCTGTACGGACGCACCCGCGCCAATCCGCCCCACACCGGGGCAGTAGCTGATTCAAGCCCGCCCTCGCTGGACCGATGTTTGGATATGTCCACCTCAAAGGCGTCCGCATGCAAGTTGGTGCTGGCCGCCACCGTAACATGACTCTCCCTCGAACCCGCGCGCTCGCGCACGCGAGCGATCCGGCGACGCCCGCATGAAAGCTCTGCCCGGCCGCTCGCTGCGCGCCAAGCTGGTCCTCACCAGCGTGGTGCTGCTGGTCGTCATGTTGGCCGCGCTCGCGGCAAACAGCCTGCGACTGCTGGAGAACGCACTCATAGAGCAGGCGCGTGTGCGCGGACGGCTGCTGGCGCCGATGCTCAACGCCGCGCTGGCGGTTCCCGTAGCGCAACGCGACTACGCAACAGTACGTAACATTCTGCGCGAGAGCCGAACCGAGGACGGCCTGAGCTACCTCGTCCTGCTGGACAACGACGGCCACACGCTCGCAGCCGAGGGCTGGGACGTCAATCGACCGCTTCCTGCTCTGGAGAACAGCGCTTCGCCCGCCGATTTCAAATCCGACGGCCGCTTCGACACGCAAGTCCCGCTCGTTCTCGCGGGCCAACGCCAAGGGCTGCTGCGCTACGCCATCTCCACGACATTTCTTGACGCTGCTCGTGCCGGTCTGCTGCGCGGCAGCCTGATGATCGCGGCCGCCGCGATCGTAATCTCCATCGTTCTTCAATTCGCTTTGGGGCTGTGGCTCACTCGCCATCTGCGTCGCCTCACGGCTGCGGGTGAGGCCATGGCCGGCGGCGACCTCTCCGCGCGCGTCGCGGTGGACTCGGACGACGAGGTGGGCCAACTCGCTGCCGCATTCAACACCATGGCCGAGCGGGTCGCTGACCGCATGCGCGAACTGCGCGCCTCCGAATCCAAATTCCACGCCATTGCCGACTACAGCTATGGCTGTGAGCTGTGGGTGGGGCCCGATGGACGGCTGCTGTGGATCAACTCACGCGTGCAGACCATCACCGGCTACACGGTAGAGGACTGCGACGGGATGTCGGACTTCCCACTGCCGCTGGTATCGCCACAGGATCGCAAGAAAGTGCGCGAGGCGATTGCAGGCGCATTGCATGGCACCACGGGGAACGACTTCCTGTTCCGCGCACGGCGCAAAGACGGCTCCGAGTTCTGGGCCTCCGCTGACTGGCGTCCGATCTACGGCTCCGACACTGCGTACCTGGGGTTGCGCTTATCCGTGCACGACGTGACCGGACGTCAGGAGGCTGAGAACAAGCTGTCCGAAACGCTGCGCCAGTTGGAGCGGGCCAACGCGATTCAAAAAGAGTATCTGGTGCTGGCGAGCGACGAGCGGGCACGCCTGAACGCGCTGCTCAATGCCATGCAGATCGGCATCCTGTTCGTGGACCGCAACAACCGGGTCATCTATTCCAACCCGGCCTTCGAGCAGATCTGGCTGCTCACGCGCAGTCGGACCCGCTACACGGGGATGGATGCTGCGGCGCTGCTGCTGCAAACCACGGAACGCTTAAGTCGTGGCGACGAGGCCATGCAGGATCTGCTGCGGCTGGCCAACGAGGGGGAGCCCTCGGCACCGGTAGAAGTCGAGATGTCGGACGGCCGGCTCATCACGCGTGTCGGCTACCCGGTGCGCGACTCAGCCGACCAGCTGGTGGGCTACCTGTGGCTGTTCGAAGACGTCACGCGCGAGCGCCAAACGGCAAATCAAATCCTCTACCTGGCCGAGCGCGACGCCCTCACCGGATTGTTCAATCGCCACCGCTTCCAGGAAGAGTTGACCCGCATGCTGTCGAGCGGCGAGCGCCGCCAGCGGCGTGTAGCGTTGCTGTTCTTCGATATCGACGAATTCAAGCACGTAAACGATAGTTTCGGCCACCGTGCAGGCGACGCTCTATTGATCCGGGTGGCTGGTGAGGTCTCAGCCCAAGTGCGGCGCAATGAGATCTTCGCGCGGCTGGGTGGTGATGAGTTCGGGATCCTGGCACCCGACATCTCGGATCAGGAGGCGGAGTCGTTCGCCGAGCGCATCGTGCGTGCCGCCGCCCGCATCCCGTTCAGCTTCGAGGGCAACAGCCTGCGG
>JBGPPC010000290.1:0-5355 GCA_041488355.1 Gammaproteobacteria bacterium
ATCTCCGTGCGGAAAGATAATTAGGTCGCCGGACTGAAGCTCGACCGACTCCCCTTCGGGCAGGCTCGCGTGGCAGCGCCCTTCGCTTATCAAGTGGTAAGGGATGATGAGCTCTGCGCCGGGCATGTGCAGAGCCCCGATCGCCTCAGGCGGTGGCGTCAGGTAAGACCACCCCGACCTAAGTTCGGCCTCCAGGAATACGGCCCCGGTGAGCCGTACCGCCCGAAGCACGTCGGAGAGTGCATCCATTGCTGCAATTCGCTACTCGACCGTCAATGGGGGGGACATCGTACCGCAGGGCCCGCTATGCTGCTGACCAATCGTGCCGCCGGTCGCGCCCCGATTCTCACCCACCAGGTCGGCGCTGCCTCATCGTCGCAGTGTCACGATCACCAAGCCGAGCGTCAGCAGCGCGATGCCCGCCAGTTCGCGCCGGTTGAACTGCTCTCGGAACACGCGACGAGAGACCACGTAGCTGAACAGCAGTTCGACGAGACCAAGCGTGCGCACATGCGCAATCGGTTCGATCGCCATGGCCGTGAACCAGCCAACCGACGCGGCTGCACCCATGAATCCCGCGAAGAGGGACGCGCGCCATGCGCGCAGCACGCGGATGACCACGTCGGTCTTGCGCAGCAGTAGCCAGCCGCCGAGCAGAACGGTCTGCAGAATCTGTGCGATCACGAGCGCGTAGGCCGCCGCCATGAGGAACGGAGTGTCCCCTAGCGCGAGCGCTGCACCGCGATAACCGACTGCGGAAAACGCGAAGCCGGTACCCGAGGCGAGGCCGAGCAGAGCAGGGCGGGCTGTCCAGCCGGAAAGCAGCGCGCGCAGAGGGCGCTCTTTGTCGGCGGGGGACAGCAGCAGCACGCCGAGTGTCGCGCAAACGACGGCCAGCGCGGTGATCGATGTAATCGGGTCGCCGAGAAACAGGAATCCGAAGATGCCGACCTGAATGATCTCGCTCTTGGAGTATGCGACGCCGAGTGTGAAGTTGCGCTCGGCCATCACTCGCAGAAGGAGCGCGGTCGCGCCGATCTGACTGACGGCCCCCAGACATATCCACCCCAGAAAGGCCCAGTTCGGTGAGGGAAGACTGAACCGTCCGACGGCATGCACTGCGTACAGCCATAGCGTCGCGAAAGGTAGACCGTAGAGAAAGCGGACCAGCGTCGCCCCGAGGGTGCCCAGTTCGCCCGTCAGCTGTCGCTGGGCCGCGTTGCGCATCGTCTGCGCAAACGCAGCCCAGATGCTGATCGGGATCCACAACCACGCCGGTGCAAATGCTGACGTCACTGGCCCTATTGACCTTTGCGGAATTGGTTGACAAAGGTTCGTCGTCCCGGCGAAAGCCGTGCAGCGGCAGCTGCGAGAGGCTTCGAGGAACGGCCAAGCCGTGCAGCGGCAGCTGCGAGAGGCTTCGAGGAACGGCCAAGCCGTGCAGCGGCACCTGCGAGAGGCTTCGAGGAACGGCCAAGCCGTGCAGCGGCAGCTGCGAGAGCCTTCGAGGAACGGCCAAGTCGGGACCCAGGCGGTTCCCGCAAGGACACTAGATTCCGGCTTCCGCCGGAATGACGTGGGGTTGTGCCGGCGATGTTAACCATCAACGCAAGCCTCAATAGGACTAGTGGCTTCCGCGTTCAAACGCGAGGCAGCGCACGCCCGTCCGGCCCGAGCTTGGGCATGACGAACGGGTGCGCGTTTTCGTACGCGCGTGCCGCGCGCAGCACCAGCGCGTCGGCGAACTTCGTGCCCACCAGCTGCATCGCCACTGGCAGTCCATTGCGAGCGAACCCGCATGGCACGGTGGCGGCCGGCTGCTGAGTCAGATTGAACGCGTACGTGAACGGCGACCATTGCCACCAACGCTTCATTTCCGTGTTCGGCGGTACCTCGTGGTTGACGGCGAATGCGGTGGTCGCAAGCTGGGGCGTGATCAGCAGATCGTAGTCGGCATGCAGTGCCATCATGCGGCGAGCGAAGCTCTCGCGTTGTTTCTCGATCTGGCGGTATTCCAGCGCGCTCAGGTGAAAGCCCGGCTCGGCCAGTTCGAGCATGGGCTGATCGCACAACGCACGCTGCGCCGGCGTCATGGGCGCGACAGCCATCGCGAGCGCAACCGCCCAGAGCGGCTGCATGATGGAGATCGGATCCTCGAGTGAGAGATCGATCGGCTCGACCCGCGCTCCTAACTCCGCGAAGCCCTGCACGCGCGCTTCGACAAGTTTCGCTACTTCCGGATCGACCTTCGCGTAACCGAGATTTGGGCTGTAGGCGATCCGCAAGCCTTTGGCACCATCCTCCAGCCCCTCACGGTAATCGATGCGCAGTGGTGGGGCCTGATACCAATCGCGAACATCGGGCCGAGCGATCACCGTGAGCATCAGCGCGGCATCGGACACGGTGCGCGAGATCGGGCCCTGATGCCACAACGTGAGCGCCGGAGAGTGGGGATACACGGGCACGATCCCCCAAGTCGGCTTGAATCCGAACAGGCCCGAGAAGCCCGCCGGGATTCGGATCGATCCGCCCCCGTCGGTAGCGATGTGCAACGTGCCCATGCCGAGTGCGGCAGCCACCGCCGCACCTCCACTGCTGCCACCGGGCGTCATGCGCGTGTCCCACGGATTGCATGTCGTGCCGGTGAGCGGGCTGTCGGTCACGCCCTTCCAGCCGAACTCGGGAGTGGTGGTTTTGCCCAGGAACACCGCGCCTTGCTCCTTCATGCGGGCCACCGAGGCGCCATCCTCTTCCCACGGCTGATTGGGATCGATCGTGCGCGACCCGCGTCGCGTCGGCCATCCCTTGGTGAGGATCAGATCCTTTACCGTTGCGGGAACACCGTCGACCAAACCCAATGGTGCGCCGCGTTGCCAGCGTGCCTCGGATTCACGGGCGCTGTTTAGCGCGAATTCTTCGTCTACCAGCACGAAGGCGTTGTAGATCGGTTGTAGCTTGCGAATGCGCGCGAGCGCCGCTGTTACCACCTCGACAGGGGACAGCTGCTTCGTTCGATAACGCTCGACCAGTTCGGCAGCCGGCATCGACAGGACTTCGTCGGACACATTCAATCCTTTGCACGCACCTGACTAATGGGTGAATGACCAACCGCCGTCATTCCGGGGCTGTCCGTGAGGGCAGAACCGGAATCCAGATCTCTCGAACCCACCCCCTGGATTCCGGATGCCGCTACTCGGCTCCGGAATGACAAGCTGAGGCCTATCAGTATTCACGAACACGCATGAAAAACGGGCGAGAGAGCGTCCTCTCGCCCGGCAAACCTGCAAGGACCCCTGTCTCCTGTATGAGAAAGGGGTGCTACGGCATCACGCTTTTTTGCTCTTCAGACCCTCCAGCACCGCCTCGGGCGTGATCGGCATGTGGCGCACGCGCACGCCCACGGCGTTGTAGATTGCGTTCGCCACCGCCGGCGCAACCACCGTCGATGCCGGCTCGCCCACTCCGCTCGGGTGCCGGCCCGATTGGATGATTTCCACTTCGAACTCGGGTATGTCCGCGAGGCGGATCGGCTGGTACTCGTGGAAGTTCGTCTGCTGAATGGCCCCGTCCTTGTACGTCAGACGCTCGGACATGACCTGGCTCGCACCCCACAGCGCCGCGCCCGTGATCTGGGCTTTGGCTCCCATCGGATTGATGCACGTGCCCATGTCCATGGCGATCGTCACTTTGTTGATGCGGTACTTGCCCGTCTTGGGATCGACGGTGACTTCCGCCACGCCCGCCACCCACGTCGGACTCTGACGTTCCTCCGCGGACGATACGGCCAGCCCCATGCCAGTGTTCGGTGGCAACTTCTTCGAGCCCCAGCCCGCTTTGCCCGCCGCAACGCGCAGACAGTTGGCGAGGCGCAGCGCCCCGCCGACCGTGCCGGACTCGTAGGGAATCCAGGTTCCCTCGTTGGGCCAGGGTAGCGAAATCCACAACCGGTCCATGTAGTAGTCGGAGCCTGTGCCCGGCGGGTAGCCGGAATTGGGGATACCGCGATTGCCGCCTTTGCCATTGAGCATCGATATGCGGAACTCGAGTGGATCGCGACCCAACGCATGTGCGACCTCGTCCATGAAGGATTCGACCACGAACATGTTGTAGCTGTTGGACACGGTGCGCAGTGCACTGGCCTGCACTGCCCAGGTGGTGCGGTCGCTGTCCCAGGCTCTGACGCGATGGTTGGGCACGTAATACCAGTGATCGCTGCCGCCGATCGACCACTGATCGATGTCCTGCTTCTTCGCGTCCCAGGAATCGAGCTGCAGCCAGTCGGTGCCGTACTTTTTGCCCACGAAGAAGCGCGGGCCCATCCAGCCGCATACGATGTCGTGGTTCATCGAGACCAGCTTGCCGTCCTTCAGACCCGCCTTGAGCTTGTGATAGGTGGGCGTGCGCGGGAAGCTGGTGGCGAACTGCGTCTCGCGCGTCTGGATGAATTTCACCGGCCGGCCGACCTCGTTGGAGCAATAGGCTGCCGCGAGGATGTCGTCGTAGTCCTGCTTGCCCCCGAAGCCACCGCCCACGGCAAACTGGTGTATGTAGATCTTCAGGTCCTCGGGCTTCTTGTTCAGCACCTTCGACAGGTACGCACTCAGCGTCATGCGCGCAAAGGACGCGCCCTGCGTCCCGGTATAGACGTGCCAGCCCCCGTCTCCCGCTTGGTACACCGTGGCGTTGATCGGCTCCATCGCGGCGTGGCACACCATGTCCGTGCTGTACTCCATATCCAGCACTTTGTCGGATCCGGAAAACGCCTTTTCCACGTCGCCTTCCAGCACCCAGGCGGCGCTCTCCTCGGTCTTGTCCGAGAGCGCGGAAAACTCCTCCATGATGTCGTTCAGGCTGAGCTTGCCGTAGGGCCCTGGATCGACCTTCACCTTGAGCGCCTTTGCCGCCTTCATCGCCGATGGGAAGGTCTCGGCCAACGCGACCACCCAGCCCGTGCATTTGCCCAGAGACTCGTCGACCCTCACCGCCTTGATAAAGCCGGGGATCTTCTTGGCCTCGGTCTCGTCGATGGACTGCACCTTCGAGCCATAGCGCGTGCGGGGCACTACCAGCGCGCCATACACCATGTTCGGCAGGAACACGTCCATACCGTATTTGGCCTGGCCGTTGGTCTTGGCCGGGACGTCCAGCGCCGGCACCGATTTGCCGACGATCTTGTAGTCGCCGAATGCCTTGAGCGTGATCTTCTTGAAATCCTCGGGATAGGCGAACTTCCGATCGATCTTCACCTTCTGAACGATCTCGCCGTAGCCGACGGAGCGGCCCGAGACCTTGTCTGTCACGCGGCTACTGTCCGCGTAGCAGTCGCCGACCTTGGCGCCCAGCAGCTTGGCCCCG
>JBGPPC010000291.1:0-5331 GCA_041488355.1 Gammaproteobacteria bacterium
AGATGCGTTGTCGCTTGACAGCTTGTCTAACGCAACTCATGTTCTGTGCGAGCGCCGTCTTTGCTCCGGGCGGTGTGACGTTCGCCGCGTCCCCGGAGCCGGCGAGCTCGAATGGGGCGTCCGTGCCGTTTCGCTGGGCAGCACGAGCCCCCGATGTGCCCCAATTGGAGCAGGATCTGGCCAAAGATGGGGCGACGTTGAAAGCCGGCATCGAGCGCTTCAAGCCCCCACAAGACGAGGCAGAGGACTACACCGAGGCTTCTTTCGCACCGCTGATGATTGTGGCTGGTGCGGTGGCTGTGGCGATCCTCGCGCAGACCATATTGGACTTCTACCGAGGTTCTCAGCATGGCGGCGTGATCGTCGACGCGCGCGGCAAAGACCTCGAGATCCGTGAGCATCCGGCGCTGCAGCCTGGCACCATTGTCGTGATCAGCCGGGATGGCCAGTCCACCAAATTCGATCCTAAGAGCTCAGTCGATGCGGGAGCGCTGGTGAAGGCGATAGCATTGGGGAAATGACCCGTCTGCTTTTGGGTCGCGGGAAAGAATCGGGGACGGGAAGGAATGGGGGACAGACACGATTTTGCGCCCGCGGTCGCAACAGATCACGCTGCTATTGGTCCTCGCCGTCTCCTCGCACCGGTCTGCCCTGCTAGAAGCCGCGTCCATCACCTCTTCAGGCTGTCACCCGCAGCCCCGCAACCCCATTCCCATCTAGAGCACGCTCCAGCAGTACCTCTTGTCCTGCACCGAAAAAGCGCGTTTCGAAGCGTATTCCGTGCAAATAATTCGAAAGCCGCGCATCTACCCATTCGCGCTCATAGAGTTCCGCCGCAGTCGTCTCAGAGTCTTCCACCCGTACCGACTTGACCAACGCAAGCCCCGATGCGTCGATTCTTGCTGCGAGCCACGCCGCAAGGCTATCGGAAGTCAGGCCCCAATCCCGTGGCAGAGTTGTATCGCTCTCCGTCATCCGCGAGCAGATCCACACGGCGACCGCGCCACGCCCAAGCACAGAGCGGATCTCCGTATTGGTGCATGCGGCCTCGAAGGTCTGCGGAGCCACCTCATTGCCGATTGCGACGAGCTGGTAGCCGTACTGGTCCATCGCGAGCAAGGCCATCGAATGGGCTGTGCCGTCGTCAAAGCCCCAGCGCTGTTGCTCCGCGCGCACCGCGTCGGCGTAGGGTCCACCACCGGGCACGACGACTGCGCGTCCGCGCCCCGCTCGCGCCAGCGCCGCTAGCCAGCCGCGCAACGTCTCGGTGCGGGCCAGGCTGCCGCCGAGCTTAACGACCCACACGAGCGCGTCCTGTTCCCTTTGACCACGAGTCCGCGAGCAGCGCCACGGCAACCGCCGGTGCACAGCCTGCAATCCAAGATGCGTCCGCACCGCTGGCGGGCACGAGCGCGGAGAAGTCGCGATAGGGACGGCGCAGGCGCCCCGCCAGCTTCTTGGCGACGAAACGCCCCACACCCGCACCCACGATCGGCGCGCGCGGTGGCATCGCCTCACGCGACAACACGCGCTCGCACGCCTGGTGCAAGGCCCATAGCTGCGCCTCGGCCAGGAACCTCGCGCACTGCTCCCACGCCGCCATCGGCGCCATCTCGAAATCCCGGCCCAGCATGCGTGCGAGGCGGCGTGCGCTCTCGCGCCGCGACTTGCCCGCGCCATCGGCCGAGGGCAGCTGATCTGCCCCCACGGGCAGCTCACGTGTGAGGCGGTAAACGTCCGCGCTCGTAGCGAAGTGCTCCGCCATTGGCGCATGCCAGGCACCCTCGAACGGTATGCGCGCGGCGATCGCCATCACCGGTGTGCGTACCACGCCCGTGTATACGAGCTCCTCGGATGCCAGGCGTTGTGCGTCAGTAACGCCATGGGCCGTTACGGCGCCTGCGCGAATCGGGACGAGATCGGTGGTGGTGCTGCCGATGTCCACCAGCAGAGCATCGGGCAATCGCTGAGCGACCCACGCCGCTGTGGCGGACCAATTCATCGAGGCGACCGCGAGAGGCCGTCGCAGCACTTCACGCAGCGCGAGGAATCGAGGCGGATGCGCGTAGACCAGCCAGCGCTGCGCAGATACCGATGACTGAAGCATATCGAGCAGCGCGCGCACGCCTTGCGGGCGGTCGGCGAACACATCCGCGAGCTCGCCGGTCATGGTGACTGCGTGAGTACCGGGGGCGCCCGCTGCGTGCGCCAGATCCGCGACCGTTCGCGGCAGCGCGCCAAGGTCCTGCCACAGTGGGCATGGGCGCTGCCACACGCCGCGCACGCGGCCGCCGCTGACGAGGGCGGCTTTCACATGCGCGCCGCCCAGGTCCCATCCCATCACTGTCGCGTTGGTCACGGGCAGGCTCCGAGCGTTGCACCGTTCATGCTTCGACTCTGCGGTGAAACTGCGGAGTTTATCCCCGGATCGAGTCCGGGGCGGGCTCTGAGTGAGTCGAAGGGCTCAGCACGAACGGCTTAGAGTAGCGCGGACGCGGCCCACATGAGGCGCCTGTACGAGCACGGGCTCGCCCGAGCCGGGTAGGGGTAGCGGCTGCTCGAGCGAATCGGGCAGTTCGAGCACAAGCGCACCCAGGTTGATCCCCAACGCTGCGCGCAACCCCACGCACGCCGTCGTCATGCGTGGATTGACCTCGATCACGACGGGCCCGCTACCCGTTTCGACGAAGTCGATTCCAACGTGGCCCCAGAGGCCCGGGATTGCCGCCGCCACGCTCTGCGCAAGCCGCGCGTAGGTTCCGGCTCCATCATCTACCGCGTTTACCGTAACGCCCGCGAATCCCAGCTTCCCATCCTCTTCCACGATGTGCTGCCGGTTGCAACAGATCAGGCGCGCTCTGCCTTCGAAGCAAAGGATGCACAGGCTGCGCGGCTCACCTGCTATCAGCGGCTGATACGCCCACGTTCGCCTCGCGTTCTCGAGATCCAGACGCGTTAGCGCTGTGCGGTCGCGCATGACATAAGTCTCGACGCAACCGGCACCATCGTCGGGCTTGGCCACCAGCGCTGCAGCGTCGCAGGGTACCTGTTCTGCATGCGCATACGTAACCACCACCGGCACACCTGCGGCGGCCAATGCGCGCGAGGTCGCAAGCTTGCTCGCCGTCAGCTGCACCGCCCGCGCACGGCTGTTGAACAGCGTACGCCCGCTGCCGACTGCGGCTTGCGTGATCCGCTCGAGCCAGCCATCTTGTTCGGGCGCGATAGGCCACACCGCGTCGCTCATCTGCAGAGCCCGCTCGAAGCTGAGCCAGAAGTCCCTCGCCGATCGCGGCACCAGCACCGTCGCAGGAAAATCCGGCTCGAGGCGTGGGTCACGTAGCGCGACCGCCTCCACACCGGGGATCTCCGCCAAGTCGTGCAGCAGGGCGCGTATCATCATGTCTCCCTCGGGGGCGAGGGAGGCCAGGTCATCGTCGGCGAGAAGGAGCCCTCCTCCCGTTACATGTTCATAGACGAATACGCGCATCGTGAAACTGGTTCCCGTTATCGACTTGTTGCGGGGCGAGGTGGTGCATGCCCGCCGCGGAGAGCGCGCCGCCTACCGCGCCATCGAATCGCGGTTATGCATAGGCGCGCAACCTGTGACGGTGGTGCAAGCACTCCTGAGGCTCCATCCGTTCCGCACGCTATACATAGCAGACCTCGATGCGATTCAGGGCGCCGGGAATCACAACGCCATCTTGACCCAGATTCGCGCCGCCTTTCCCGAACTGGAACTGTGGGTGGACAGCGGTATCTCCGGCAACCGCGCTCTGTCCGACTGGCTTGCTGCCGGCCTGGGATCGCCGGTCATCGGTAGCGAGTCTTTGCGCCATGAGGGTGCCTTGCGCGAAGTTCTGACGCAACTGCGGGGGAAGTCCGGCGAGTCGACGTCATGGGTACTGTCCATGGACTTCCGCGCTGACGCCTTCTTGGGTCCGGCGGGTCTATTGGAGGACGCGAGTCTCTGGCCCGGCCGGGTCCTCGCCATGAACCTGGCGCGAGTCGGCAGCCAACTCGGCCCCGACCTGCAACTGATCGAGCGCCTGGTCCGCATGGCTCCCGGCTGCGAGGTCTTCGCGGCGGGAGGCGTGCGCGAGGCCTCGGATCTAGAGGCGGCAGCCGCGGCCGGCGCGGCCGGCGCGCTCATCGCGACAGCCCTGCATGACGGACGCATCGGCGCAGACGTATTGGCGCGCTACGCCTGAGCAACAGAAGACCTGTTTACCAACGAAAGCTCAGCTGCGGGCAGACTCCCACCACCCCGTCTGCTGCGCAGACACCCCTCCTCCGGCAGGAGGGGAGGAACTACTTCTCTCCCCTCCTTTTCAAGGAGGGGTGGCGCGAATGCGACGGGGTGGTTACGGCTGCTCGGCATAGACTAACTCGGGCTGAAGCTCATACATAATCAAGAAAGAAAAAGCCCGTCCACGTTAGGACGGGCTTCGCCGGACAAGAGTCTGCAGTTACTTGGCCTGGAACGGGTGCTGGGCAGTGCCTTTCTTGGCCACCACCTCCTTGGCCTTCGGTTCGCCCGCCACTGCGCGTTTGATCGACAGCTTGGTGGCTTCGTAGTTGTATTGCTGGATCTTCTTGTCGTCCTCGGCTTGCCAGTGGATGAATACGCCGACGCAGCAGAAAAGATTGTCGGCCTCGTCTGCGGGGATGGTGCCGTCTTCCACGCAATCGGCGACCGCCATGGCCACTGCGCGTTGGGCCGGGCCGAACATCTGTACGGCCTGCTTCGCGCCCTTGATGGTCACTTTGTTGAACAGCACGGTGTTGGGCTTGGTGATGAGGTTCGGTGCAATCACCGCGAGCAGCGAGGTAAAGCCGTCCTTTTGATTGGTCAGGGCGTTGCAAAAAGCCGCCTCGGCCGGGCTGCCGCGGGGGCCGATGATCAAATCGATGTGGGCTACCTCGTTGCCGTCGCCCACCAACGCTTCACCGACGCATACTCCGTTGATCTTCGCCATTGTCTCCTCCACGAGCTCGTACGGTTGTGTAACAGGACTGCGGGCCAGATCCTAGTTCGCGCCTCGGATCTTCCGCTTACCGATGGTCGGCGGCCCGGGCCGCCCGAGTGCCATGGTACTCTGCTTGCAGCAACTCCTCCAAGGTCAGAGCGAACCAGGTTGCTACCGTGAGGTCAGCGCTGGTGCCTGGATTGATCCCCTGCGACTTGAGCCGGGCATCGACGTCTTGAAGGACCGCCTGGGCTTGCGCGGTCCCACTCGCGTCCCACAAACGGTCTTGCCACTGCTTTGCTTCTAGACACACAGCCTGCGCGACCGGCTCGCCCCATTTTCGCACGATATGGCTGTCGGG
>JBGPPC010000292.1:0-5294 GCA_041488355.1 Gammaproteobacteria bacterium
AGGAACTCGACCCAGCGCGGATACTTGTAAGGCGCAAGCCGGTCCTTAACGTGATGCTTTAGGGCTTCGGCCAGAGCACCGCCAGGCTGCACGCCCGGCTTGGTCACGACGAAGGCCTTGGGCTTAATGAGCTGCTGTTCGTCGGGCGCACCGATCACCGCGGCCTCGAGCACGTCGGGATGCGTCAGAAGCGCCGCCTCGACTTCGAACGGCGAGACGTACATGCCGCTGACCTTGAGCATGTCGTCGGAACGCCCGCCGTAGGTGTAGTAGCCATCCTTGTCCACGCTGTATTTGTCGCCTGCACGCGTCCAGGGGCCCACGAAGGTCGCCTGGCTTTTGGTGCGGTTGTTCCAGTAGTGGATCGCGCTCGTCGGTCCGCTGATCTGGAGTTCGCCCAGCTCGCCGACTCCCACTTCCTGCCCGTACTCGTCCATCAACCGGATCTGGTAACCAGCCACTGGCTTGCCCGTGGTGCCGTAGCGCACCTCGCCCGGGAGGTTAGAGAGGAAGATGTGCAGCATCTCGGTCGAGCCGATCCCGTCCAGGATCTCGACTCCGAAGTGCTCGGTCCAGCGTCTGCCGATCTCGGCCGGCAACGCCTCGCCGGCCGAAGCGCAGATACGCAACGCTAGGGCGTCGCGACGTGGCAGGTCGGGGCTCGCGAGCAGCGCCCCGAACAGGGTCGGGACGCCGTAGAAGATGGTCGGGCGATGTTCCTGCAAACGTTTGAACACAGCCGCCGGCGTAGGACGCTCGGCCATCAGCACGGCCGTCGCCCCTATCGCTAACGGGAAGCTCAGAGCGTTGCCCAGCCCATACGCGAAGAACAGCTTCGCCGCCGAAAAGATCACGTCGTCTTCGCGCATTCCGAGAACCGGTCTGGCGTAAAGCTCAGCGGTCTGGATCAGGCTGGAGTGGACGTGCACCGTCCCCTTGGGTGTGCCGGTGGAGCCCGACGAATAAAGCCAAAAGCACACATCGTCGCTGGTGGTCGACGCAGCTTCGAAGCGCAGCGCCGCATTCGCGCCCAGGTCCTGAAGCAGTAGATGGCCGTGTGCGTCCTTGCCGGACACGATCACGTGTTTGAGCGATGGAAGACTGCCCAGGAGCGGCGCGAAGCCGGGCAATAGCGACTCCGAGACCACGAGCGCGCGGGCGCGACTGTCCTCCAGCATGAATTTATAGTCGGCAGTGGTCAGCAGCGTGTTCGTAGCGATCGGCACGATGCCGGCCTTGATTGCACCCAGGAACACACTGGGAAAGTCGATGGTGTCGAGATGCACCAGCATGATGCGATCTTCCATCTCCAGCCCGAGACCGGTCAATGCATTTGCCGCACGGTCGACGCGCTTCGCGAGCTCGCCATACGTGTAACGGCCAGCGTCATCGATATACGCGACTTTGTCCGCCCGCCCGGCAGCCAGGTTGCGCTCGATCAGATCGTACGCGGCGTTGTATTGCCGCGGGATAGTGATAATTGGGGGGCTGACACTGTGGTCAGCGCTGCTCAAGCCAGGCACAGCCGATCCTCCTCCCTTTGCGCTTCGGCCTGCGGCGTCAGGCCGATTCTTCTGCGCTGATTCGTTCGCGGCACAGCGCCACCCAGCCGTCGATCCATTCGGCCGCCACCTCCTCGGGCATCGTTCCCGCACTGGCGTCGTGCAGCAGGATCTCCCCGATCCGTCTCGCACCGAGCTCGGACAGAATGCGGTCGAAGCGCCTCCCGCCGTTGCAAAACGTCTCGGCGTAGGTGCGATCACCTAACGCAATCACACCATAGCGTACATGAGAGAGGTCGGGCCGCGCGTTCTGCAGCGACTCGTACAGTTGCTTAGCGTTGTCCGGAACGTCTCCCTGTCCGTACGTGGACGTACAGATCAGAAACAGGCCGCCGCCTTCGAGTACGGTCGCATCGAGATTGTCCATCAGCCTGGCTTGCGCGCGCGTCTCGCCGTCGTCGATGCGAAGCTCCAGCTCCTGCGCCACGAGCTGTGCAGTGCCGGTCATGGTTCCGACCAGGATGGTGATATCGAGCGGCAACGATCTCTCCGGTGGTCGCCTTCCTCGGGCAGGATGCAATCCACTTCCGTTTTCGTCTGAAATGCATTATATTACCGTTTTTGAATCTTACAAGCAGTATATTTCATGTCGATGCCTCAAGCCTTGAAGACGCGCAGCGGCGGCCCGCAGCGCCGCGTTACGAAGACCGACCAGAAGGCCTCGAGCGATGAGCGCTTTCTCCACGAGCTCGGCGAACAGGTGCGTGCGGCACGAGCGCGGAGCGGTATGACGCGAAAGGATCTTGCCGCCGAGTCCGGCGTATCGGAGCGCTACCTCGCCCATCTGGAATCCGGACAGGGAAACATCTCTGTGCTCCTGTTGCAGAAGGTGGCTGCGGCCCTCAACCTCCCGCTCGGCCAGCTGCTCAGCGGAGACGACGAACAAGCTGTGGAGCTGACGTTGATCCAGCAGTTTCTCCGGCGTCTGCCGCCACAGCAGCTCCCGAAGGTGCGCGCTAATCTCATGCGCGAATTCGGCAGCAGTCCGCTGGAACGGATGAAGCGCATAGCGCTCATCGGCCTGCGCGGCGCGGGCAAATCCACGCTCGGGGCTCTGCTCGCGAAGCAGCTCGGCGCACCGTTCGTCGAGCTGGACCGGGAGGTCGAGCGCGAGGCTGGCACCAGCCTCTCCGAGATCTTTCTGCTCTATGGCCAGCAAGGCTATCGGCGCTACGAGCGGCGGTGCCTCGAGAAAGTGCTGGGAAAACGCGATCGGTGCGTGATCGCCACCGGCGGCAGCATCGTCTCCGAGCCCGGAACCTATGACCTGCTGCTTTCGACGTGCTTCACCGTCTGGCTGAAGGCGCAACCGGAGGAGCACATGGCCAGGGTCGTGGCACAGGGGGACACTCGCCCCATGGCCGGCAACGCCGAGGCCATGGACGACTTGCGCCGCATCCTGGATGGCCGTGCCGTGCTGTATGGCCAGGCGGATGCGACCGTTGACACCGCCGGGCGCACCGTTGAACGCTGCCTGAAGGACTTGAAGAAAGTCATTCACGCCTGATCGAATCGTGGAGGGACCAGCATGAGCGCAGTTCCGGAACCGGCATCATCCGAACCCAGAACGGTGGTGACCTACGATACGCATCCTGACCGCTATGTCCACTGGCGGCTGGCCTTCGAAGGCACCCTCGCCACGCTGTCCATGGACGTCAACGAGGACAAGGGCATCCAGCCCGGTTACCGGCTGAAGCTCAATTCCTACGACCTGGGCGTAGACATCGAGCTGCATGACGCTCTGCAGCGCATCCGCTTCGAGCATCCCGAGGTGAAATGTGTAGTGCTGACCTCGGCACGCGAGCGCATGTTTTGCTCCGGCGCCAACATCTACATGCTCGGGCTCTCCACTCACGCCTGGAAGGTGAACTTCTGCAAGTTCACCAACGAGACGCGCAACGGCATGGAGGACTCGAGCCGCCACGAGGGCCTCAAATTCCTCGCCGCGGTGAACGGCACGGTGGCCGGCGGCGGCTACGAGCTGGCACTCGCGTGCGATGAGCTCCTGATGATCGACGATCGCTCCTCCACTGTCAGCTTGCCCGAAGTGCCATTGCTGGGCGTGCTGCCGGGCACAGGCGGCCTGACGCGCCTGACCGACAAGCGCAAAGTCCGCCGTGACCTGGCCGACGTGTTCTGCAGCACCGCGGAAGGCGTTCGCGCTGACCGTGCCCAGCAGTGGAATCTGGTGGACCGCATCGCGAAACCGCAACAGTTCAAGCAGGCGATCGCCGAGCGCGCAGCGGCACTGGCCGCGCTGAGTACGCGCCAGGGCTCGGGCAAGGGGGTCTCACTGACACCGCTTGATCGCTCCATCGACGATGCGGGTTATCACTACGAGCACGTCGATGTCGCCCTCGACCGCGACGCGCGCACCGCCACGATCACCGTATCCGCTCCGAGGGCTACCGAACCCAGCGGCATCGAGGGTATCCGGGCCGCTGGCGCGGGCTGGTGGCCGCTGGCGATGGCGCGCGAGCTGGACGACGCGATTCTCATGCTGCGCACCAACGATCTCGATCTCGGTATGTGGATTCTGAAGACGCGTGGCGACGTCGATGCGCTGCTGGCCGTCGATGCGACCCTCAAAGCCCACGAGTCCGACTGGTTCGTGAAACAGACCCTGGGTATGCTTCGCCGTACCCTCGCACGGCTCGACACTTCCTCGCGGACGCTCTTCGCCATCATCGACCAGGGCTCCTGCTTCGCAGGTACGCTGTTCGAGCTCGCCCTCGCCGCCGACCGCAGCTACATGCTCGTGCTGCCGGACGACGAACCGGCGTCGCCTCACATCGCACTCTCGGAGATGAACTTCGGCGCGTACCCGATGGTGAATCACCAGACCCGCATTGCCACACGCTTCTGCGGCGAACAGAAACCGGTCAAGACAGCGCGCAGCGTCATCGGCGACAAGTTGCCGGCCTCCCTCGCGCAAGAGCTGGCCCTGGTGACCTTCACGCCGGACGACATCGACTGGGCGGAGGAAGTACGCATCGCGATCGAAGAGCGAGCCAGTCTCTCGCCCGATGCCCTCACCGCAATGGAAGCCAGCTTACGCTTCCCTGGGCCGGAAACGATGGAGACGCGCATTTTTGGGCGCTTGTCCGCCTGGCAGAACTGGGTCTTCAGCCGGCCCAACGCCGTTGGGGACCAAGGAGCGCTCAAGGTGTTCGGAACCGGCTCCAAGGCCAAGTTCAACTGGGAGAGAGTCTGATGAGCATCGACTACTCGGAGCGAATCCCCAACAACGTCAACCTGGCCAACGACCGCGCTCTGCAAAGAGCCCTGGAGCAGTGGCAACCCAGGTTCGTGAATTGGTGGCGAGAGATGGGGCCGAGCGACTTTGCGGCTGCGGATGTCTACCTGCGCACCGCCACCGGCGTGGATGCGCAGGGCTGGGCGAGCTATGGCACGGTGAAGATGCCGGACTACCGCTGGGGCATTTTCCTCGCCGAGCCGGTGGCCGAACGCACGATCGGCTTCGGCGACAATTTCGGCCAGCCGGTGTGGCAGCAAGTGCCGGGCGAGCTGCGCTCGCAGTTTCGGCGCATCATCGTCACGCAAGGCGACACCGAACCGGCATCGGTCGAGCAGCAGCATCTGCTCGGACACAGCTGCCCGTCGCTCTACGATCTGCGCAACCTGTTCCAGGTGAACGTCGAGGAGGGCCGCCACCTGTGGGCGATGGTCTATCTCCTCCACACGTACTTCGGCAGGGACGGGCGCGAGGAG
>JBGPPC010000293.1:0-5280 GCA_041488355.1 Gammaproteobacteria bacterium
ATTTCCTTCTGCATGTAGTGGCGGTACGGGCCCAGCTCGACCGCGTCGGCCGACAGCTTGCTATCGTGCACCGGCCGTTGCGCCTTGGCACCGGCCTCATCGAGGATACGGTAGCCGCCGGTGGTGAGCTCGACCACGTCGCCTTCCTCGAGATACACGATGCGGCGGGTGACCTGGAGCAGCGCGGACGCATCGGACGCTGCAAAGTTTTCACCCTGCCCCAGCCCAAGCAGCAGCGGTGCGCCGTGGCGCGCCACGATCAGCTTGCTGCGATCCTGCTCCGACACTACGGCTATGGCATAGGCACCGATCAGTTCATGCGCCGCGCGATGTGTCGCTGCAAGCAAGTCGCCGGTGTCCTTGAAATAGTGATGGATGAGATGGGCGACGACTTCAGTGTCGGTGTCGGACGAGAACGTGTACCCCAGTGAGATCAGCCGGGCACGGATGACCTCGTGGTTTTCGATGATGCCGTTGTGCACGACCGCCAGACCGTCGTTGCTCACATGCGGATGAGCGTTGCGCTCGGTGGGCGCACCGTGCGTCGCCCAGCGCGTGTGGGCAATCCCAAGCGGTCCCTCGACTTTGGTTTGTTGAGTGAGCTCGGTGAGCGCTGCAACGCGCCCCACGCTGCGCAGGCGATGCAGGCCGCCGTTCACCACGGCCAACCCGGCGGAGTCGTAGCCGCGATACTCGAGCTTACGCAGACCCTCGAGCAGGATCGGGACGATGTTGCGGTTGGAGACCGCGGCGACTATTCCACACATGGTTCGTGACTCGTGACTCGTGACGAAAAGATCACGGCTTTGCCTTCTTCACTGGCCGCTTCCAACCTTTGACGGTCGTCTGCCTGGCGCGCGAGACCGTGAGCTCGCCGGCCGGCGCGTCCTTTGCGATCGTGCTGCCGGCGCCTATGGTCGCGCCTTTGCCGACGGTGACCGGCGCTACGAGCTGGGAGTCCGAGCCGATGAATGCGTCATCCTCGATCACGGTCTGGTGCTTGTTGGCGCCGTCGTAATTGCAGGTGATGGTGCCCGCGCCGATGTTGACGTTGCGCCCAATCGTCGTGTCGCCCAGGTAGGCGAGATGATTGGCCTTAGAGCCCTCGCCCAGCTGCGCGTTTTTGGTTTCGACGAAGTTTCCCACGTGGGCGTGGGCAGCAAGCACTGTGCCGGGGCGCAAGCGGGCGTAGGGCCCCACGCGGGCGTCGGCGCCGATGTGCGCACCGTCGATATGGCAAAAGGGCAGTATCCTGGCGCCCGCTTCCACTACCGCGTCCTTGATCACGCAGTTTGCCCCGACGATCACTCCAGCCGCCAGCGCGACCTTTCCCTCGAAGACACAGTTCACGTCGATGCTTACGTCGTGCCCGCACGTGAGCTCGCCGCGTACGTCGATGCGCGCGGGATCGGCCAGCGTAACCCCGCTGGCCATCAGCTTGGTCGCCTGCGTGCGCTGATAAACGCGCTCCAGCTCCGCCAGTTGCTGTTTGCTGTTCACCCCGAGGATCTCCCATGTGTCTTTCGGCTGCACCGTATGGATCGGCACGCCGTCGGCTACCGCCCGCTCAATGATATCGGTCAAGTAGTACTCGCCCTGAGCGTTGTCGTCGCGCAGATCTTTCAGCCAACCCCTGAGCTTCGCTGTCGGTGCGGCCAGAATGCCCGTGTTGATCTCGCGGATCGCCTTCTCGGCCGGGCTGGCGTCGCGCTCCTCGACGATGCGCACGACCCGGCCCGAGTTGTCGCGCACGATGCGGCCATAACCCGTGGAATCGTCCAGGTCTGCGGTGATCAGGCTCAAGCCGCTGCGCTCCCGAAGTGCGTCCGACAAGGTCTCAGGGCGTGTCAGCGGCACGTCACCGTAAAGGACCAGCGTGTGGTCCCCGGTGATACTGGGGAGCGCTTGTTGAACTGCGTGGCCCGTCCCAAGCTGAGGCTCCTGGCGAACGAACCGGAGGTGGTCGTCGGCGAACGCCGACGGTACTTGCTCTCCACCGTGGCCGTAGACCACCACGATTCTGTCTGCACTGAGCCGGCGCGCCGCATCGACGACGTGCTGAAGCAACGGGCGCCCCCCGAGCGGATGCAACACCTTGGGGGCCGAGGAATACATGCGCGTCCCCTTGCCGGCGGCGAGGATGACGACGTCGAGGCTCATGGCTGGCTGGGATCGAAGGACTGACATCGACGGCTGGGCCGCGATTCCAGTTGGATTATCGCATAGCCGTAGAGGGTTCCCCCAACGTTGGTCTCAACGCGCGCAGCAGCTGCCGGAGGCGCCGCGAGCCCGCGCCCATTCGATCACCGCTTCTTGGAAACCCTGAGCGTTGACTGCCTGAGGATGATTGATGATGCTCACCACCACGATGGTCCGACCGCGGCTGTCGACGACGTAGCCGGCGATAGCGCGCACGCCGTCCAAATAGCCTGTCTTGAGATGCGCTTGTCCGATCGCGGGCGATCCGGCAAGCCGGCGCCGCAGGGTGCCATCCACGCCGGGAATGGGCAAAGAGCCAGCGTACTCGGGCATCAACGGGCTGCGCGCTGCGTACAGCAGCAGCTCGCCAAGATGGCGCGGACTGATGCGTTCGTTGCGTGACAGACCGGAACCGTTCTCGACCTGAAGCTCCGGGAAATCGAGGTGGCTGCGCGCGAGCCACTCGCGCATCGCACGCGCCGCTTTGTCGGTGCTCACCGGTGGATTGTCCGTCGCGAGCGAAAGCGTGAGAAATAGCTGGCGCGCCATCACGTTGTTGCTGAACTTGTTGATGCCTCGGATCACCTCGGCGAGCGGTGCCGAGTCCCAGGTGGCCAGCAGACGAGCCGACTCGGGAACCGTCCCGTCGCGCACGCGGCCCGACACCGTCCCGCCCAGCTCGTGCCACAGTTGTTGGAAGAGTGCGAACGCGTATTCATTCGGGCTGAGCAGGCTGTAGTTCTTCTCCTTTGCGCCGCAGCCGCGCGGGAACACGCCCGTGAAAGTCAGGCGCGTCGGCTCCAGGTTGGCTTGCAGCCGTTCAGTCCAGAACTCGCAGCTGCCGCCGCCCAGCGTCAGCTGGTTGACGATGCTGATTTGCGGCAGGTCTGGCAGCGGCAGGATTGTGACCGTACCGCTGTCCTCCTGCGGTAGAAACTCGAGTCGCACCGACTTGAAATTGAGCAGCAGCGCATCCGGCCCCACGTTGTACGGTCTCGCCGGATCGTTGTCGAAGTGCGCCGGGTCCGACGGTTCGACTACGAAGAACGTGCGATCCAGCACCAGGTCACCGTGGATCTCGCGCAGACCGCGAGCCCGCATCTCGCGCAGGAACAACCAGAGATCCTCGATGGTGAGCTTGGGGTCGCCGTAGCCCTTGAGCACCAGGTTCCCCTGAAGCACATCGCCGGTCAGGGGGCCGTCGATCCAGGCCTCGGTGCGCCAGGTGTAGTTCGGCCCCAGCAGTTCCAGCCCTGCCAGCGTCGTGAGCAGCTTCATCGTCGAAGCCGGATTCATCGGACGATCGACGTGGTGCTCGAGCAAGGGCTGTGCTGCCCCGATCTCGTGGACGTAGACGCCGACGGCATTAGGCGGAATCCCGGCCGATGCGAGCGCTTCTCGCAGCGGGGCAGGCAGCGGGGCGGGCTGCGCGATAGCGGGTGCGCCGAGGCTCAGCAGCCCCAGGAGCACAAGGCAGGACCGCGTGAGTCGCCTGGCGGAGCGCGGGGAGGTGAGGGTCATCGAGCGTACCCGTGAGGGGACGGCATTGTATCCGCAACTGGCAGCAGCCGGTCCCGAGTGCTGATCAGGACCAGAAAAGTTTTTGTCTTTCGTGCGAGCATCCGCCGCGACATGCAAGCACTGTGCGAGACTGACGGTGGCATCGAAAATGCTAATGGTTGCATCAGAGGGCCCGACTCGGTATTTCTTGATGGTCTGAGGAGGTGGCTGCATGGAACTGATGGAACGCATCGAACAACAAATGGCTGCGACGCAGCTTCCGCTGTTCGCGATCACGCTGGCGGCCGTCCCCTGTCCCGACACGCCGCTGATTCTCACTCTGCATTGGCATGCGTTCATACGCGAGCGGCTCGTGGAAAGCGAGCACGCGGAGCCCGTTGCCTTCAAGGCTGTGCCCAGTTCCGCGCTGCAAGTCAACGAACGCTGGGAGGATCTTCTTACCGTCGATCGCGCTGCTCTCGATGCCGCCTGGGAGCTGGGCGCCTGGGACGTGGCGCGCGCAGAGCGCCCTTCGGTTGGGCGTCCAGGGGCGGAATCGCGCGAAGCGCTCGAGTGTCTGCAAGCTTTTGGTGCGTTCCCCTTCGGAGTGGATGGCAACCAGGTCGTAGTGGCGGACGCGCCGGACGCCGACGATCTGCTTAACGTCGCAGCCCGCCGAGGCTATCTCATGTGGCTGTTCCGTCCGGTGCACGGCGGCATCTGGAAGGACGTCGCTGACGACGCCACTTTGCTTCCCGACGGCACGCGCGAACCGCCTTGTCCGGTCGCGCCGGTGCCGCCCGCTGGGCATGTCGCGCGCAAGACGGTCTATCGTTTCGGTGTTTCCGCGAGCCTGCGCCACTGACCGCATCCCCAGCTTCTCCGTGATTCCTTCCTGGCCGGGAGTGGGGCTCTAGAGCCCGTACTGAGGCTTCCGGTTCCGTCTCTTTTCCGGCGCTCGACTCCGAGCCCTTGCTCAGTCCACTGGCTCCCTGGCTACAGTCTTTCTGCGCTCCGGCCCTACGCGTGCCTTGAATTGTCACACCCTCGCCTGTATTATTGGCACTCGTTAGCATAGAGTGCTAACAGGGCTTTGCAGCCCCATTCTTATCAATTACTTAAGTCAAGGAGACAATCGATGAAAATTCGGCCTTTACATGACCGAGTCGTCGTGAAACGCCTGGAAGAAGAGCGGAAGACCGCCTCGGGCATCGTGATTCCGGACACCGCCGCTGAGAAACCCGATACCGGCGAAATTATCGCCGTGGGCAATGGCAAGATCCTCGACGATGGCAAGCTCCGTCCGCTCGATGTGAAAAAGGGCGACACGGTGCTGTTCGGCAAGTGGTCGGGCACCGAAGTGAAGCTCGACGGCGAGGACCTGATGATCATGAAGGAAAACGACATCATGGGAATCATCGATCGGGCCGTCGCGACCAAGAAAGCCGCATAACCAGGGGATAGCGAACATGGCTGCCAAGGAAGTCAGATTTAATGGCGACGCGCGCGCCCGCATGTTGCGCGGTGTCGACCTCCTCGCCAACGCGGTGAAGGTTACGCTCGGTCCGAAGGGGCGCAACG
>JBGPPC010000294.1:0-5264 GCA_041488355.1 Gammaproteobacteria bacterium
CATGCGGACGCTGGGCGAGGCGGTGGTCATCGTGCTGGCGGTAAGCTTCCTCAGCCTGGGCTTGCGCACGGGCGTCGTAGTTGCTCTGTGCATCCCACTGGTGCTGGCGTCGACTTTCCTTCTAATGAGGGTGTTCGGCATCGACCTGCAGCGCATCTCGTTAGGGGCGCTCATCATCGCTCTGGGCCTGCTGGTGGACGACGCCATTATTGCGGTGGAGATGATGGCGATAAAAATGGAGCAAGGCTGGGACCGGTTCCGCGCTGGCAGCTACGCATACACATCGACAGCGCCGTCCATGCTCACCGGCACATTGGTGACGGCCGCCGGCTTCCTGCCGGTGGGTCTGGCCAAGTCGGCAGCCGGCGAGTACACCTTCTCGATTTTCGCCGTGGTGACGATCGCGCTGCTGGTGTCGTGGGTGGTAGCCGTGCTGTTCACACCCTATCTGGGTTTCAAGCTCCTGCCCGACTACACGACGCTTGATCGGCGCAACACGTTCAGCGAGAGGTTTGTGCTGGGGCCGCTGCGGCGCAGCTTCCCGCGGCTCCTGCCGCCCGCACCGTTGGGAGTTCAAGCGCACGATCACGACGTATACAGCGGGCGTTTCTACCAGCGCTTTCGCGCTCTGGTGACCTGGTGCGTGACCTGGCGCAAGACAGTAATCGGCATCACGGTCGGGTTGTTCGTGCTGTCAGTGTTCGGCTTCGGTTTCGTGCAACAACAGTTCTTCCCTTCCGCCAACCGGCCGGAGCTCGTGGTGGATCTGTGGCTGCCCAATGGAGCATCAATCGATGCCACCGATGCGGAGGCCAGGCGCTTCGAGAAGATCCTGAGCGACGATCCGGACGTCCAGAGCTATGTCGTCTACGTCGGCGGCGGCAGTCCGCGTTTTTATCTTCCTCTCGATCAGCAACTCACCAACGCCAACCTGGCCGAGTTCGTGATCACTACCAAGAGCAACGGCGTACGCGACAAGGTGGGGAGACGGGTGCTCGACGTCCTGGACAATCAGTTCACTCTGTTGCGCGGCCGCGTGAATCCGCTGCAGAACGGTCCCCCCGTGGCCTATCCGGTGCAGTTCCGCGTAGGCGGACCGGATTACACGAAGATCCGTGAGATCGCTAATCAAGTGGCAAAGGTGATGCGCGCCAATCCCAGCATGCTGCACGTGCACCTGGACTGGAACGAGATGTCCAAAGTGGTGAAGCTGGATATCGACCAGAACAAGGCGCGCCTGATCGGTTCGACCTCCGAAGGCCTCTCCAACGTCCTGCACTCGATTTTGTCGGGTTATTCCATCACCCAGTTTCGCGAACGTGACAAGCTGATCGAGGTGCTAGCTCGGGCCGAGCCCAAGGAGCGGCTCAACCTGGACGATATCCGAGACATCAACGTGCCGACTCAGAGCGGCAAGTGGGTTCCGTTGTCCCAGGTGGCGAATATCAGCTACGCGTTCGAGGATGGGGTGATCTGGCGCCGCAATCGCATCCCTACCATTACTGTACAAGGGGATATCCTCGGCCAGGCTCAGGCGCCGGTGGTGACCAATCAAATAAACCCCGCGCTCGATCCTATCCGAGCCAAGCTTCCGCCGGGCTACCACATCGAGGTAGGTGGTGCCACCGAAGAGAGCGCACGCGGCCAGGCTTCGGTCAACGCCGTGGTGCCGATTGCTGTGCTGGTCGTCGTCACGCTGCTGATGATCCATTTGCAGAGCATACCCAAGACCCTGTTGGTGCTGCTGACTGCGCCGCTGGGACTGATCGGAGTGGTCTTGTTCCTGCTCGTGTTCAACGTGCCATTCGGCTTCGTCGCCATGCTCGGGTTCATCGCCCTGTTCGGCATGATCATGCGCAACTCGGTGATCCTGGTGGACCAGATCGACCAGGACGCAGCGGCGGGACATGCGCTGTGGACCGCCATCATCGACTCGACGGTGCGTCGCTTCCGCCCGATCATCCTGACTGCGGCTGCGGCTATCCTCGCGATGATCCCGTTGACGCACAGCAACTTCTGGGGTCCGATGGCGGTAGCCATCATGGGCGGCCTGCTGGTCGCTACGGTGCTCACGTTGCTATTCCTGCCGGCCTTGTATGCCGCATGGTTTCGCGTCAAGCAGCCAGCCCCTTCGACGGCTGCTCAGAAAGTGACCGGCGCAGCCGTGCTACATTAGCGACCCTTTGCGTTTTTCCCTCGACTTCTCTCCCAAATGATCACAACCGCGTTGTGCAGGTTGCTTCGCGCTGACTTGCGGCTTCATGCCATTCGCACGGGCTTTCTCCTTGTACTGATTCTCGCCCTGCACGGTCCCGTGCAGGCAGCGCGGGAGGCGATCGCTTCGGCCCATCCGCTGGCCACCGAGGCAGGCATGCAGGTTCTGGCTCGAGGCGGCAATGCCTTCGACGCGGCGGTCGCGGTGGCATCCACGCTTGCCGTGGTGGAGCCCTTTGCGTCGGGTCTGGGGGGAGGGGGATTCTTTCTCCTGCACCGCGCCGCCGACGGTTTCGAGGTGATGGTCGATGCGCGCGAAACCGCTCCGGGCAAAGCGCGAAGCGATCTGTATATCGGAGCAGATGGCAAGCCCATCGCAAGAAGTTCGGTCGACGGAATGAAGGCGGCCGCCATTCCGGGCACCCCCGCAGGTATCGCCTGGGTCGCGCAGCGCTATGGGCGCATCCCGCTTTCCAATTCACTGGCGTCCGCGATCCGTCTGGCGCGGGAAGGCTTTGCGATCGATGCCCGCTACGCAATCGTGGCGGGCTTCTCCGAATCGAAGCTAAGGGCCGAGCCGCGGACTGCGCTTGCGTTTCTCGACGATGGCGCCATTCCGGCGCCGGGCTTCATCCTGCGCCAACCCGAGCTGGCGAGGACCTTGCAGGCCATCGCGGCACATGGGCGCGATGGCTTTTATCAGGGCGATGTGGCGCGACGTCTGGTAGCTGCGGTACAGGCCGGCGGGGGCATCTGGCAAGAACAGGATCTGCAACACTACGAGGTGGTTGAGCGCCCACCGCAGCGCTTCGGCTATCGTGGCGCGCGCATCACATGCGCGTCGCTCCCTTCAGCCGGCGGCTTGACGCTGGCGGAAAGCCTGCAGATCCTGGAGCGCTTTCCGCTCAGCTCGCTCGCTCCAATCGAACGCATTCATCTTGTGGTCGAGGCGTTGCGGCGCGGGTTCCAGGACCGCGCGCGCTACCTCGGCGATCCGAGCTTCGTGCAGGTGCCCGACTGGCTTGGCACGCGCGCCTACGCGGATCGGCGTGCCGCAACCATCGATCGTCTGCGCGCAACACCCAGCGAGCAGTTGGCGGCGCTGCCCGAGGGTGATAACACAACCCACTTCTCAGTCGTGGACCGAGACGGTAACCGCGTCGCCGCCACGTTGTCGATCAATCTGCCTTTCGGTGCCGGTGTCATCGCCGGTGATACGGGAGTACTCCTCAACGACGAGATGGACGACTTCACCATTGCACCGGAGACTGCAAACGCCTTCCAGTTGATCGGCGGTAGCGCCAACTGGATCGACGGCGGGAAGCGACCGCTGTCGAGCATGACGCCGACTTTCGTAGAGGACGAGCGCGGGCTGCTCGTGTTCGGCACACCAGGTGGTTCGCGCATCATCAGCATGATGCTACTCGGCATTTTGGACTACGTGGACGGCGGGCCGCCCGACATCGAGCGCCTGGTGAGCGCGCCGCGCTACCACCATCAGTTCGTGCCCGATGCTATCGAGTACGAACCGGGCGCGTTTTCCTCAACGTGGATCGAGGCCCTGAAAGCGATGGGTCATACGTTGCGCGAAGGGCGGCGGCGCTGGGGCAATATGCACGCGGTTTACGTAGACCGTGCTTCGGGTGAAGCCAGCAGTTACAGTGACCCTCGGGGAAAGGGCGGCGCACAGTTTTGAGCGGTGCCTGATTCGAAGGCTCGATTCGTTTCGGGTGCGCCGAACCTGCGCGTCACAGCGCACCAGGACGGAAGGCCCATCTTCGTAGAGTTTCTTTCTCTGTGCAAGTTCGACGGAGCCAACTATGGAGACTGCATTAGCCTCGTGTAGGTGATGGACGGACCGAACAATCCTGTGACACTGTAGTAAGTGGTGCTGCCATCCAGCATCCCAAAAAGGGCCGCCTGAAGGGCGGCTCACGTCCACGGCGCTAAGGATCATTCAACTGCGACCGACAGCTCTGGTGCGGCCCGACGTCGTCGCTCGGCTTAGATCCCTTTGCAGGACAGAGCGCTACGTGGGCGGTAGCGGCTTTGAGTTGTTGCGCACTGTGAACACGTTACACGTTGTAACACGTGGCACATCGCTTGCGTCATTACGCAGCGTAACAACGCGTCCAACTGTTAATTTTTGAGGAAACACAAGATGAAGGCCGTCCAGAAAGGTTTTACCCTGATTGAATTGATGATCGTGGTGGCGATCATCGGTATTCTGGCGGCGATTGCGCTGCCCGCGTACCAGGACTACACCATCCGCTCGCAAGTGTCGGAAGGCCCGACGTTGTCTGAAGGTGTCAAGCTTGCAGTCGCTGAGTACTACGCGAACAACGGGACTTTCCCGACCAACAACGTTCAGATCGGTTATACCTCCACGGTTTCGGGCAGCTATGTAACCGGTATCGTGAACCAGGCCGGGTCCGTGGTGATCATGTACGGCCTTCCCAAGGCTCACGCCAATATCGTGGGTCAGACGCTGTCGATCACCGGCGGGGTCAATCCCAATGGCGACATCGCGTGGTCGTGCGGGACTACCACCAACGACCCAACCGGGTTCGTATTTGCAGCGAAAGGCCCGACCACCGTCAAGCAGAAATATCTGCCGTCCAGCTGCCGGTAAGCCGTCACATGCGTTTTATTCAATCTTCAGCGGAGGCCCGTGCCTCCGCTGTTTTTTTGGCCTTGTTGGTGAACGCGCCGCGGAGCACGATGCTTGGCATGCCAGGCGGGCACGCTGCTTCAAAGTTCTCGCTCGGCGTGCCGATAACAGACGTATAGATTTTTCTGGGTTGGCGGGCGGCATTGTCCACTAACAGTGCTGCCCGTTGTTTTTTTCTAACACCTCGGCAACTCTCCTCCTTCGACGCAGTTCGCCGCCACTGAAAAACAAAAGGCTCATCACGCGTTGAGCCTTGAATGAGAGCCTCGTCAGATACGCCACGATCCCGTGGCTGTGCTCTTCTCCCCTTTCCGGGTTTCTTGTTGTCCGTGTCGCGCATGGGTATGGCAGGCCGATCCGCACCGTCAAGGCGTCGTAG
>JBGPPC010000295.1:0-5195 GCA_041488355.1 Gammaproteobacteria bacterium
CATGTGCGAGATGGTGGAGTAGGCCAGCATGCGCTTGATGTTGGTCTGCGCAATCGCAGTCACGTTGCCCACCGCCATGGAGAGGACAGCCAGCAGGATCAGCATCTGCTGCCACTCGATCAACAGGGGGTGGGCGCCCAACGCCTGCACCAGAATGCGCAGCACGAAGGCAAACGTGGCCAGCTCAGGTGCGCTGCCGATCAGCAGGGTGACCGCGGTGGGGGCGCCCTGGTACACATCGGGCACCCACATGTGGAACGGCACGGTCCCGAGCTTGAATCCCACGCCGGCGACAACAAACACCAGACCGAAGATCAGCAGCGTCTGGTTTGCCTGGTTGGAGAGGATGCGCGCGGCCACCTCGGAGATCTGCAGACTCGGGGCTGCGCCGTGGCCGCCCGTGGCGCCGTAGATCATCGACAGCCCATACAGCAACATGCCGGAAGCCAGTGCGCCGAGCACGAAGTACTTCATGGCTGCCTCCGTGGCCGTGGCCGAGTCGCGCGACAGCGCCACCATGGAGTACAGGCTCAAGCTCATCAGCTCCAGCCCGAGATACAAGGTAAGAAAGTGGCTGGCGGAAATCATGACCATCATCCCCAGCGTCGCAGTCAGGCTGAGCACGAACAGTTCACCTCGGAACAGCGCTCGCTCCCGGCAGTAGGCGCGGCTGTACACCAGCATCGCGGCCACCGAGATGCAGACGAACGTCTTGAGCGCCCGCGCCATCGGGTCGTCGACGAACATCGCGTCGAAGGCGTGGTGCGTCCCGGGTCCCCCGCCCACCGCGATCACCGCGGCGCCCGCCAGCGCCAACAGCGTGAGGCCGTAGCTCCAGTGCCGCCTTGCGTCGTCGAGAAACAGATCGAAAACCAAGATGAAACAGGCCATGGCCAGCAGGAAGATCTCCGGCGCCGCCGTCACCAGGCTTGCAGTGTCGAAACTCATCGCTACGCTCCAGTCTTGTCAGGCGCGCCGGCGTGAGGCAGGCCTGCGCCGTTCACGCTGACTGCTCCCCGGGCCCTTTGGTCATTTCGGCGCCACGTGGGCAAGGAGATCATTGACCGAGGTGTGCAACACCGCGCTCATGGGCTGAGGCCAGACCCCCATCACCAGCACGGCCACGGCCAACAGCGCCAGGAACAGCGCCTCTCTGGTACCGATATCCTTGAGCTGCGCCACGTGGCTGTTGGCCACCGCCCCAAACACTACGCGCTTGTACATCCACAAGGTGTAGGCCGCGCCGAACACCAAGGTCGTAGCGGCCAGCGCCGCATACCAGAAGTTCACCTGCATCGCCCCCAGCGTCACCAGGAACTCCCCCACGAAGCCGCTGGTCCCGGGCAGGCCGGAGTTGGCCATGGCGAACAGCATGAAGAACGACGCGAACACCGGCATGGTGTTTACCACGCCGCCGTAGTCGGCAATCAAGCGCGTGTGCATGCGATCGTAGAGCACGCCCACGCACAAGAACAGGGCCCCGGACACGAAGCCGTGCGACATCATCTGCAGCACGGCGCCTTCCACACCCGCACCGTTGAACAAGAAGATGCCCATGGTGACGAAGCCCATGTGCGAGATGGACGAGTAGGCGATCAGCTTCTTCAGGTCAGTCTGCACCAGCGCCACCAGGCCGATGTACACCACGGCGATCAGTGACAAGGCGATGACGAACCCGGCCAACGCCTGGCTCGCATCGGGCACGACCGGCAGCGAGAGCCGGATGAAGCCGTAGCCGCCCAGCTTGAGCATGATGGCGGCCAGCACCACGGAGCCCCCGGTGGGCGCCTCCACGTGCGCATCCGGAAGCCAGGTGTGCACCGGCCACATAGGCACCTTGACCGCAAACGCGGCCATGAAGGCCAAGAACACCAGCACCTGCTCGGTCATGCCGATGTTGAGCTTGTACCAATCGAGAATGGCGAAGCTGCCGCCGGCCGCGTTGTACAGGTAGATGAACGCAATCAGCGTGAGCAGCGAGCCGACCAGCGTATAGAGGAAAAACTTGACCGCGGCGTATACGCGGTTCGGCCCGCCCCAGACTCCGATGATGACGAACATCGGGATCAGGGTGGATTCGAAGAATACGTAGAACAGCGCGCCGTCCAGCGCACAGAACACGCCGTTCATCACACCGGACAAGAACAGGAAGGCGGCCATGTACTGCGACACGCGCGTCTGGATCACCTGCCAGCCCGCGATCACCACCAGGACGGTGGTAAAGCTGTTCAACAGGATGAGCAGGAGCGAGACGCCGTCGATCCCGAGGTGATAGTTGATGTGGAAGCGCGGGATCCAGGAGACCATCTCCTGGAACTGCATGCCGTGGGCCTGTGGATCGAACTGCGCGTACAGCGGCAACGTGACCACGAACCCGAGCACGGAGCCGATCAGCGCGAGCCAGCGGGCGATCGGCGCGGCGCGGTCCGAGCCGGTGGCCAGGACCATTAGGCCGGCCACGATCGGCGCCCAGATGATGAGGCTCAGCAGGGGAAGGCCCAGGAGCATGGGATGTCGTCGTGATCCCTCTAGCGGTTCATGCGCGGGCAAACCACAGCGTCAGCAGCACGAATACGCCGATGATCATCATGAAGGCGTAGTGATAGATGAAGCCGGACTGAAACCGGCGGATGATGGCCGCCGTCCACCCCACCACCCGCGCGGCCCCGTTTACGAAGAAACCGTCGATCACGGCCACGTCGCCTAGCTTCCACAGGCCGGTGCCGAGCTTGCGTGCCCCGTCTGCGAACAGCGCCTGGTAGGCTTCATCGAAGTAGTACTTGTTCACGAGCAGGGTATAGATCGGCTTGAGGCGCACCGCGATAACGTACGGCAGCTCGGGGCGTCTGAGGTAGAGGTACCAGGCGGTGGCGATCCCTGCCACGGCAAACCAGAACGGCAGGGCGCTCGGAGCGTGCCAGATCATCTCGAGCGCCCCGTGGAACTCCTCTCCAAGCTTGGCAAGGACGTCGTGCGACGCGCGCACGACGATGGAATCGCCGAAGAAGCCGCCGAACAGCAGCGGCCGTATGTAATCCCAGCCGGCATACACCGAGGGTATGGCCAGAAGCACCAGCGGAACTGTGACGACCAAGGGCGATTCCCGCGGCGTGCCGCCATGGCCCTCGCGCTGCTCGTGCCCGCCGGCGGCGCCGCCCTGATCGTCCGCCGGCGCGCGGAAGCGCTCCTCGCCGTGGAAGGTCATGAAAATCATCCGGAACGTGTACAGGGCAGTGACGAACACGGTCGTCAGAGCCGACACATAGGCGATCCCGGCGCCCGGGGTGGTCGACAGGCGCACGGCATCGATCAGGCTGTCCTTGGAGAAGAAACCGGCGAACGGTGGGATGCCACACAGCGCTAGCGAGCCGATCAGCGCGGTCACATAAGTAACCGGCATGTAGATACGCAGCCCGCCCATCCGGCGCATGTCCTGCTCGTGGTGCAACGCGATGATGACCGAGCCTGCGGCGAGGAATAGGAGCGCCTTGAAGAACGCGTGACAGATCAGATGGAATATGCTCGCGGCGTAAGCCGAGGCGCCCAGACCCACCGCCATGTAGCCGAGCTGGGACAGCGTCGAGTAGGCCACCACCCGCTTGATGTCGTTCTGCGCAACAGCCACCAGTCCCATGAAGAAAGTGGTGATCGCCCCGATCACCAGGACGAGCGACAAGGCGGCGGTCGATTGCTCGTACATCAGCGACATGCGCGCCACCATGAAGATTCCGGCCGTCACCATGGTGGCGGCGTGTATCAGCGCCGAGATGGGCGTGGGACCCTCCATGGAATCCGGCAACCACACGTGCAGCGGGAACTGTGCCGACTTGCCCATCGCCCCGACGAACAGCAGGACGCAGATCACACTGATCAGCGACCACTGAACGCCAGGGAAGATCTGGACGCTGTGCTGGGCCAGTTGGGAAGCCTGCGCGAAAACCTGGGCGTAGTCGAGGCTGCCGGCATAGGCGAAGATCAGGGCGATCCCCAGCAGGAACCCGAAGTCGCCGACGCGGTTGACCAGGAATGCCTTGAGGCCGGCGAAGATGGCCGTGGGCCGCGTGTACCAGAAGCCGATGAGCAGGTAGGAGACCAGGCCAACCGCCTCCCAGCCGAAGAACAGCTGCAGGAAGTTGTTGGACATCACCAGCATCAGCATGGAGAAAGTGAACAGCGAGATATAGCTGAAGAACCGGATGTAGCCGGGGTCGTCGCGCATATAGCCGATGGTGTAGATGTGCACCATCAACGAAACGAAGTTCACCACCAGCATCATGAGCGCGCTCAAGGGGTCGATCAGGAAGCCGATGTCGAAGCTGACTCCGCCGTTGGTGCCGATCCAGGTGTAGACCGCCCCGTTGAAGAGGTGGCCCTCGCGCACGTCCTGGAATACCAGGAACGAGGCGACAAACGACACCAACATGCCGAGGATGGTGACCGAGTGCGCGCCATGGCGGCCGATCAGCCGGCCGAACAGGCCGGCGATGATGGCGCCCACCAAGGGAGCCAGCGGAACGATGAGGTAGAGGGCCTTCACTGCTGCGCTAGCCTTTCAAGCTGTCCAGATCGTCCACGTTGATCGTGTTCAAATTCCGGAACAAGCAAACCAGGATGCCCAGGCCGATGGCCGATTCGGCCGCCGCCACCGTCAGTATGAAGAACACGAAGATCTGGCCGGCGATATCCTGCAGATAGTGGGAGAAGGCGATGAAATTCATGTTCACCGCCAGCAGATTCAGCTCGATCGCCATCAGCAGGATGATGACGTTCTTGCGGTTTAGAAAGATGCCCACCACGCTGATGGCGAACAATATTGCGCCCAGCACCAGGTAGTGAGAGAGAGTAATCAAACCTCACCTCCGCGCTTGCCGGTCGTGGTTCGTGATGCGTGACTCGTGATTCGTGATTCGTCCGACTCCATCCGAGGCTCGCATGCCGACACGCGAATCACGAATGACGAATCACGAGTCACGGCTTTTCTCCGCCGGCATCGACACCAGCCGCACGCGGTCCTCGCGCCGCACGCGCACTTGGCTCGCCGGGCGCTGGTATTTGGTGTCCTTCCTCTTGCGCAGCGTCAGGGCGATGGCGGCCACGATCGCCACCAGCAAGATCACGGCGGCGATTTCGAAGGGAAACACGTAACCGGTGTAAAGCAGCCGGCCCAGTTCTTTGGTATTGCTGTACTCGGCCGG
>JBGPPC010000296.1:0-5114 GCA_041488355.1 Gammaproteobacteria bacterium
ACCGGATCACCTCGTCGGCGCGCAGCAACAGCTCCTGCGGCACTTTGAGACCTAGCTTGTGTGCAGCACGCAAGTCGATGATGAGCTCCAACTTGGGGCTCTGTTCAACAGGCAGGTCTCCGGGTTTGGCACCCTTGAGGATCTTGTCGACATACGCGGCCGCGCGATGTGCCATCCAGCTCACGCTCGACCCATAGGACATCAGCACGCCGTCGCCTTGGTAGTCCTTAGTAGGGACTATCGCTGGCAGCCTGGCCTTGCGTATCGCAGCAGCAATCTTGTCTTTGTTAACGATAAAGAAGATATCCGAGCTGACGATGAATGCGTCGCCCGCGCCACGCTGAATCCTGCTCAGCGCCGCGTCTAGCTCATCCGCGTTGCGTGCGTTCAGCGCGACGATTCGCATGCGTAGCTTGCGGCCTACTTTCTGGGTTTCTTCCAGAACCGCAGCGTGCAGCGGACTATCCGGATTCACCAGCAAGATGACCCGGCGGATGCGTGGTGCAATTTGCTGCAAGAGCTGCAGCCGCTTGGCCATTAACTCGGTCGTAAGCGACGATACGCCCGTGCCGTTGGCGCCTGGGCGCGCTAGGCTTGGCACCAGTCCAGCGGCGACCGGATCGCCAGATATAAAGACCACTGGAATAGTCGACGTCGCGGACAGCGCGGCGCGCGCAGCCTGTGTGCCAGTGGCCACGATCAGATCAACTTTCAATTGGACCAGGTCTGTCGCGGCCGATCGCAAAGCGTCAGCCGATTGCGCATACCGTTGCCATTCGATGGTCAAGTTTCTGCCTTCGATGTAGCCCAGCTCGCTCAAACCATCTCGCAACCCCGCCTCGGTGGAGATTTCATCCACAGGCGTCAGTACGCCGATGCGAACGTTGGTCGACGGCTGGTCGGCACGGGCCGATGGTGAAACTAACGCTGCGCCGATCGCAACGCCGAGGATGAGGCTGCGTATCGCTACGGAGATTGCGCTCACCGGATCACCTCATCGGCGCGCAGCAAGATCGACTCAGGGATGGTGATCCCGAGGGTCTTGGCCGTCTTGAGGTTGACGACGAGGTCGAATTTTGTTGGTTGCTCGACCGGCAGGTCGCTAGGCTTGGCGCCCTTCAGGATCTTATCGACGTACGCGGCCGATCGGCGGTATAAATCGCCGCGGTTCGTCCCATAGGACATCAACCCGCCTTCGTCTGCAAACTCCCTCGGCGCGTAGACCGCCGGTAGCCGGGCCTTCGACGCTAGCTTCAGAAGCGTCATTCGATAGGTAAAGAAGGAAGCGTCCTGGATCACGTACAAGGCCTGTGCGTGCGCTCGGCTGACGGCCGAGAATGCCGGACCGAACTCCGCGGGCGTCCGCGCGCTCACGAAAATCAGGTCGATCGACAGCGAAGGCGCCACTGCTTTGAGGTCCTGGACCACCTTGGTGTGGTATGGGGTGTCTGGATTCCGAAGGACTGCAACCCGGGTGAGCCGTGGGATCGCCTCCTTGAGCAGTTGCAGCCGCTTGGCGCTGAGCTCGGTCCCCATAGACGAGAGCCCGGTGACGTTTCCGCCAGGATGCGCAAGGCTCGTGACCAGACCGGATCCGACTGGGTCAGAGACGATGGCCATGACGATGGGGATAGTGGACGTAGCGCGCTTGACCGCCTGGGCTGCAGGCGTACTGTCCACAACGATCACATCGACTTTGCGCTGGACCAGGTCGGCCACCAACCGAGGTACCCGAGCGTAATCGCCGTTGGCCGATCGCCACTCGATCGCCACGTCGCGTCCCTCGGCGTAGCCCGCGTCCCGTAGCCCCTCCCGGAACGCCTGCGCCTCCTTGCTCTCGGGTGAGAAGCTCACGACGAGAACCCCGATGCGCCGCGGCGCTGCCGGCTGCTGGGAATCGGCGGCGCTCGCGAGACCGAACGGCCCGAGGCATGCGCCCAGGGTAGCGAGCGCGAAAGTCAGCAGAGCTCGGATCATCGAGATCACCTCGTCCGTGCGCAACAGGATCGAGTGCGGGATGGTACGCTCAACCGCCCCAGCGGTGTTCGGATGGCTCGTCGCTATGTATCCGAACCAGTGTGTAACGGCAACCCCGCGTGTTTTCCTTCAGCGTCGAAATCAGCAGCTTGCCGTGGTGCGAGACACCGAGGGCCTCGACGCTCTGGTTTGTGGTTCTTGGACCCAGCACCGTCTCTTGTAGGATCAGCGTATCCTGGCGATTCGGGACCGTCGCATATGCTTTGCGTCCCGGAAGGTGTCGGTCAGCCATCTGAGCGATGGCTCCAGTCCATTCCCGTGCGACATCATGCGACCGCGTTGCGCCCGCAGCATCGCGGCATCGTGGAGGAATAGCGATGAGTCCTTCCGTTGAACACGCATCCCAAGCCTGCCCAGGCGTTGCCCTTGACCCAGTGATCGCGGCTTGGTCAGAGCTGAAAAGTTACCTCGACCGTCGAAGCAAAGAACTCAGCGAAGAGGTGCGCAACTACCCAACACCGATCGCTCGCTGCGATGAACAACTCACAAAGCTTATTGAGCAGCGGGGACGCGCGATCAATCAACTAAAGCTTCTAATCGAAGCGGGTCCAACGCAATCCAACTATGCTGACCGCCGTTGGCTTGTAGCTCTTGGCGAATTCCTCATGAGTCCGCAGGCCATGACCGATGACGAGATTGAAATCGCTATTCGCTCTCGCTTGAGAGCGGCACTTCCCGGGCTGCGCGACGAAATGTGAGCCCGATCTCGGACATGCTGCCCAACTTGTCATTCCAGGGGGCCGCTTTCGCGGCCCCTGAATTCACGTGCGCCGAGTATGGCGTCGCGCGGTCAAGCATTCCGTTGAAGGGCCGCTTACGGGCTGTTCGTAGGGCCCACTGGTTCGGGACCTGGCGTGCCCGAGCCTCGCAATTTCAAAGTAGAAACTGCAGCAGGGCGTCGGTCGTCTCCTGTGGGCGTTCCTCCAGCACCCAGTGCCCCGTGTCCTTCAGCACGACGACCGTCACGTCCGACGCCACTTGTTTCAACTGCGTGCCTTGGAAATCTCCCAACGACTTCTCACCGCCTAGAGTCAAGACCGGAATGGTCAGCTTGACTCGAGAGAGCTCAGCGAAGTCCTTCGCCGTCTGCGGGAACGAGGCGAAGTAGGCGAACCCCGCCGCCATGCGGCCCGGCGCGGCGTAGGCCGCCGTGTAGGCCTGCCGCTCCGCTTCGGGAATCGAGTGCGTCTTATCCGCGGCGAAGTCGTTCCAGAAGTGCTCGAAGTAGATGCGCTCGCGCCCCTTCACCAAAGCTTCCGGCGTCGGCCCATAGAAGTGGAAATGCCATAGAGCCGGGTTGTGGAAGATGGTCTCCCACTGACCGACGCCGGGCAGGAACGCATCCATCAGGGCAAGCTTCTCCACCTCGCCCGGGAACTGCGTCGCGTACGCATAGGCAACCATGAGGCCGATGTCGTGCCCCACGACCTTGGCCTTCTCCACCCCGAGCGAACGGGCCAGGGCGTGGATCCGGATCGCCGAGGTTTTCATGTCGATGCCGGTTGCCGGAATCGACGAGTCGCCGATGCCGGGCAGGTCTGGCACGATCAGCGTGAAGCGCTCAGCCAACAGGGGCATGATCGGCTTCCACATGCGCGAGGTTTCTGCATAGCCGTGCAGCAGGATCAGCGGCGCGCCGTGTCCGCCAGTCATGTAGTGGATCTTCACGCCGTCGATCTCGGCGGTGCGCGAGGCGAAAGTCTTGTCGAACTCCTCGGCGTACGCAGTCCCCAACAATGAAGCGCAGAGGAAAAGCAGGGCAACTACGGCCAGTCCCAGAGAAACTTTGACGGCGTGTTTCATGAAGCTCTCCTAAGCTAAGAACCCAATGGAATTACAGCAGGTGCAAGCGAAGAGATGATGTGGAAACGGCACCCGCGCGCTCGACGCGGGTTATCCCAAGGTCGCAAGTGCGACCCGGGCCACCTGTTCAAGCGCCTTACGGTTCGAACCGACTCGTGCCGTGGACCGCATGCCTTGAGTGGTTGCGACGAAAACCCGCGCAAGCGCCTCGGGGTCCCGATCGGCTGAGATCTCTCCAGCGTCTCGCGCCCGCTCAAGGGCGTCCCGGAAGATAGACTCGACCGCGGTCTGGTTCTGCTTCAGCAGGTCGGAAATCGTCTTGTCGCTTGCATCCCGTTCGAGGTTTGCGCTTAGCAGCAGACAGCCGCGCTGGTGTGCTGACCTCGACTCAGCGCAAATCCCAAGCAGCAGTTCCGCGAAGCATTCGCGCACCGGTCGGCCCGAAGCGAACAGGTGCCGCAGTGCCCCTTGGGTCGTGTCGCGGTAGTGGGCTAGTGCCTTCAGGTAGAGCGCACGCTTGTCACCGAACGTGTCGTAGAGGCTCTGTCGAGCCAGGCCGGTCTTACTCATTAGCGCGTCGAGGGAGGTTTTCTCGTACCCATGGTCCCAAAACACCTCCACCGCGCTGGAGATCCGCCAAGCGGAGTACATCCACAATCAGATGGGTACAGGGGCGATCTAGAGTCTGAGCGTGGGGCCTCCCCATTTTGGGAGGCCCCTTTTACTCAAGCGCTCCGCTCACTGCGGCGGCAGCGGTGCTGCGCTTGCTGCTTGGGCGTCCGGTGAGGGCGAAGTCGGGAGGCCGATCGAGCGCGCCTCAGGCCTTCGCGAGCGGCGCGTTCTTGTCGAGCACGCGCAGGACCTCGTCGCGGTTCAAGTCCGGCACCTCGAGCAGCACGCGCTGGATGCCGGCCTCGCGATAGGTCGCGAGCGCCGCCTGGTCGGCAGGGGCGTTGAACACCGTGATCGAGAGGGTCGCCGGATCGCGTCCGGCCGAATTGGCCGCTTGGCGCAGCCGCGCCACCGCACTCTTGGGCTCCCAGCCACCGCGCGGACGCGGGAACCAGCCGTCGCAGAACTCGACCACGCGCGTCAAGGTATGGTCGGTCTCGCCCCCGAGAAAGATCGGCGGATGCGGCTTCTGCTTCGGCTTGGGGTAGAGCCAGACCGGATCGAAGTTGACGAACTCGCCGTGGAATTCGGCTTGCTCCTGGGTCCACAGCGCCTTCATGGCCAGCACGCGTTCGCGCAGCAGTTTGAACCGGGTATCGTAG
>JBGPPC010000297.1:0-5111 GCA_041488355.1 Gammaproteobacteria bacterium
CATTGTGTCCAACCACGGCGGCCGACAGCTGGATGGGGCGCGCTCCGCGATCTCCGCGCTACCCGATGTGGTGGACGCCGTCGACGGCAGGATGGAAGTGATCCTGGATGGGGGCGTGCGCCGCGGCACCGATGTGATCAAAGCCTTGGCGCTGGGAGCCAAAGCCTGCATGATCGGTCGGCCGTTTTTGTACGGGCTCGCATCCATGGGCGGCGCGGGCGTAGGCCGTGCGCTGGAGATTTTGCGCAATGAGCTGGACGTCGGACTGGCACTGATCGGCCGCGCCAGCGTGCGCGACCTCGACCGTTCTGCCCTCGCCCGGGCTTCGCAATAGGACTGGACGCTGTCCGTCGCGCGGTTGCATCCAACGACTGCGCCTATGCCGCTGCGATAGAATGACGGGGTTGGTGGCAGCCGCGTGGCAGGGAGCTTGGGGCAAGACCAGTATCGCGAAACAAGGGAAAACGTGGGCGTTGATCGACTTCAACAGGTGAGCCGCTGGGATCACGCGTTCGGCCCTCAGGAGCAGACTGACCTGCTGGACCGGCTCGAGAGCGGCCAGGTCCTGCTGTTCGAGGGACTGCGCTTCGCGATGACGGGCGCAGAGCAAGTGCTGCTTGCACCGTCCGTCTCGGATGGCCGCTCCAAGAATATCGCGGTGGACCCGGCGAGCGGAAAAGTGTCCGGCAGCGCGCTGCAAGGGGCGGAGCTGGAGTTACTGCGGCAGATGGTAGTGCGTTTTTCTGTCCAGTCGCGCGCCTTCCTGGAGCGCTTGCTGCCGAGCTACGCCGCGCGGCTCGAGACGCGGTTGGCGAGTTACAGGCCGGTCGCGGTCGTAGGGCGAGAAACCTCGCGCCGTAAGGACGACGCGCGGCTGCACGTGGATGCGTTTGCTTCCCGTCCCAACCAAGGGCGCAGGATCTTGAGGGTGTTCTGCAACATGAACCCCGAGGGTCAGCCGCGCAAGTGGCTGCTGGGCGAAAGCTTCGAGCGCTACGCGCAGCACTTCATGCTGCGTGTGCGCAGACAGCTGCCGTTCGAAGCCTCGGCCTTGCAGGCGCTCGGTGTCACGAAGTCGCGGCGCACCGCCTACGATCACCTGATGCTGGGGCTGCACGATAGCGGCAAACTGGACGAGGATTATCAGCGGGATGCCTGGCGCGAACGGTTCGATTTCCCCGCGGGCTCCACGTGGGTGTGCTTTACCGATCAGGTCCTGCACGCTGCGCTGGGCGGCCAATATATGCTGGAGCAAACATTCATGCTCCCGGTCTCGGCGATGCTGCACGCGGAGCGCTCGCCGCTGCGCGTGCTGGAACGGTTGTCCGGTCGCCGCTTGGTGGCAGCCGCCTGACACGCAATCGCGAAGACTACGCCTCCGGCGCTGCAAGAGCCTGCAGGTTGCCGCGGGATCACCTACTTCATACACAACTACAAAGGAGACCGACGCATGACACGTCCTGCGATCAATCCCGGCAAAGTCGACTGGTCGGGAGAGAACCCCGGCATGTATCTGAAGCAAACCGCGGACGGCCCATTCGTCACGCTGATCAGCTTCTTCCGCGTTGTGCTGTCACCGCACGGGAAAGGACACGCCGCGTTCCTGCTGCTCGACCCTCAGGGTGCCGGCAAGGACCCGGCGCGACCCAACGTCTGCCTCACCGACAACGAGCCGCTGGCGGGGTATCTGCGCGACGGCTTCGTCGCCTACTTCGGGGCATTCAAGGGCGTGGCTGGATTGTCGAACTGCCGCATGCAGCCCGGCTGGGACTTCATGGCTGCCGGTGACGGCAGCACTACGCACACGGAATGGTTCCGCAGCACGTTGGGTCAAGTCAGCCTGACCTGGGAAGCACTGGGTGCACCGTTCATCGTGGAGCTGCCCAAGGAGAAGTCGGCAACCGGCAAGCACGAGATGTTTTCGCTATTCGTTGAATCACCGAGCGTAACCGCAACGATCAACGGCAAGGCAGTCGCCGGGCGAGCGTTCCCGCGCGAGTTTGTCGGCAAGAAAGACAGCAGCACCGCGTTCCTCGCGTTCTCGGAGACCTGGGTCAACGTCGGCTGATCCCGCAGCACGCTGTTCAGCCGGGCTTGCGCCCGACGCAGGAGACCCATGCCTGCGCGAACATGCCAACCGGACGCTTCGCCCAGGCACGGATCGCGTCTGCATGCGCGTGCTGTCCACCGTGCACGAGCTGCACGGCGATCGCCCCGGCGATATCGGAGAGGTCGTCGTAGTTCTGATAGCGTGCTTGCGCCTTTGTTTCGACATAGGCGGCCTCCAGCATCAGCCCCAGGAGCTTCCGCCCGACGAGAGTGTCGCCCCCGTTTCGGTTTTGGATTTCGTTGTGCGCGCGTAGCGCAGCGTAGATTTCCTCGGTCGGTGGCGAGCAGAGAAATCCCCCCCAATCGGGGGCGCACACGCCCGTCACACCCCCGGGTCGCAGTACGCGCTGGAATTCACGCAGAGCCTTCATCGGTTGACTGAGATGCTCCAGCAACGCGTGCGAGAAGACTGCGTCGAAGCTGCCGTCCGCGAACGGGAGCGCGTAGGCGCTACCCGTCCGGAAGCTCAGGTTGGTCGCTTCCCGCGCGGTCGTGTTCGCCTGGGCGAGCCGGACTTGCGATTCGTCCATATCCACGCCGACCACACTGCCCTGACCAACCCGAGCGGCAATGCCGAACGTGATGCTGCCCGGTCCGCACCCGCAATCCAGAACCCTCATCCCGAGATGCAGATAAGGGATGAAGAACGCGCCGTGAGACTCGAGCGTGCGGCGCGAGACGAAATCGAGTGCGGTGTCCGAATATCCCAGAGTGTAGGTTTCCCCCATATCTATCTCGGTGAGCGAATTCTTATCTAAGTGCCGCATCCGCTTTCGCGCGGATTGCGTCACGTGGCCTCGGCCACAAAGCCGATCTTGTTATGGCTGCCGTCGCAATAAGGTTTGTTCGCAGAGGCGCCGCAACGACACAGCGCCGTGGTCTGAGTGCGCAGAATTGTGCGGCCGGTCCCCGTGACCACCTCGATGTTGCCCTCGATCAACAGAGGACCATTCTTGGCCAGTTTCAGGACGACCGCACCGTCCCGTTGCGCGAGCGCGGTCGATTCCTGGCTCGGTAACTCGCCGCTGGCTGTAAAGCCCGCCCCGATGTGGCTGCCGTCGCACAATGGTTTGTTCTTGGAGGCGCCGCAGCGGCAGAGGGTCGCCCGGTACACCGTTGTCTGTCCTGCAATCCGTAGATCGGCGTGGAAAGCGAGCGGACCGTTCTCTCGGATACGAACCACGTTGACCTTGGGCGCGTTTTCCTGCGAACCTGAATTCAGGCGCTCATAGGTGATCGCGCCGGAAGGACAGTTGTGAGCGATCTCAGCCACCGCCTCTGGCGACGCGTTGTCGGGGTGAATCCACCCGCCGGGTGCATTCGGCACGAATACGTCCGGCCGCCCCAGCACGCAGTTGCGCGAGTGAATGCATTTGCTTCCATCGAAGCGGACGACGATGCGTTCGCCGCGGTATTCTTGACCTTTGTCGCTCATACAGGTCCTCCCTGGAGTGTCAACGCGAGGCGCGCATGCCCACTTGGCATGATAGCGCCACTCGACTCTGATACCGGTCACTCTACCGGCAAGTCAACCGCCGACTCCAGAAGGCGACGGGCAGTCGGCCGCTCGGCTGGCTCCGCTCTGCCGGCGACCGCGTTTCTCAAGTTGCTCGTAATGCCGCCGTTAGCTTGCTCACACCCACGGGCCGCTCGAACCCGGTCAGACTGGAGCAGCTGCAAATGCGAAATATCTTCACCCTCACCGCCGTCGCCGTGATCGCAACCCTCATCCAGGGATGTTCTACGCAGGCTCCCCTAGCCCCCGGCTTGCAGACCGGGAAAGTTCAGGGCGTTTACGTCGAAGCATACGACGGTGTATTCGTCGAGCGACAGATGGCCGGCGAAGCAGTCGGCAAAGCGCTTTGCGCCTACGTGACTTTCTCCAATCCGCTGCCGGACGGACAAACTTTCGTAACCGCGCAGCTGCCGGCCGGTCTCGGCATCGAGGCGGGGGACCTGGTTCAGGTCCGCTTTGCGGACCCTGGAGCATTCGAAGCCGACTCCGTTCCGGCACGGAATAAGGTCACGGCACTGGTCGCAAAGGGCATCACTCAGCTCGCGCGCAACTTCGGCGCACCCACCCAGGCTTCCCTGCAGTAGAGATTCAGCGTAGTCACCCTCTCGACCCTGTCCCGGACCGGTCCTTGCTCCCGGCCTTCGCGTCCCAGATCGTGATATCGACCCCTCAAGGGATCGACCGGAGATCCGGAGAAGCAGCATGAAAAGCATCATCGGTATCTTTGCTTTGGCCGCCGTCGTCCTCCTGGTGCAAGGCTACGCGCGCACCGACGAGCTAAATGGCAGTACACACCAGGGTGTCGTCGAGCGCGTGTTCGTCGAGCAGGATCTAGGCGTCTATGTCGACCGGGAGACCTCGCCCAGCAACCAGGCCGGCACGGCCTGGGTCGATGTGAAATTCCCGGAACCTCTAGCGGACGGAAGTACAACGGCCATCGCACTCCTGCCCCCATACCTCCGGGTCAAGCCGGGTGACCGCGTAGAAATGCGCTTCGCTGGTGGCAGCGGCGGGTACAACGACGCAGCGCTGGATCAAAATCGCGTGACCGCGTTGCTGCAGAAGGACGGCTCCCCGTTAGGCCCAGCCGCTCGCAAGCGGCTCGCTCCTTCGGAGCATCAAACCCGACCCGTGGTCGGGCTGTAATTTCCATCCGCCTGGGCCGTCCGGCCCGGCTTCACCCGCTTTTCCCGCCAGCGCCTGGCGACGCGTATCAGCGCCATCAAGGTGTCCAAACAGAATGCCCCGAATAATCCGTTCTCGCCCAGAAAATGCGCCGGGACTTCGCTACCTTCGCATGGCCTGGATGCGTTGGGACAGTGCAGACTGCAGCAAGGAGACGTCGGTCCCGAAGAAGATCAATTGGAAGCCGCGCGCCACATATTCTTTCGCAAACTCCTCCGTGGGCGCAGCAATCGCCAGAATGCGTTTGTGTTTCTTTGCTGCCCGCACGATACGATCGACGGCAGCAAGGTAGGTCGGGTGC
>JBGPPC010000298.1:0-4988 GCA_041488355.1 Gammaproteobacteria bacterium
CCCAGGGGTCCGGCGTTGCGCAGCACCAGCACCGAGCCGGCATCGACCTCGAGGGTCTCTGCGTCGATACGAGCAGCCATGTCGTTGTAGTCCTCGAACACAACTGCTTTGCCCGTGTGCTTGAGCAGCTTCGGGTCCGCGGCGGTCGGTTTGATCACCGCCCCGTCGGGCGCAAGGTTGCCACGCAGCACAGCTAATCCGCCCACCGTCTGCACTGGCTCGTCGACCGACGCGATGACCTGTCGCTCATAACTCCTGGCGCTCGCGATGTTCTCGCCGAGTGTCTTGCCGTTAACCGTCCTTTCTCCCAGGTTCAAATAGCCCCGCAGTTCCGCCAATAGCGCGCGCAGGCCCCCCGCATAGTAAAAATCCTCCATCAGCCACTTGCCGGATGGACGCACGTTGGCGAGCAAAGGAATCTTCCGCGACAGCGCGTCGAAGCGATCCAGATCCAACTTGATGCCCGCGCGCCCGGCCATGGCTATCAGATGGACAATGGCGTTGGTCGAACCCCCGAGCGCCATCAGCGCCATGATCGCGTTGTCGAACGACCCAGATGTGAGAACATCGCGCGGCTTGAGATCGTCCCAGACCATCTCGACGATGCGCCGACCGCAAGCCTCGGCCATACGGGAATGCCCGGCGTCCGCCGCCGGGATGGACGCAGCGCCGGGCACAGTCAAACCCAGCGTCTCGACCAAGCTGGTCATGGTCGAGGCGGTGCCCATGGTCATGCAGTGACCGGCTGAGCGGGCGATGCCCTCTTCGATTTCCTCCCACGCCTGCTCGTCGATGTTGCCGGCGCGCAGCTCCGCCCAGTACTTCCACGAGTCGCTGCCGCTGCCCAGCGTATTGCCGCGCCAGTTGCCGCGCAGCATGGGGCCGCCCGGCATGAAGATCGCGGGCAGGTTCATGGACACGGCGCCCATGATGAGCGCCGGTGTGGTCTTGTCGCACCCGCCCATCAGCACACAGCCGTCTGCGGGATACGAGCGCAGCAGCTCTTCCGTCTCCATCGCCAGGAAGTTGCGATAGAGCATCGTGGTGGGCTTCTGGAACGGTTCGGACAGCGAGATCGCCGGCATCTCGACCGGAAAACCGCCGGCTTGCCAGATTCCGCGCTTGACCTCTTCCGCACGCTCGCGGAAGTGGCTGTGGCAGGGGTTGATCTCGCTCCAGGTGTTGATCACCGCGATGACAGGCTTGCTCTCGTAGTCCTGGCGCGAGTAGCCCATCTGCAGAGTGCGCGAGCGATGACCGAAGGCGCGCAGATCCTTGGGACCGTACCAGCGCGCGCTGCGGAGCTCTTCGGGTTTTTTTCGGGGCATGGGATGTCTTGAGTTGCGTGACTGAAAACGGCGGCGCGGTTGCGGCTACCTTATCACTTGCGGTCGCGAACCGATGGAGCGACCTTCGGCACCTCACCCGCAAGTGCAGCTTGGATTTCCCCGCTGTCCTCGCGCAGCTCTGGCGGGATCCAGGGCAGCCCGATCGCCTTGTAGACCGATTCTTCGGTTTCTCCAGCGACGCGCTTGTCGTCCTTGAACACCCCGTACTCGTTGAGCTTCAGTCCCTTGTTCTGGGCGATGCGGCGGATGGCGATGTTGTGCGCTTTGGAACCGGTGAAGTACACCAGCGCCGCGCCATAGCTCTCGTTCGGAACCACGCGAAGATCCACTTGCAGGCCGATTTTCAGCAGCACGCTGCTGCGCGTGGGCCCATGGGCGAGCACCTCCTTGACTTCTTTGTCGGCGATGAAGCGGTCCATCACCACGTCTCCCGATTCGGCAGTCACCACGATGTCGAGATCGCCCACCGTCTCGCGCATACGGCGGAAACTGCCGGCAACCGTAACCTGATCTACGCCTGCCACCTTACGCAAGGAGAGGATCAGCGCTTCGGCGTACGGGGCGGCTACCGCGTGCTTGAAGCGGCGCGCCCGGTTCAGCCGAGCCTGCGCCGTCTCGATGATCTTCTGCTCGATTTTTTCTCCGAAGCCGCGCAGCTGCCTTATCTGGCCTTCCTGCGCCGCCTGCAGGAGTTGCTCCAGGGTATGAATATGAAGTGCATGCCAGAGCAGCTTGACCCGTTTAGGCCCCAGCCCGGGAACCTTGAGCAACTCCCTGATCGCCGGCGGGATCTCCTCGTGCAGCCGTTCCAGGAACTCGCACTTGCCGGTCTCGATGATCTCCTGGATCTTCTTCGCCAGGTCCTCGCCGATGCCGGGGATGTCGGTAAGCGTCGTGCCGCGCTGCATGAACGTTGCGACGTCGCTGCCCAGCTCTCCGATGGACCGCGCCGCGTTCCGGTAGGCGCGCACCCGGAACGCGTTCGCGCCCTGGATGTCCAGCAGGTCGGCGATCTCGTCGAAGATCGCCTCGATGGTAGCGTTGTGGCCGGGGATGGCTTGACTCCGCCGCCGTAAGACTCACCCCAGCGCGGCTGCCGCCTGTTCGCGGTCGACTTCTGCGGCCAGCGCTTTGAGTGTGTTGGATACCGTGACGGGGTAAGCGGGCGCAGGTTCCAGCGAGCGCAGCGTTTCAGGCAGACGCATCAGCTGGCCGCGCGCGCGGTTGCGCGCCTGCTCCAGAGTTTCCAGACCCGGCAGGCGGCGTCCGCCGCGCATGACCGGAGTGAGCAGCGGTTCGCCCGGCTGCACGTCCCCGTCCAGCGTGAGCAGATCGCCGGCCATGCGGTCATCGCCGCCATAGCTGCGATACACCTGCTTACGACCCGGCCAGGTCGCCTTGCCTTCCGAGCGCTTGCGGCGCGCGCGGCCGGCGTACTCCTGCAGTTTATAGGCGCAGTCGAAGGTCGGGACATCGTAAGACGCGTCCATTCCGCTGCCGATGCCGAACCCGTCGATAGGCGCGCGCTTCGCTGCGAGGAGCTCGCGCAGCGCAAACTCATCGATGCCGCCGCTGGCGAAGATCTTGACGTCATTGAGCCCGCCGTCATCGAAGATTCGGCGCACTGCGCGCGCATGTTCGGCAAGGTCGCCGCTATCGAGGCGCACAGCGCGTATCTTGATTCCATCGCGCGCTAGCTTGGGCGCCAGCTGCACCACCTTCCTCGCCGCCGCCTCGGTGTCGTACGTATCGATCAGGAAAGTGATGTTGTCGGGATGGCTGCGAGCATAGTTCTCGAATGCCTCCATCTCGGTGTCATGCGCTTGAATGAACGAATGCGCCATGGTCCCGAACAGGGGGACGCCGTACAGCTTTCCGGCCAGGACCGTGGCCGTGCCCGTCATGCCAGCCAGATAGACCGCGCGGGCCGCGAGCAGCCCAGCCTCCGCGCCGTGCGCGCGGCGCAATCCGAAATCGACCAGCAGCTTGTCCGGCGCCTGAATCACGGCCCGTGCCGCCTTGCTCGCGATCATGGTTTGAAAGTGGAACAGATTCATCAGCCGCGTTTCGACCAACTGCGCTTCGGGCAGTGGCGCGACGATACGGACGATAGGCTCGTTCGCAAACAGCACTGTGCCCTCCGGCACTGCGTCGACGTCGCCGGTGAAGCGCAGCCGCGCGAGCTGGTCGATGAACTTGGGCGTAAAACGGTTCTGGCGCGCAAGCCATTCCAGCTCATCGGCCGTGAAGTGCAGACCTTCGAGATACTCCACGGTCTGTTGCAGGCCGGCGGCAAGGAAGAAATTGCGTTGCTTGGGCGGTAACCGGCGGAAGAACAACTCGAACACGGCGCTGTCAGTCATGCCACGCTCGTAGTAGGTCTGGAGCATGGTGAGCTGGTACAGGTCGGTGAGCAGGGCGCTCGCACCGGGATCACCGGTGTGCAGGGCTTCCATCGCAGAAACGTTCTCTGGTTCTGTGCTGATCACTCGATCATAGCATGAGGTGCCAGCCCCCCTGGCGAAGGGCAGCGGCCATGGCTGCGGGGCGTTTAATGTCGTCCGTTTTACGCTGCCTGCTTCGATAGACGTAGACGAGTGCAGTGCGTCTTCACGCCTTGGAACATTTCGACGACCGAGCTTCTTCAAGGTTACTATCAAAGCCAGTTCGGTTCTTTGCATTCGGACGTAACGCCTGGCACGTGAGGGTGAACTACCGTTGCCGCCACTCACGCCGGATCTCGAGCGCGACCACCAGCTCGGTCGTGTCGTCGCCGACCGCCCATGACAGATCCAGCGTGACCGCCTGCATGATCTTCTCGAACCCGTCCTCCGACTGCGAAACGGTGTGATGCGGCCGCCCCGTGAGGCGCACCGGTGGGCTGCAAAGTACCTCCAATGTGCCTCCCAGCACGCCGTCCTCCAGCGCTAACGTAGTTACCGATGCGAGCTCGATGGATTGGCCAAACCCGCCGGGGATGCTGCCTTCATGCACATAGCGGCCGAGAAATCCGTCGGCGCTCGGCATTGCCAGATTGATTTGCGTGTCGAAGCGTCCCGTCAGCGCTGCCCCGAAGCTGTAGCGTATCGTCAGCCGGTTGTCGTTCAGTGAGACCTGTTTCTGCAACGCGCCCTGCGGCAGGGTTGCCCGAAAGACTGCGGCGATGCCCTCTGACGCGGGATCGCGCTCGTAGCGGGGCGCTGCCCCAGGTCCCGCGGGGTCGGCGGCCCAGGTGTCCAGGAATAGAGCGCGCGCGCGCGTGTCGGGCTCCACATCCGACGGCGAGATCGCATGCTTGAGCCGGACTCGATCGTGAGCCGACGCGATGCCGCCCGACTGTGCCTGTGCGTGCTCGCCCAGCGAAAGTTTGCGGTAATAGTGCTCCTCGCGCCTGGCGAGCGTGTCGCCGAAGTTGTGGTGAAGCGAGTAGGAGTCGAGCTCGATCACCGCGGCATCGCCGTCCTCGCGCACCACTGCTTGCAGGACGTCGTTGTGCAGGAAGATTTCCTGTACGCCGTCCAGATCCGCGTCGTGCCGCTGTATCGCCAGGCGCGGCGCGAGCTGGTCCAGCTTGCCTTCCAGGGACACGATGGCGTTGTAGACGGCGCGCCTGAGATGCGGCAGGTACAGCCCGCCGAA
>JBGPPC010000299.1:0-4921 GCA_041488355.1 Gammaproteobacteria bacterium
GAAAAGGACTTGCATGCCGCCGAGGCCGACTTCGAGCGCGCGCGCGGGGAGCTCGAGCGCGTGAAAGCGCGCAAACGGCTTTACGGAGGAGGCGACGGCGTGGATCAGCTCTATCCTCTGCGGGCGTCGGTGGCCGGTGTGGTGGTGGAAAAGAACATCAACCCGGGGCAAGAGGTGCGACCCGATCAGATCACATCCAACGGACCGCCGCTATTCGTTATCACCGATCCCGCGCGGTTGTGGGTCCAGCTCGACGCTACAGAGCGCGACCTGCGCTTTCTGCGTCCGGGAATCTCCGTCACGCTGCGTACGCCAGCCTATCCCGATCGCACCTTCGCTGGGCATATCGACGCGGTCTCGGACTATGTCGACCCCAACACGCGCATGATCAAGGTGCGCGCTTCGGTGGCGAACGGCGAGCGTGCGCTCAAGGGCGAGATGTTCGTTACCGGAGAGATCACCGATGCATCCGGCAGCGGCGTGTTGGTGCCCGCGCAAGCCGTGTTCCTGGTCGGCGACCGGCATTTCGTCTTCGTCGAAGACGGTAAGGGGCGATTCACGCGCACCGAGGTGAGCCGCGCGGGCGAAGTCGGTGGCCACGTTGCCGTCCGGGCAGGGTTGCAGCCTGGTCAGCGGGTCGTCACCGCCGGTGCCCTGTTACTGGAGCAGGTGCTCGACACCGAGGGCGGCGGCTGAGGGGCGGTAGCTCCAGCGCTGCGCGTGTGAGACCGTGATCAGGTCTGTCGTTTCCTTCTGTCTGCGCCGGCCGCTGTTCGTGCTGCTCGGAATGCTCCTGTTCGTGGGCGGCGGCGTCGCTGCTTTCGTGCAGCTCCCGATCGAGGCCTTCCCGGACGTCTCCGACACCCAGGTCACCGTCATCACGCTGTATCCCGGCCGCGCGGCCGAAGAGGTGGAGAAGCAGGTCACTATTCCTCTCGAGGTTGCCCTCGCTGGGTTGCCGAACGCAGTGCGCATGTTTTCGCACACCCAATTCGGGCTCTCCTTTCTGATCTTGACCTTCGATGACCGCGCCGCGCCGTACTTCGCGCGCCAGCAGGTCGCAGAACGGTTGCGCGATGCCGATCTGCCCAACGGCATAACGCCTTCATTGGCACCACTATCTACCGCCATCGGCGAGGTTTACCGCTACCGGCTGCGTGGCGACGCCCTCGGTCCAATGGAGTTGCGCACCCTCGAGGACTGGACCGTGGAGCGTCAGCTCAAGCAGGTGCCGGGCGTGGCGGACATCGTGACCATGGGCGGCCTCATCAAGCAGTACGAGGTCAACCCCGATCTCGCCCGCATGAAGCTGTATCACGTGACGCTGCAGCAGCTGTTCCAGGCGCTGGCCAACGGCAATGCCAACGCCGGCGGCAGCTACGTAGAGCAGGGGCGCCAGCAGTTCCTCATACGTGGCATCGGTATGTTTCGCAGCAGCGCCGACATCGGCGACGTGGTGGTAGCCAGCCGCAACGGGACCCCCGTGATGGTCAAGCACATCGCGCAGGTCAACGTCGGCGCGGTTCCCAGGCAGGGGCTGGTCGGCCAGGACGCCGACGACGACGTGGTTACCGGCATTGTGCTCATGCGTCAGGGCGAGAACCCTTCGCGCGTGCTCGCGGCGCTGAAGCAGAAGGTCGACTACCTCAACCGGTACGTACTGCCCAAGGGCGTGCAGATCGTCGCGTTCTACGATCGCACCTGGCTGATCGACAAAACGCTCCGCACCGTATTCACCAACCTGGCCGAAGGCGCCAGCCTGGTCACACTGGTGCTGTTGCTGTTCCTCGGTAACTTGCGAGCAGCCGCGATTGTCGCGCTGGTCATCCCTCTGTCTCTGCTGGCTACCTTCCTGGGGCTGACGTGGGTGCGCATTCCCGCCAACCTGCTTTCCCTGGGGGCCATGGACTTCGGCATCATCGTGGACGGTGCGGTGATCGTAGTCGAGAACATTTTCCGCAAGCTGTCACAGGCTGGGGCCGAATTGGACCGCGAACGCCGCATCGCCCGCATCCTGGATGCGACAGTCGAGGTCGGGCGCCCCACGCTGTTCTCGATGCTCATCATCATTGCCGCCAACATACCCATCTTTACCCTGCAGCGTCACGAAGGGAGGATCTTCGCACCTATGGCTTGGTCGGTGACCTCGGCGCTGGTCGGCTCCCTCATCGTCTCGCTCACGCTCGTGCCGTTGCTTTGCCTCCTGCTTCTGCGCAAAAAGCTGCCCGAGGAGGACAACCGCCTGGTCCGTCTTAGCAAGAAGCTGTATCGACCGCTGCTACGCTGGGCGCTGTCCCACAAAGCGCTGGTGCTGGCGGGCTCCGCAGCAGCCCTGGTGGCGAGCCTTGCCCTGGTGCCGAGACTGGGCAGTGAGTTCCTGCCGGAGCTCAACGAGGGTTCCATCTGGATCAATCTGCCGATGCCTCCCAGCGTGTCGGTGTCGGAAGCGCAGACCCTGCTGGGTAAAGTGCGCACCCTGTTGCGCACGATTCCAGAGGTCAACACAGTCATCTCCAAGACCGGCCGACCGGAGGATGGAACCGATCCCAAGCAAATCAACATGGCTGAGCTGCTGGTGGATCTCAAGCCGGAGTCGCAGTGGCGCAGCGGCGTGACCAAGCGCCGGCTGCTGGACCAAATAGATCATCTGCTGGATCAGAACCTGCCGGGGATCGATACGAGCCTGTCTCAGCCGATCCGCGACAATGTCCTGGAAAGCATCTCCCAGATCGACGGTCAGATCGTGATCAAGGTGGCGGGCGACGACCTCGGCGTGCTCAGGGAGCAAGGAAGGAAGGCGTTGGAAGCCGTCCGCGATGTGCCGGGCGTGGTGCGCGCTTTCATCGACCGCGACGGCGAGCTGCCGCAGGTGATGATAGAGGTCGATCGCGAACGCTCGGCGCGTTACGGGCTCAACGTGGCCGATATCGACGACGTGATCGAGACCGCGCTGGGAGGGCGCGCCGCCACGCAGATTTGGGAGGGTGAGCGACGCTTCGGGGTGGTGGTGCGGGTGACAGACGCCGAGCGCACCCTGGACAAGATGCCGGACATCTTGGTGAGCACGCCCGACGGCCAGTTCATTCCCCTGTCTCAAGTCGCGAACTTCCGCACCGCCAGCGGGGCGATGAATATCAGCCGGGAGAACGGCCAGCGCGTACTGTCTATCGGCGTGTTCATCAAGGACCGCGACATGGGCAGCGTAGTGGCCGACATGCAGGCGCGGGTCGCCAGCCGCGTGCAGCTTCCCGAGGGTTACACCATTTCATGGTCGGGTGAGTTCGAAAACCAGAAGCGGGCCATGGCGCGCTTGTCCATCATCGTCCCGCTCAGCATCCTCATCATCTTCCTGCTGCTGTTCAACGCCTTCAATTCGCTGCGCCATGCCTTGCTGATCGTGCTGAACATTCCCTTCGCCATGATCGGGGGCATTCTCATGCTCTACGGCACCGGCACGCCACTGTCGGTATCGGCAGCCATCGGGTTCATCGCGCTGTTCGGGCAAGCCGTGCTCAACGGCGTAGTGATGGTCACCTACTTCAATCAGTTGCGCGCGAGCGGCCTGACCCCGGAGCGGGCGGTGACCCAAGGAGCGGAAGTTCGTTTGCGCACTGTGCTGATGACCGCCCTGCTGGCGATGCTGGGATTGCTGCCGATGGCGCTTTCCACCAGCATTGGGTCGGAGACTCAGCGACCGCTCGCGCTGGTGGTGATCGGCGGGTTGATCAGCGCGACCATCCTTACGCTGATCGTGTTGCCGGTGTTGTATCTGCTGTTCGAGCAGCGCCGTCCGATTCCCGGGACAAGCCCGCAGTCGTTGGCCCCGTCAGAGGGCGAGCAGGCCTAAGCCCCCGTCGCGGGCAGGCGGTAGAGGCGGCCGGTCGCGTCGAGGTCCTCGACGCTCCACGGCGCACCGATACCCGCGATCATCCAACGCAAGATGGCCCACAGGTCCCGGTCGATCATGTTCTCGTCCATTGGTTCGAGTGCATCGATGAGCGCGTTGATCTCGACGCCGGACGGGAAAGGCTCTCCGCTGCGCCCAACGAAGACCAGTTCGTAGACGCAACCGGAAGGCGCAACCAGGTAGCCTGGGTGTGCCAACCCCCGCCGATCCAGGTCGAAGACGCGTACGAAGTAGTCGCGGAACTCCGGATAGTGTCCGACGCGATCTTCTGTCAGCACCAGGGCGCGCCGTTTGCCAGTGAGATCGGGTGGTTCGACGACTGCGACTGCTGTCGTCATTGGATTCCGGCCCCAGGCGTTCGTCCGAGAAATTCGATGACATGCGCCGCAATCTCCGGTCCCGAGTCCTCCTGCAGGAAGTGCCGTCCCGTAACCAGATGAGGTCCCTCAGCATGCGGGAGCAGTTGCTTGAAGCGCTGCGCGAACGTCGATGCGTCGAACACTTCATCTTCGCGCCCCCAGATGATCAAGGTCGGCAGCTTGCAACGCGCAAGGCGCTGCTCGAGCCACTCGAAGCGTGCCGTGGCCCGAGCCTCCTCATCGAGCGGAATCCATCGTGGCCAGGTCCAGGTCAGCAGACGCGTCGCCGGATCGGGCAGCACCGCTTCGTATGCGGCCTGCGCACGCTGGCGAAATCGCTCGCGGTCGACGACCGAGAGGTAGACACCTCTTCCGGCCAGGGCGTTGTGTCTGCCGAGGAGATAGGGGCCTACAAGCGGCGCGTGCATCGTGCGCCACGGGAAAATGCGTGTATGGAACTCGGCGGGCGGGATTGGCCATGCCCACGTGCTCATGATGACGAGCGCGCGCATGCGTTCGGGGTTGGACAGCGCGCAGCTCAGTCCTGTCGGGCCGCCCCAGTCGTGACAAACCAGGGTCATGCGCTCGAGGCCCAGCTGGCGAACCAACGCGACGAGATTTGCCGAGTGACCGTCGAGGCTGTGCGCGTGCTCGC
>JBGPPC010000300.1:0-4913 GCA_041488355.1 Gammaproteobacteria bacterium
AAGGTGCCGCTCATGGTTCGACAGGCTCACCACGAACGGCACCTGCTTACTTACCCGCACCAGTCGCGGCGCATGTCATCGGCGTCCGACTACCGCTCCCCCCGCGACGACCGCGGCCGCGTGAGCGACTCCGGACGCATGATCTCGTCGAGTTGCTCGCGCGTGAGCAGACCTTTTCTGAGGACGAGTCCGTAGATGCTCGCGCCGGTGGCCTGTGCCTCTTGTGCGATCATCGACGCGTTCTCGTACCCGATGTACGGGTTGAGCGCGGTGACCAGTCCGATCGACTCCTCCACCATGCGCTTGAGCCGATCGCGGTTGGCGGTGATGCCGCGCACGCAACGGTCGCCAAGCGTCAGGCAGGCCTGGCGCAGGTGGGTCATGCTCTTGAACAGGCTGTGAGCGATGATCGGTTCGAACGCGTTGAGCTGGAGCTGACCGCCTTCGGCCGCGAAGGTTACGGTGACGTCGTTGCCGATCACCTCAAACGCGACTTGGTTGACTACCTCTGGAATGACCGGGTTGACCTTGCCGGGCATGATGCTCGAGCCGGCTTGCACCGGCGGCAGGTTGATCTCGGCGAAACCTGCACGCGGTCCACTCGACAGCAGGCGCAGATCGTTGCACGTCTTCGACAGCTTCACCGCCACGCGCTTGAGCACACCAGAAAGCTGGACAAACGCGCCCGCATCCTGCGTGGCCTCCACGAGGTTGGGCGATACCACGACCGGTATTTCGGAGATGTCGGCCAGATAGCGAACAGCCATCGCAGCATACTCGGGCTCGGTATTGATCCCTGTACCGATAGCCGTGGCGCCCAGGTTGACCTCCTGGATCAGCACGGCCGCTTCGCGCAGGCGGTGCTCGTCCTCGTCGAGCATCACGGCGTAGGTGCTGAACTCCTGTCCCAATGTCATCGGCACCGCCTCTTGCAGCTGCGTCCGCCCCATCTTGATGACATCTACGAACTCTTCGGACTTGCGCTCGAACTCCTTGCGCAGCGTAGCCATGGCCGTCACCAGGCGGTCCAGGTAGAAGCGCAGCGCTACGTGGATGGCGGTGGGATAGACGTCGTTGGTGCTCTGGCTGAGATTGACGTGGTCCATCGGGTGCAGATGCTCGTATTCGCCTCGCTTGTGGCCGAGTAGCTCCAGCCCGCGATTCGCGATCACCTCGTTGGCGTTCATATTGGTGGAGGTGCCCGCACCGCCTTGGATGACGTCCACGACAAATTGATCGTGCAGCTCACCGTTCCGGATTTCCCGGCAGGCTTGAATGATGGCGCCCGCCCGCTTTTCGTCCAGCAGCCCGAGCTCGAGGTTGGCGTGCGCCACCGCCTGCTTGACGCAGGCGAGCGCGTCGATGAACTCGGGGTAAACACTGATCGGCGTCCCCGAGATGGGAAAGTTCTCCAGAGCGCGCAGGGTGTGAATGCCGTAGTAGGCGGTGCGCGGGACCTGGCGGTCGCCGAGGAGATCGTGCTCGATGCGATAGGCCTGCTTTGTCATCGCGGCCCTCCATGCGCTCCGCGCGCTACGGTGAGCGCCAAGCTCGAACGGCCGAGGCCCTGTGACTGATCAGGCCTGGCCGCCCTTGAACTCCAGGGCTCCAGTCATGATCGCGACGGCGTCCGACATCTTGACCTCGCTCGCTCTCACCAGAGCGGCGCGACGGCCGAGGCGCTGGATGTGGATCCGGTCAGACACTTCGAATACGTGCGGCATGTTGTGACTGATCAGGATAACCGGCAAGCCCTTGTCGCGCACGCGGCGGATCAGATCCAGAACCATGTTCGATTCCTTCACGCCCAGGGCAGCCGTCGGCTCGTCCATGATTACGACATGCCGTGCGAACGCAGCGCTGCGAGCCACCGCCACCCCTTGCCGCTGACCGCCTGACAACGTCTCGACGGCTTGCTTCATCGAACGGATGCCGATCTGCAAATCCTTCATGTGCGCGATCGCGTCGGCCTGCATCTTCTTCTTGTCCAGCAGCCGCATGAGCCTCCCAAAGAGGCCCCCTCGGGTGATCTCTCGTCCGAGAAACAAGTTCTCTGCAATCGTCATCGCGGGAGCCACGGCGAGATCCTGGTAAACGGTCTCGATGCCATGCTTGCGGGCGTCCACCGGGTTGTGGAAATGAACCGCTTTTCCATCGACGAAGATCTGGCCGGTATCCGGGATGAGCGCGCCCGACAGCGCTTTGATGAGGGTCGACTTGCCCGCACCGTTGTCACCGATGACAGCCAGGATTTCACCGGGCATCACCTCGAAATCCGCTTCGTCCAGCGCCGTGACCTGGCCGTAGCGCTTGACCAGCTTGCGCGCTTCGATGACTGGGGTAGGAGAGGCAACGGACATGGTTTCAACCCTTCCGGCGCGACATCTGATCGGTTGCGACCGCGAGAATGACGAGGATACCGGTAATCAGGATCTGATACACCGAAGGAACACCCATCAGGGTCAGGCCGTTGCGGATAACGCCGATAATGAGCGCACCGATCAGAGTACCGAGAATCATCCCGCGCCCACCGAACAGACTGGTGCCTCCGAGCACAACGGCGGTAATGCTCTCCAGATTGTCCGTCTGTCCCGCCTGCGGGTCGCCGACATTGGTGCGCGCAACCAGCAACAGCGCAGCGATGCCGTAGATCAGCCCCGCGATCGTATAGATACCGACCAGCATCCTGCGCGCGGGAATGCCCATCAACCGCGCGGCTTCCGGGTTGTTGCCGAGTGCATACACATGCCTGCCCGGCGCCGTCTCGCGCAGCACGAACCAGGTCACCAGATAGAAGACAAGCATCAGAACCGTGCCGTACGTGACCGACGTCTCCCCGATCTTGAAGGTATTCCCCAGGAACAACATGGCATCGGGTAATCCAGCAACGGTCTGCGACTTCGAGTAGATCTGCGTGATCGCGAAGGCTATGTTCAGCGTTCCCAGAGTCACGATGAAAGGCGGCAGCCTGACATAGGTGACAAGCGCGCCGTTCAAGAGCCCGAATGCGACGCAGACCAGAAACCCGCAGAAGATCGCGAAGAAGGGATTCATCCCGAGATCGACCGCGAACTTGGTCATGACAATCGAGCCGAGCGCCATGATCATGCCGCACGACAGATCGATCCCCGCAGTGAGGATGATCAGCGTCTGGCCGATGGCCACGACGCCCACCACCATCACCTGCTGCAGGATGAGCGAGAAGTTCTGGCCCGTCAGGAAGCGTTCCGACTGGAACGCGAAGAATGCACACGCTATGGCGAGCGCGATGAACGGTCCGAATGTCGCGACCGGTGGCATGTGCGCGAACAAGCCGCGGACGCCGGGACTGGCGGTTGCAGCTGTCTGGGTGCTCAAGATTCCCCCTCCCTAGGCCCTCCCCCGCAAGCGGAGGAGGGAAAGAGACCTAGATAGCTACTACAGACCATCCCCTGCAAGCGGGGAGGGAAATACACCTCGATGGCAACTAGCCCCAGCAGGCGCCCAAGCCGAACTTAACGTCCTTGCTATCAACACCCTTCATGGGCTTGTCGGTGATGAGGGTCACGCCAGTATCGGTATAACCGGATACCTTCTTCCCGGTCTTGGCGTAGGCGACACCGGCGTCGACACCCAGCTGCGCCATCTTCAGAGGGTACTGCTGAGACGTCGCCCCGATCACACCCGCCTGAACGTTCCTGACGCCTTCGCATCCACCGTCGACGGACACGATCAGCACGCCCTTTTCTTTGCCTGCAGCCTTGAGCGCTTGATAAGCGCCGGCCGCGGCCGGCTCGTTGATGGTGTAGACGACGTTGATGTCCGGCGCTTTCTGCAAGCAGTTCTCCATCGCAGTCTGACCCTTGGCCCGGTCACCTTGCGTGTCCTGGCTGCAGACGATCATGGCGTCGCCTTCCTTGATGCCAAAGCCCTTGAGGAAGCCGTCGTGACGCAGCTGGCCGACGGTGATGCCGGGAGCCAGGTCCAGGGTTGCGATCTTGGCTTTCTTGCCCGCCATCGCAGCCTTCGCGTACTGACCGATCAAAACACCGGCCTTGAAGTTGTCCGTGGCGAACAGCGCATCGGTCGCGTCCTGAGGATCGGTCGGCGTGTCGAGCGCGATGACCAGCACGCCAGCAGCGCGTGCCTTCTTGACGGCCGGCACGATTGCCTTGGTATCGCTCGGCGTGATCAGAATCGCCTTGGCGCCCGCGGTGACCATGTTCTCGATGGCGGTGATCTGGCCAGCGTTATCGCCGTCGAACTTGCCGGCGGCGCTCATGAGCTTGGCGCCATCGGCTTTGGCGGCCGCCTCCGCTCCCTGCTTCATTTTCACGAAGAACGGGTTAGTTTCCGTTTTCGTGATGAGGCCGACGGTGGGCTCCTGCGCATATGCGAATGCTGCGTTGCACATCAACAGGCACAGCAACACGGATTTCTTAGCGTTCATGTAGGGTCCTCCCCCTCTTTCGAATGAGTGAAAGCAGCACAATCCTCAGCGGAAATACCAGGGACCGCCGATTCTCGGCCGCCTGTCCGATGCGCGGCCGAGCTTACTACTAAGTCGTCCTGCTTTGGTTTAGGCTGCGTTCCAAGCCAGGGCGATTCGCACACATTGCTCCATGCATCCGATCCGCGTCAATAGGCGCAAGTACTTCACGCGATAGCGTAGCCGCCCGCATCGCCATGACGCCAGTCTATCTCGGCATTGATGTAGGTACCTCCGCCGTCAAGGCGCTGCTCGCCGACGACGAGCAGCGCATCGTCGCAGAGGCCACACAGGAGCTGTCGATCTCGCGGCCACAACCGCTGTGGTCGGAACAGAACCCCGAGGACTGGTGGAACGCCGTCGTCCGCGTGGTGACGAGTCTACGCAGTGCCGCGCCGGATCGTTTTGCCGCCATTCGCGGGGTGGGTCTCTCGGGGCAAATGCA
>JBGPPC010000301.1:0-4888 GCA_041488355.1 Gammaproteobacteria bacterium
CTGATGACCCGCATCCTGCCGCAGCCGCCTGACGAGCACGACCTGGCGCGTTTGCTGAACCGCCTGTATCGGACCAAGACGCATGCCGAGCGCTTCGCGCGGCTGCCTCCGGATTTGTTCTCACGCATCGCCGACGTGCTGCGTCCGCCCGGCCGCTCCGACATCTGGTCCGCGTTGCGCCGCGAATTCGCCGACGGCTTCCGGTTGCTCGCCGCTCGCGTGCAAGCCGAGGGCCTGGCGCCCAAGTTGCGTTCGCGCTCCCCTCATGTCCGCGTGAGCCAGTCGCCTTTCCTGGTTCAGCAGCGCGCGGCAGACGCCATGCTGGCGGCCTGGACGGCGGGAGAGCCGGCAGCGCCCGCGGTCGACGCCTGGCGAGCGCAGTGCGCCGCATGCCGAGAGGCGATGGCGGAAATCGCACATCGGCTGGAAACCGACGGCGTGAGCGTGGACATCGTGTACGGACTGGACGCCATCGACCGCTGCCTCACGCGCATGGAGCTGATGGCTGCCGTCATGGAGACTCGGCCTGGCGCGCAGCGCGACGCCGCGCTGCACACCTTGCTGTCGCTCCTGATCGCGGCCGCATATCAGGACCGCAGCCTCACGCATCTGGCGCGCTCCAACCTGCAACTGCTCAGCCGCAAGATCGTCGACCGGTCCGGCAAAACGGGCGAGCACTACATTGCCTGGACGCGCCGGGAGTACTGGCAAATCTGGGGCGCGGCCGCCGGCGGCGGATTGGTCACGACCTTTACCGCGGCGATCAAAATCGTGATCGTCGGCACCGGTCTGGCGCTATTCATTCAGGGACTCGCGGCGGGCCTCAACTACGCGGTGAGCTTTCTGCTCCTGCAAGCGCTCGGGCTCGTGCTGGCAACCAAGCAGCCAGCCATGACTGCAGCGGCGTTGGCGAACATTCTCCGCACGCATCGGGGCGCCGAGCGAGTGGATGATCTGGTCGACTACGCCGCCCAGATTTGCCGCTCGCAGCTGGCCGCGGCCATCGCCAACGTCGCAGTCGTGTCGATCGGCGCGTTCGCGTTCAGTTTTCTCTGGGAACAGATCAGCGGGCGAGCTTTCCTCAATTTGCACGAGGCGGAGCACGTGTTCGAAACCCTGAGCCCGGTGGACAGCGGCACGGTTTGGTACGCCGCGCTGACCGGCGTTGTGCTGTGGGCCGCCAGCCTGGTCGGTGGCTGGTTCGACAACTGGGCCGCGTATCACCGCCTGCCCGAGGCGATCATCGCGCATCCGCTCGGCGAGCGCCTCGGGCGCAAGCGGATGGTCAAGCTCGCGGGTCTGGTCTCGCGCAACATGGCAGGTTGGGCCACCAACGTCGCGCTCGGATTCATGCTCGGCCTTACCCCGGTCCTGGGCGCGTTCTTCGGGCTCCCGCTCGACGTGCGTCACGTCACCCTGTCCACGGGAACGCTCGCGCTCGCCTGCGCCGGACTCGGCAAGGGTTGGTTCCACGGCGGATGGTTCTTGTGGGCCATGGCGGGGATCGGCGTGATGTTCGTGCTCAACCTCGGTGTGAGCTTCCTGTTGTCGTTGTATACCGCCTCTCGCGCCTACGACCTGCCGCGCCGCTTCATGTTCGACTTCGCGCGTGCGGTAGGCCGTCGCTTCCTGGCGCGACCGGGCGAATTCGTGCTGCCGCCACGCGCCGACACGCCAGCACACGAGCACTAGAAACGTCCAAAGGTTGGAGATACGCATGCGTGGGAAGCTGTCGATCGCGGGTCTCGCGCGGGTGTTCCTGCGCAATGGCACCTTCACCTTCGGCGGCGGAGACGCGACCACCGCCGCGCTCCAGCGCGAGCTGGTGGCCAATCACGGCTGGCTCAGCGAGCACGAGTTCGGCGCCTGCTATACGGTCTCGCGCGTCACACCGGGAACCAATCTGCTCGCTTTCTGCACCGCAGTCGGCTGGACCCTGCTGGGCTTCCGCGGAGCGATGTCAGCGCTGCTGCTTGCATCGATACCCGGCGCTGCCGTGCTGATCGTGATGACCGCTTTCTACGGCGCAGCGACCAGAAATCCCTGGTTGATGAGCGCCATCCACGCCGCGCTCGCCGCTGCGGTAGGCATCATGCTCGCCGCGGTTTGGACGCTGCTGCGAGGTCCGCTGCGCCGCCGTCCCGCCCGCACCGTGGTGGTGGCAGCTCCGGCGCTGGTGCTGAGCTTGTATGGCCTTCTCAGCCCATTGGAAGTGCTCGCTCTCGCAGCCGGCTTTGGGCTCCTCGCGCCGGAACGAGACGCGGCATGAGTGCGGGGCTGCTCTATCTGTTGCTGCTGAAGGCGACACTGATCTCTTTCAGCGGGCTGTCTTCGATGCCGATCGTGCGCGACGAGCTTGTCGTGCAGTATGGTGTGCTGTCCGATTCGCAGCTCAACGCGGCGGTGGCGCTGGCCCGTGCGGCGCCGGGCCCATTCGGGGGCTATGTGATCAGCGTCGGGTACTTTGTCGGTGGCGTGGCAGGTGGAATCGCAGGTTGGCTCGCGCTCATTACCCCTGCGCTGTTGGCCATTCCCTTGACGCACTTCGTCGCACGCAGCACGGGCCATCCACGCGCGCGCAGCATGCTCGGTGCGGTTGTCGTCGCGAGCGCAGCGCTGATCCTCGTGGCAACGGTGCCCATCGCGATGCAGGCGCTGGGAAGCACCGCGCTGATTGTCATCGCCGTGGCCAGCACACTGGTCCTGGCGGCTACCGGGTTGGAAACCGTGTGGGTGGTCGCCGCCGCCGCCGCGACCGGTCTGCTTGCCGCCTGGTTTGGCGCAACGCTGTGAAGTGGACGTCTTGCGCGTCGAAGCGACACACGCAGAGCAAGTCTGTCGCGAACTTGTGGTGAAACGCCGGATACCCAGCTATAGTGGGCCGGATCCTCTATTGAGGTCGCTTCCGGCATCGACGCGCGCAGATTGCACAGCGCGCAACTCGGTACGGCACGAGCTGGTCGTGGTCGTTCATAAAGCAGTTACCCAACCAAGCGTGGAGGTCGTCTTGAGAAATACGTTGCTCGCCTGTTGGTTCGCACTGAGCTGGCTCTGTTTATTCCCGGCACAGGCACAAGAGACACAAGGCACGCTTCAGCGCATCGCGCAGAGCAAGACCATCCGGCTCGGCTATCTCAAGGAGGGGGTTCCTTTCTCCTTCGCTGAGCAGCCGGGCAAACCGGTCGGCTACACGATCGACTTGTGCAGTCGCGTCGCCGCGGGTATCCAGCAGCAGCTCGGCCTCCCCGCATTGGATGTCCAGTGGGTAGAGGTCACATCGGCCAATCGCTTCGATCGGGTCATCGATGGCACCATCGACCTGGAGTGCGGGACGTCCACCAACACCGTCGCGCGCCAGAAGACGGTGGATTTCAGCTTGATGATCTGGGTCGACGGCGCCAGCTTCCTGGTCAAAACCAGCCAGCCGGCGAGGCGGCTGGCGGACTTGGCTGGAAAGAAGATCGCGGTGATGGCAGGGACCACCACCGAGAAGGCGCTGCGCGACGCCCTGAGCAAGGCGTCGCTGAGCGTCGAGATCGTCACCGTGAATGAGCACCTCGACGGCTTGAACGCGCTGGACAGAGGCACGGCCGACGCCTATGCCAGCGACCGGACGGTTCTGGTGGGACTAGCGCTCGCCATCGGGAATCAGATGCCGGTCGCGCTCGCAGAGGAGCAGTTTTCCTATGAGCCCTATGGCCTGGTGCTGCGGCGGAACGACGCGGACTTCAAGCAGGCGGTGAACCGGGTCCTGGCCCAGCTATACCGCACGGCGGCCGTGATCGAGATCTATGACCGCTGGTTCGGCAAGCTGGGCAAGCCTTCCGGACTACTTATCGCCATGTATGCGCTGAACGGCTTGCCGGAGTAGCGAGGTTTCGGACACGTTCTTTCAATAGGGCAGGCTGAAGAACAGGCGAACCCCCTGAACGCCGCCACCGAACTGGAACCCCAGTCCGATGCGGTCGAGATCGAACAGCTCGAAATCGATCGCCTTCTTCACCGAAAGGCTGACTGCGAACTCGCCCTGCTCGTCGATCCTGTTCTCAACGTCGTTGTTGGTCGGAAAACGCAGTCGCTTGAAGTAGTAGTAGTAGATCACGTGACCGCCGACGATGATCGGCCGGTCCAAAACCTTGATTTCGGTCGGCGTCTCGAGGTTCACGCCCGCGATGAACACGCCCATGGTCTGGTTGGCGGCGCCCTCCGGGCTGCTGCCCGCCAAAGTGAGCTGGTTGCCCAAGCTCAGCCTGGAGTCCTTTCCGATCGGCGTCCAGACCAGGCTCTTCATCCCGCCCGCATAGAGCAGCGCACCGGGGCCGCCGGACAAGTCCCAGCCCCAACCGACGTTCGCGTAGGGTTTGACAGTCCAGTTGCTGGTGACGGGGATTTCGGCCTCGATCCCCGGGAAGATGCTGGCCGTGCCCACGCTCTTCGGCGTCTGTCCCTGGAGCAGCTCGTCGAACTTAAAGTCGTAAAAGCCGAAGGACAACGGCGCTACGAGCTTCAAACCCCACTGGTCGTCGGTCGGCGGCTTCAGCTCGTGTGCGAAGGGAATCTGCAACACGCTTACAACCCGGTCGCCGGACTTGTACACGCCAGTCCCGAACACCGCGCTGTAGTACCAGTTGAGTAGCTGATTCTCCGATGAGGCCTCGCGCGTGGTCTGGCCGCGTGCGCCCCGTGCGCAGACGAGCCACACCACCCCGAGCAAGAGGATCAGCAGCAGTTTGGGAGTTCGCGCGCGCAACTCCACGCAACGCCAGGATAAAACGCGTTTCTGCTCTCGGCCGGTTTGATCAGGCGAAGTAGCCGCAGCCATCGCGTGGGGACCGCATCGCAAACTGATATCCGCGGCGGCTGGATCGGCGGTGCTCTGGCCTGCGCC
>JBGPPC010000302.1:0-4787 GCA_041488355.1 Gammaproteobacteria bacterium
ATCGAGATCGGCGCGCACGTTCTTACTACCAGGCAGTAGCACGAGATCCGCAGGCGGGATCGCTTGGCCAGGCCCGACATAGGTCAGGCTCACTTGCGGATGCAGGCGCAGAGGATCGAAGTCGGTATGGTTGCTGATGTGCGGGAGCACAGGCACGATTGCCCGCAGCGCGACAGTTTCTGCTGCGCTCACGTTATGCGGATTGATCGCGTCCTCTGCCTCGAGGTGCATGCCGTGAAGATACGGGAGCACTCCGAAGACGGGTTTGCCGACGCGTTGCTCCAGCCATCTCACACCGGGTTCGAGCAGGGAGAGATCGCCGCGGAACCGGTTGATGACCATACCCTGCACTCGCGCCTGCTCCGAATCGGAAAGCAGTGCGAGCGTTCCCACGAAATGAGCGAACACACCGCCGCGGTCGATATCGGCTATCAGGATCACCGGACAGTCCACCGCTTCGGCGAAGCCCATATTAGCGATGTCGTTCTCGCGCAGGTTGATCTCCGCCGGGCTGCCCGCACCCTCGACCAGAATCGCATCGTACTGCGCGCAGAGCCGAGCGTAGGAGCTCAGTACCGCGTCGCGCGCCCGTCGTTTGTAGGTGTGGTAGTCCTGTGCCTCCATGTTCGCGAGCGCGCGCCCGTGGATGATGATCTGTGCGCCGGTGTCCGTATTGGGCTTGAGGAGGACCGGGTTCATATCGCTGTGCGGCGCGATCCCGCAGGCTTGCGCCTGTACCGCCTGCGCGCGCCCGATTTCCCCGCCGTCCATGCTTACCGCGCTGTTGAGCGCCATGTTCTGCGGTTTGAACGGCGCGACCCGTACACCGCGCCGACGCAATACGCGACACAACGCAGTCACGAGGGTGCTCTTGCCGGCATCGGACGTCGTACCCTGGATCATCAGCGCCGCCGCCGGCATCAGTGACTCCCGCGTTGTCAACCGTTGCGCAGGCGCGCCTTCCTACAATTCGACACCCTTCTGTGCCCGCACTCCGGCATCGAAGGCATGCTTGATGGGGCGCATCTCGGTCACCGTGTCGGCGACTTCAATCAGCTCCGGCGGCGCGCCGCGCCCGGTGATGACCACATGCTGCAGCGGCGGGCGCCGCTGCAGTGTTTCGATCACCTCGGAGACAGAAAGGTAACCGAGCTTGAGCACGATGTTCAATTCATCCAGGAAGACGAGGTTCACCTCGGCGTCCTGCAGCATGGCCGCCGCCTTGTCCCATGCCGCCCGCGCCTTCTCGATGTCGCGGTTGCGATCCTGGGTCTCCCAGGTATAGCCTTCGCCCATCACGTGATAGCGGACTTCCGCAAAGCGGCGAAAGAAAGCTTCCTCGCCGGTGCTGAAGCTGCCCTTGATGAACTGCACGATGCCCACCTGCATCCCGTGTCCGAGCGCCCGCGCTGCCATGCCGAACCCGCTGGTGCTCTTGCCCTTGCCGTTGCCGGTGGCTACCACGATCACACCGCGCTCCTGTTTGGCCTGCGCGATCTTCTCGTCGACGACGGCTTTCTTCCGCGCCATCCGCAAGCGATGTGCTTGGTTCTCGTCAGGCTGCTCAGGCTCGTCCATACAGGCTCGCGATCTCAGGCCGGAACAATGCTGCGCAGGCGGCCGGGTTGGAAGGAAAGTAAAAGTGGACGTAGGAGGCGAGCAGGCTGCCCACTTGGTACACCGCCTCTGAGCTCGGCCCGCCCGCGCTGTGTGCATGTGCCACTGGTGCGACGTCGGTCTCGAGCCGCGAATGATGGAATGTGTGGCCGCGCAGAGTGCCGCAGGGCAGCTCGACGCTCTGCAGACCCAGACCGATCAAATTCGGTTGCATCGCTGCGTCGCCGGGCATCAGCCCTGCCATGGCCGCGCGGTGACCTTCAGTCGTGCTCAGAGTATCAACCAGGTAAAGCATCCCACCGCATTCAGCCAGTATCGGTTTGCCGTCCTCGTGATGCGCGCGGATCGCGTTCTTCATTGCGTTGTTTGCCGCCAGGTGATCGAGATGAAGCTCCGGATAACCTCCCGGGAACCAGAGGCTGTCGACAGTCGGAATTGCGGTTTGCCCCAGCGGGGAGAAAAACACCGGTTCCGCGCCCAGCCTCTCGAGCAGGTCCAGGTTGGCCGGATAGATGAAGGAGAACGCTGCATCGCGCGCGACTCCGACTCGTACGCCTTCCAGCAGCGGCAGGATGTCGTCATCATTCTGAGCGGGGAAAGTCACTGTCGGCGCTTGGTATCGCGCGCAGGCCTCAATTGCACGGGCGGCTGAATCCAGTCGAACGTCGATGTCGGCGACCTCGCGGGCCTGAAACAGACCGAGATGGCGCTCGGGCAGAGCAAACCCGCTGTCCTGCGGCAAGTATCCGAGATACTCGACCGCATTCCCAACGCTGTGCGCCAACATTTCGGCGTGGCCCGGGCTCGCGACGCGGTTTGCAATCACGCCGGCGACCTGGATGTCGCTGCGGTAGCGTGCCAATCCATGAGCGATTGCGCCGAACGTTTGCGCCATGGCGCCGGCATCGATCACCGCCAGGACCGGCAGCTGGAAGCGCGCCGCGAGGTCGGCGCTGCTGGGCTCTCCATCGAACAGACCCATGACGCCTTCGACCAGGATCACGTCGGCTTCCCCCGCTGCCTCGTATAGAAGGCGACGGCAGCGGGCCTCGCCTACCATCCACAGATCGAGCTGATAGACCGGGGCTCCCGAGGCCCGTTCGAGGATCATCGGGTCGAGGAAATCCGCTCCGGTCTTGAACACGCGCGGACGCAGCCCGCGCGACCGCATACTGCGCGCGAGAGCCGCGGTTACCGTCGTTTTACCTTGACCCGAAGCCGGCGCGCCGATCAGCAGCGCCGGGCATTGGCGTGGCGGGTTCGCGGCGTTGCACTCTGCGCCGCCCACGGGCGGGACTCCGCCATCAGCGCAGCCGCGCCCGGGCCTGCGCGCCTGCGCCGAAATGCACGGTCGTGTGCAAGAGAGCGGCGACCGCTACGTATACAGAGGTGCCAACGAGGTAGTACGGATAGTACTTGGCGAAGTGGCTCGCGTATCCACTCCAACTCGGCTCCGGAAAGTAGTCCGAGAGCAGATAGAAGCTGCCGTTAGAGACGAGGAAAGCGGCTGTGACGCTGGCCAGCACCACGCCCACCAGAGGCAGCAGCGTGCGCCACTCCCAGCGATGCAGCCGGTGGTAGAGACGGCCGCCCAGCCACGGTATTGCATAGGCCGGGATCAAGAGTGCATACGCAGGCGTCACGCACCAATTGCTGATACCGGCGTACGTGATCGCGACGTAGTCCACGACGGCGGCCTCGGCTATGAACAGGCCGAGCCACCATGGTGAACGGAGATAGAAGCCAGCCAGCAGGAATACGGCCAACGTCGCGTCGGGCACGCTCGCAAAATAGTGATAGCGGGTCAATGCCAACAAAGCGGCCAGCGGCAGGACGATGCGGAGCGACGGGTTGCGGAACGAAGCGAGCACAGGCGCCTCCTTTCGAGAGGTTACGGCTTGACGGTGGTAAGGGATCCAGAATACGTACAGGCTGGTTCAATTATAAAGGATAGTCGAGACGAGAGGGCGTGACATGGGGGTGTCGCTGCGCGAGGAGACCGATCATCACCGCATGCTAGAATCCGCGCGTCCCTACGTGGAGGAGCAGCCATGAAAAAATGCGTTCCAGCTGTGGCGTTGCTGGCAATAGCCGTCGGCGCAGGTGCAAGCGCGTGGGCTCAGATGAAACCCGAGGATGCGATCAAGTACCGGCAGTCTGCGATGTTCCTGGTCGGCCAGAACTTCGGACCTTTGGCGGCCATGGCCCAGGCCAAGATCCCGTACGACAAGGACGCCGCGATCAAGCACGCCGAGATCGTCGCGTTCGTCAGCAAATTACCGCTGCGAGGATTTCAGCCCGGTACCGACATGGGGGGCGACACCAAGGCCAAGCCCGAGATCTGGGAGAACATGGACGACTTCAAGGCCAAGCTCGAGAAGATGCAGCAGGAAACGGCGAAGCTGGCGGAGGTCGCCCAGAGCGGCGACTTCAATGCGCTCAAGGCCCAGGTCGGCGAAACCGGCAAAGCCTGCAAGGCTTGCCACGACAAGTACAAGAACAAATAGAAAGCGCCATTTCAAGCAACGGCCACGTGCAATGCACGTGGCTTTTTTTCTTGCGGTCACCTCACGAGGAGATAGACCCCGAGCGCACACACTGCGAGCAGCAGCAGCGCCAGCCATAGTGGCCCGCCGTGCGACTCGGGTACGTCTTGCGCTTCGCGTACTGGTTTGCGCCCGGTGAGCAGTGGCAGGATCAAGTTCTCGCGCTTGCCCCAGAGATAATAAAGCGCTGCCGCGACGTGCAGGACGATGAGCACCAGCAACACGTAGAAGTTGATCTCGTGGATTCGACTCAGGACGTCGCTGGTCCGCTTGGACACCCAGTCGAATAGCGGGCCTTCGGTCATGACGTCATCGTTGGCAAACAGCCCGGTTCCGGTCTGGACCAGCAAGCATAGCAGCAGGGCCACGATCATCCACCCTGCCAGCGGGTTGTGGCCCGCGTAGAAGGGTGTTCTCCCTTGCCTGAGCGAGCTGGCATATTCGATTGCCTGCCGCGGGTGGCGCACAAAATCGCGGAACCGCGCGTAGGTGCTGCCAAAAATCCCCCACAGCACACGGAACAACACCAGAGTCAGAATGGTGAAACCGGAGAATTCGTGGATCTGCATCGCGTTGCCGCCGATCTGGGCGGTCGTGAAGGAGACAACGATGAGGGCGACCAGG
>JBGPPC010000303.1:0-4770 GCA_041488355.1 Gammaproteobacteria bacterium
ACGTTGGTCGTGCCTTCCCAGATCGGGAACACCTGGCTGTCGCGCAACAGCATCGGCAATCCCGTATCTTCCACATAGCCCGCACCCCCGAAACACTCGAGCGCCTCGCTGACCACGGCAACACACTGCTTGGCGGTGGTGAGCTTCACGATCGGCGTGAGCAACCGCAACAGATCCTTCTCGCCTGGCGACAGTTCGCCGACTTCATCGCGACCAATCAGCTCGACGAGGAAGAAAGTCAGGTGCAACGCGGCCTCGAACTCCGCCTGCATCCCTGCGAGCGTGTCGAGGTGCAGCGGCTTCTCCGCCAGCGCTGTGCCGAACGCCAGCCGCTTTCTCGCATAGTCACGCGCCAGCGCGATGCCGCGGCGCATGTAGCCAACCGCGCTCACGCTGTTCCACGTACGCGTGATGTTGAGCATCGGCGCGATGTGCTTGACGCCATCGCTCAGCCCCTCCACGGGAGCCGCGAGCGTGCCGTCGAGCGTGAGCTCGGCGGTGGGCACCTTGCGGGTGCCGAGTTTGTCCTTGAGCCGGTGCAGCAGAATATGGTCGAGTCGCCCGTCCGCGCCCCGGGGCTCGAGATAGAACAGCGCGAGCCCTTTTGCGCGCGCCGGATTGCCCTCCGGCCGAGCCAGCGTGAGCGCCATCTGGCTGGTCACAGCCGAAGTGAACCACTTGCGCCCGTACAGGCGCCAGCTTCCGTCGTGCTGCTGCCGAGCCATCGTCTCAGTAAGGCCGACATCCGAGCCTCCCGTGCTCTCGGTCATCCACTGCCCGCTGGTCCAGAACTGAGCGGGATCGCGTGCGGTCAGGTGCGGAAGCGCCCGCTGCATCAGCGTCTTGTTGCCGGAGATCGACAGCGCACACGCCGCGCCGTCAGTCATGGCCAGCGGGCAGTTGTAGACATCGGTCGATGGTGTGAACAGATACACCAGGGCGAACTGGTGCACGCGCGACCAGGCGCCGTTTGCCCGCTCATAGGGAATCGCGATCAGCCCACGCCGAGCCGCCAGCGGCTCGGCCGCGCGCCACAGCGGCGACACGTCCACCCGATCGACCCGGTTGCCCCACGCGTCGAAGGGTGTATGCAGAGGCAGGTTCAAACGGTCATCCAGCTGGAACCCGTACAGAGGTCCGCCCGCAAGCTCGCCCATCTCGGTGAGCTGGGGCTCGATCTGGTGCAGCATCCCGGGCGAGAGAGTGCGCGCGAGGTACGAACGCAGGACGCGATCGTCTGTGTATTGGTTGGCGAGCTGCGGGGCGGGCTGGGTGAATGACATCGTTGTCGCGCGTGATTCGTGAACTGCCGTGAGAGGCCGTGACTCGTGAAGGGCCGTGACTCGTCAGATGCCGTGATTCGTGAAGTGTCGTGACTTGTACTTCGTAGTTGGATTCAGTTTGCGCTGGTGCATTCTATCTACGAATCACGGCCCTTCACGGCCTCTCACGCGCTTTTCACGGCAGTTCACGGCCTCTCACGGCCCTCCACGGCCCTCCACGGCCCTAAGTCCCCATGCACAAATACTTAACCTCGAGGTACTCCTCGATGCCGTACTTCGAGCCTTCGCGGCCGATGCCGGATTGCTTCACGCCGCCGAATGGCGCCACCTCGTTCGAGATCAAGCCGGTGTTGACGCCGACCATGCCGGATTCGATCGCTTCGCCGACGCGCCAGATGCGGCCGATGTCGCGCGCGTAAAAATACGCGGCAAGCCCGAACTCGCTGTCGTTCGCCATGGCCACGCCCTCCTCTTCGGTCGTGAAACGGAACAGCGGCGCCACGGGACCGAAGGTTTCTTCGCGCGTCACCTTCATGCTGGTCTTGACGTTGGTGAGGACGGTGGGCTCGAAGAACAGGCCGCCGAGCGAATGCTTCTTGCCGCCGACGATCACCTTTGCGCCTTGAGCCACGGCGTCCCCGATGTGCTCCTCGACCTTCGCCACGGCGTTTTCGTCGATGAGCGGGCCGATGTTCACTCCCGCTTCCGTTCCCGGGCCCACCTTCAGCGCTCTCACTTTGGCCGCAAGCTTCTCTGCGAACGCGTCGTAGACCTTGTCCTGAACCAGTATCCGGTTGGCGCATACACAGGTCTGTCCGGCGTTGCGATACTTGGAGATCATCGCGCCTTCCACCGCCGCGTCCAGGTCGGCATCATCGAACACCAGAAACGGCGCGTTGCCGCCGAGCTCGAGCGAGACCTTCTTGATCGTGGCTGCGCTCTGCTGCATGAGCACGCGGCCGACCTCGGTGGAGCCGGTGAACGTGATCTTGCGTACCGTCGGATTGCTGGTCAGTTCGCCGCCGATGTCCTTGGCACTGCCGGTCAGAACGTTGAGCACGCCTCTGGGAACGCCGGCGCGTTCAGCGAGCTCGGCGAGCCCAAACGCCGAGTACGGCGTCTGCGTCGCCGGCTTGACGACCACGGTGCAGCCCGCGGCGAGCGCGGGCCCGACCTTGCGTGTGATCATCGCTGCCGGAAAGTTCCAGGGCGTGATCGCGCCGCACACCCCCACCGGTTGCTTGATCACGATCAGCCGCCGGTCCGACCAGACGCTGGGAATCACGTCGCCATAGATCCGCTTGCCTTCCTCCGCGAACCACTCGATGAAAGAGGCTGCGTAGGCAATCTCACCCTTGGCCTCCGCCAACGGCTTGCCCTGCTCGGTGGTCATGAGCAGCCCCAGGTCGTCCTGATTGGCCAGCATCAGCTCGAACCACTTGCGCAAGATCGCTGCGCGCTCCTTGGCCAACTTGCCGCGCCAGGCCGGAAGCGCTTTGGCGGCCGCTTCGATGGCCCGCCGGGTTTCGGTCGCGCCCATTTTCGGGACGCCGCCGATCGGCGCGCCGGTTGCTGGATTGGTCACCGGAATGGTCTGGCGGTTGTCGGCATCGATCCACTGGCCGTCGATGTAGCACTGCTGGTGAAACAGCTTGCCGTCCTTCAGCAACGGCGTCTGGGGATCGCGGGGTGCATTCATGGTCTCGCCTCCGTGTTGCGACGGTCACGCGCAAAAATTATACGCGCGCCCACGAGCCCGGTTCAGAACGTCCCCGGATCAGAACGTGCCGGGATACGATCCGCCGTCGATGAGGAAGTTCTGTCCGGTGATATACGATGCCTGCGCGCTGCAGACGAACGCGCACAGTGCGCCGAACTCTTCGATCGTACCGAAGCGCCCGGCCGGCACGCTTTTGATCCGCGCGAGGCGTACTTCCTCCACCGTCTTGCCCTGCATCTTGGAGGCCGCCAGATTAGCCTGCTTGAGCCTGTCGGTGTCGAACGGGCCGGGCAGCAGGTTGTTGATGGTCACGCCGTGCGTCACGGTCTTGCGCGCCAAGCCGGCCACGAACCCGGTGAGCCCGCTGCGCGCACCGTTGGACAGGCCGAGAACATCGATGGGCGCCTTCACCGCGCTGGACGTGATGTTGACGATGCGCCCGAACTTGCGCGCGATCATGCCGTCCACCGTGACCTTGATCAGCTCGATTGGGGTGAGCATGTTGGCGTCCAGCGCCTTGATCCACGTTTCGCGGTCCCATTCGCGAAAGTCGCCCGGCGGCGGCCCGCCCGCGTTGTTCACCAGGATGTCAGGTTGGGGGCAGGCAGCCAGCGCCGCCGCACGCCCCTCATTCGTGGTGATGTCCGCGACCACGGCGGCGACCTTGACGCCGGTCTCGCGGCGAATCTCTTCGGCGGTCGCGTTCAGAGCCTCGGCGCCGCGCGCTACCAAAGTTACGTTCACACCCTCTCTGGCGAGCGCCAACGCGCAGCCTTTGCCCAGACCCTTGCTGGACGCGCACACCAGAGCCGACTTGCCACGAATGCCAAAATCCATGTTCGCTGCTCCTCTCGTTGCTGATTTCGAATCGCGGCCGTTTTGTCGCCGCGAAGCACCATATGCTGAAGCATGCGCATTCCGATTGCAAACGGCCTCGCGCTAGCGGTTGCTATAATCGCGCGTCCAATAACAATGACCGGACGGATGCTCGCTCTCCTGGGCGCCTGGCGTTTTACGGCGCTGTTCACACTTTGCGCCGTGCTCGCCGGCTGCGCGACGGGCCCTAACCCCCGCGATCCCTACGAGTCCTTGAACCGCAAAGTGTTCAAGTTCAACGACGCCCTCGACAATGCCGTTACCAAGCCGATCGCAAAGGGGTACAAGGCGATAACGCCGGACCCGATCCGCACTGGTGTCACCAACTTCTTCGGCAACTTTCGCGACGTCATCACGGCGATCAACGATCTGCTGCAGGCCAAGGTGTCGCAGGGCGCGTCGGACGCCGGGCGGGTGGTGGTCAACAGCACGATCGGCTTCTTCGGCGTCTTCGACGTCGCGACCCGGCTTGGTCTCGGTAAGCATAACGAGGACTTCGGTCAGAGTCTGGCGGTTTGGGGTTGGAAAAAGAGCACCTACCTGGTGCTGCCGTTTTTCGGGCCGAGTACTACGCGCGACGGGGTGGGGCTGGTCGGAGACTATTTCATGGATCCGGAGTTCTACCTTTTCCCGCACCCGCCGGCGAACTGGCTCGTTCTGGGAGGCAACATCGTGAACGCGCGCTCGAACCTGCTGGGGGCGGAGCAATTCTTCGAGGCAGCCGCGGTGGACAGGTACGCGTTCTTGCGCGACGGCTACTTACAGTTGCGCCGTAACCAGATCTACGACGGCGATCCGCCGGCGGACGACACGAGCGGATCGCCGCGGCGCAAGACACTCGAGGAGCAGGAGAAGGAGTTGGATCTGGAGGACACGCCTGCGACCCTGCCT
>JBGPPC010000304.1:0-4753 GCA_041488355.1 Gammaproteobacteria bacterium
CGCGAGCCGACGCCGACGCGACCGCGCCAACGGCGTAATGGTGACCGATGGGCTGGTGCGGGTGTTCTCGAACAACCGCTTGCCCTTGCGCTGGCTGCGGGGGTGTGGACTCACCCTCCTGGATTCGCTACCGTTGGTCAAGCGTGCTTTCATGCAGCAGATGATGTTCGGCCGCGCACTATGAGCCAGTTGCGCGACTGGACCGCCATCAGGATATTATTTTGTCCTGGCGCACGGCTTCGATTGCGCTAGAATTGCGCTCTTTCTCTGCGCGTGCTCACGGCGATAAGAACATTAACACGTCCATGCACATCGGCCCGCATCAACTCAACAACAACCTCATCGTCGCGCCCATGGCAGGGGTGACGGACCGTCCGTTCCGGCAGCTTTGCAAACGGCTCGGCGCCGGTATGGCGGTGTCCGAGATGGTAGCAAGCGACCCGCGCCTGTGGGCGACGCACAAGAGCCGTCGGCGCACCGATCACCAGGGCGAGGTCGATCCGATCTCGGTCCAGATTGCGGGCGCCGACCCGCGGCAAATGGCAGAGGCGGCGAAGCACAACGTTGAACAAGGTGCGCAGATTATCGACGTCAACATGGGATGTCCGGCCAAGAAGGTCTGCAACGTTGCTGCGGGCTCAGCGCTGCTGAAGGACGAGGAACTAGTGCGCCGCATCCTGGACGCTGTGGTAAATGCGGTGAACGTGCCGGTTACGCTGAAGATCCGCACGGGCTGGGATCAGCAGCACCGCAACGCTGTGCGGGTGGCAAGGATCGCTCAGTCGGCAGGTATCCGCGCGCTCGCGGTGCACGGCCGCACGCGCGCGTGCGGCTTTGTGGGCGAGGCGGAGTACGCAACCATCGCTGCGGTCAAGTCACACGTCAGCATTCCCGTGATAGCCAATGGCGACATCGACAGCCCGGAAAAAGCCAAGCGCGTTCTCGATGAGACCCGCGCCGATGCAATCATGATCGGGCGCGCAGCGCAAGGCAGGCCTTGGATCTTCCGCGAGATCGGCCACTACCTCGCGACGGGCGAAAAGCTTCCGCCGCCAGCGGCATTCGAAGTGTGTCGCCTGCTGGTCGACCACCTGCACGAACTGCACGCCTTCTATGGAAACGAAGCCGGCGTGCGGATCGCGCGCAAGCATATCTCGTGGTACACCAAGGAGCTGGCCGGTTCGGCCGCGTTTCGTCAAGACATCAATCGGCTCGAGACCGCGTCGGAGCAGGTTGCAGCGGTCAAGCGCTTTTTCGTCCGCCTGGGGGAGCACGAGGAGCGGCTCGCCTACGGGGAGGAGGAGCTCGCAGCATGATCAACGAGAATGAAATCGCGCGCATCGTGCGCCGGACACTGGATGGATACTTCCGTGACCTCGACGGGGAGAAACCAACCGCCATCTACGACATGGTTATCAGCTGCGTGGAGAGGCCGCTCATCGAAGTGGTGCTCACCCGCGTGGGCGGCAATCAGACGGTGGCCGCGGAACTGCTCGGAATGAACCGCAACACTCTGCGCAAGAAGATCAAGGTCTACGGCATCAAATACGGGACCAAGTAAGCTGCACGCGTCCGAATCAGCATTCGATCCCGCGCCAAGAGTCCGACCGTAGCTTCCGGGACACGCCTGTCTTCCTGCCATGACACGCATCAGACAGGCGCTTATCAGCGTTTCCGACAAGACCGGCGTCGTCGAGCTGGCTCGGGCCCTCGCGCATCTCGACATCGGTATCCTGTCGACCGGCGGTACAGCCCAACTGCTGCGCGAGGCCGGACTCGAAGTCATGGAAGTCAGCGCCTACACGGGATTTCCCGAGATGCTGGACGGGCGTGTCAAGACGCTGCACCCGAAGGTGCACGCGGGTATCCTGGCTCGGCGAGACATCCCAGCGCACATGCAGGCCATCGACGCGGAGGGCATTCCCACCATCGATATGGTCGTGGTCAATCTCTATCCCTTCGCCCAGGCCGTAGCGAAACCCGAATGCACTCTGGCGGAGGCGATCGAGAACATCGACATTGGCGGCCCGAGCCTCCTGCGCGCTGCCGCTAAGAACTATCCTGACGTCGCTGCAGTGGCCGACCCGTCCGACTACGCCGCGGTGCTGTCCGAGCTGGAGTCATCGGGCGGAGCCCTCAGTCTACACACTCGCTACAACCTGGCACGCAAGGCCTTCTCCCACACTGCTGCTTACGACAGCGCCGTCAGCAACTATCTCACGGCGGTCGACCTGAACGGCGGCGTCGCGCAGTTTCCGCAACGCCTGAACCTCAACTTCGCCAAGGTGCAAGATCTGCGCTACGGCGAGAACCCTCATCAGCTGGCGGCTTTCTACCGCGACCTGCGGCGCATCCCCGGGGCACTGAGCAATTGCGTTCAGCGCCAAGGGAAGGAGCTGTCCTACAACAATATCGCCGATGCGGATGCGGCGTGGGAATGCGTCAAGACCCTCGACCAGGCCGCCTGCGTGATCGTCAAGCATGCCAACCCCTGCGGCGCAGCAATGAGCGCAGATCTGCTCGACGCCTACCAGCGCGCCTTCTCTACCGATCCCACCTCTGCGTTTGGAGGCATTCTCGCGTTCAACCGCGAACTGGACGCGCCAACAGCCGCGGCTCTAATCCAGCAGTTCGTCGAGGTAGTCATCGCGCCAGCAGTGTCTGACCAGGCCGCATTGGTGCTCGCAACCAAGACCAACCTGCGGGTTCTGACGGTGCCGGCGGAAGCAGGCAACAACGATCTCGACTACAAGCGTGTGGGAGGCGGAGTGCTGGTGCAAACGCCGGATACACTGAACATCACCGCATCCGACTTGAAGACCGTAACCTTGCTCCGGCCCACCGAGGGGCAGTTGCAGGATTTGCTGTTCGCCTGGCGCGTGGCCAAGTTCGTCAAGTCCAACGCCATCGTGTTCTGTCGCGACGGCATGACTGTGGGGGTCGGGGCGGGACAAATGAGCCGGGTGGACTCGGCGCGCATCGCTTCCTTCAAGGCGCAGAACGCAGGCTTGACGCTGGCTGGCTCCACGGTCGCTTCAGATGCCTTCTTCCCCTTTCGCGACGGGCTGGACGTGGTGGTCAACGCCGGCGCACGCGCAGTGATTCAGCCCGGCGGCAGCGTGCGCGATGATGAGGTGATCGCGGCTGCAAACGAGTATGGTATCGCGATGGTATTCACTGGGGTGCGCCATTTTCGGCACTGAAGCTTCTGACCGCGTTTAGGAACTTGGCGTGGACTTGTTGGTGATCGGCAGCGGCGGCCGAGAGCATGCCATCGCCTGGCGGCTGGCACAGTCGCCGCGCGTGGGGCGCGTCTATGTCGCGCCCGGCAATGCGGGAACAGCCAAGGAGGACGGTCTGTTCAACGTGCCTTTGGCGTCGATCCCCGAGTTGCTGGAGTTCGCTCAGAGAGAATCGGTGGCGTTCACCGTGGTGGGACCGGAAGCCCCGTTGGCGGCCGGTGTCGTAGACGCGTTTCGCGCCGCCGGCTTGAAGATCTTCGGGCCCACCAAGCGCGCAGCCCAGTTGGAAAGTTCGAAGGACTTTGCTAAGCGTTTCATGGTCGAACACGGTATCCCAACTGCGCGCCATCAGAGCTTCAGCGATGCCGCGGCAGCGCACGCGTATATCCAGGCGCAAGGTGCACCGATCGTGATCAAGGCCGACGGCTTGGCCGCGGGTAAGGGTGTGGTGGTAGCCGCGACGCTGGACGAAGCGTACGAGGCTGTAGACGCGATGCTTGTCGGCAACAAGCTGGGCGCATCGGGTGCGCGGGTGGTGGTCGAAGAATGGCTGGAAGGCGAGGAAGTAAGCTTTATCGTCATGGTGGACGGGCATAGCGTGCTCGCGCTGGCGACCAGCCAGGACCACAAGCGGTTGCAGGACGGCGATAGCGGCCCCAATACTGGCGGCATGGGGGCCTATTCGCCGGCGCCCATGTTGACGCCGCCGCTGCATGCCAAGGTCATGCGCGAGGTGATCCAACCCGCGGTGGAGGGCATGGCCAAAATGGGGGAGCCTTACACGGGCTTTCTCTACGCCGGCCTGATGATTACGCAGAAGGGCGAAGTTCAGGTTCTGGAATTCAACTGCCGTCTGGGTGACCCCGAGACGCAGCCGATCCTGATGCGGCTGAAGAGCGACTTGTTCGCGCTGACAGAGCATGCGGTCAACGGGACACTCGAGCGCGCCGAGGCGCAGTGGGACCGGCGAGTGGCGCTCGGCGTAGTGTTGGCAGCGGATGGCTACCCGGACAATCCGCGCAGCGGTGACGAGATCACCGGCATTCCGAAGGGTCAGGAGGACTTTCACGTGTTCCACGCCGGCACCGTCTTAGAAGACGGGAAGATCCTTACCAGCGGTGGGCGGATTCTGTGCGTGACAGCGCTCGGCGATACGGTGCGCGTAGCGCAGCGGCGCGCCTACGAGATCGCCGAGCAGATCCGGTTCGCCGGACGCCAGATGCGGCGTGATATAGGTCACCGCGCAATCGGCAGCAAGCGCAGTTTGCTCTAACCAGTTCGGGCACGAATGGACGCGCGGGCAGTCAGGGATTACCTGGTTGGTCTCCAGGAGCGCATCGTGGCGCAGCTCGAACGACTCGACGGCATGGCTTTCCGGCGCGACCCGTGGGAGCGGCCCGAAGGCGGAGGCGGGCTGAGCTGCGTCATCGAGGACGGCCATCTGCTGGAACGCGGAGGCGTGAACTTCTCGCACGTGACGGGTACCAGTCTGCCGGCGTCGGCCACGGCAG
>JBGPPC010000305.1:0-4748 GCA_041488355.1 Gammaproteobacteria bacterium
CGATGACGGCCGTTATGGGTTGATCGAGCAGGCGGATCCGGGCGATCTGCGCGTCGGAGACCGGGTGAAGCTGGTGAAGGGGCGTTTGGAACAGTGGCAGTGACGCCGCGCGTGCGCTGCGCGCGTCAAACGTCTCCCCGGTGTACGCGGGGGGGGCCAGCAGATAGCTGGAGCCTGGCCGTCGACAGGATGAAGCCGCGCGAGCGCTGCGCGCTCTCGCGGCTTCAGTTGAGCCTTGCGGCGGTTTGGTGCAGTTCTACAACGCGGCGGCGCATCTCCACGACGTCATCCGCGTCAGGCGCAAGAGTCAAATACCGCTGAAGATCCTCTAGCGCTGCGCGAAAACACTCGAGCTCAAGGTAGATCAACCCGCGATCCCGTACCTGGGACGCATCCGTCGGGTTGAGTGCGATGATCCATTCCATCAGCGACAAGGCCTGATGGTGATCGCGTCTCTCCAGGTAGATCGCCTTCAGGTTCCGCAGCATGCGGGCGAGTATCTCCTTCTTGTTCGCGGACACCAGCATGCTCGCCACGATGGCGCGAGACACTTCCGCTCCCCGCGCGTCGCGCAACCGCTGCTGCAAATCGTGCAGGCTCAAGGAGACTCCACCACCAAAGGGATCCAGGATCACCGTGCCTTCGTTCACCTTGCACTTGACCAGGAAATGTCCCGGAAAGGACACGCCGTGAAGCTCGAGGCCGATCCGCCGGCCCACTTCCATATAGACGATCGACAGGCTGATGGGGATGCCGACTTTTCGATCGAGCACCTCATTCAGGAAGCTGTTGCGCAGATCGTAGTAGTCATCGACGTTGGGCCTGAATCCCTGCTCCTCGAACAGGAAGCGGTTGAGCGCGAGGATGCGCTCGGGATCGGCGGAAGATTTTGACAGGCGCGCCGAGAGGGCGTCTGCGAGCTGGTCGATCGAAGCCAGGTAGCGGCCGACGTCCAGATCCTGATTGGCGTCCTTGGCGATGAGCAGCGCCGCCTCCGCCAGGTCGATCTGCTCCTCGGGCCGATCTATCAGTTCACGGAAGCGGACCGCAACGGAGCCGGACTCGGGGGTATCCACGCAGCGCCACCGACACCCAAAGTTCAGTTGCCCTGCTTTTCGACGACCGGGGGCAAGAACAGCGCAGGGATTTCGCGCTTCGTCGTGCGCGCGGGGCCGCCTGCTGCCGCGCCTGGCCTATTGACCAGTGCCGCTGGACGCTCATCGGGTCGGCGGTCCGGCTCGCGTCTCGGAGGCGTAACGTACTCGGCATCAGGTACCACAGGGATGGCGTGCTCGACTTGACGCTCGCGCGGTGGGCGCCGCTCCGAGTGCCCGTTCTCCCGAACAGGCGCAGGCCGGCGAACTGGCCGCTCCGACTCCCGGTCATTCGTGCCGCGGCGTCCAGATCTCCCAGCGTCGGGTGCAACACTGATCGTGATACGCGTTTTGAGGAGGCGCTCGATACTGGCGAGAAGCTCTTCCTCGTCGGGCGCGACCAGCGAAATGGCTTCGCCCGGCTGACCTGCGCGGCCGGTGCGCCCGATGCGATGGATGTAGTCCTCGGGATTGTGCGGTAGCTCGTAGTTGATCACATGCGGCAGCTGCTCGATGTCCAGGCCGCGCGCAGCGATGTCGGTGGCCACCAGCAGCTGGAGCTTGCCATCCTTGAAGTCAGCCAGCGCGCGCATGCGTTCCTGCTGGGTCCGGTCGCTGTGCAGCGCCGCGCACGGATAGCCGTCGCGCAACAGCTCGCGCGCGAGCCGAGTGGCCGAGATCTTGGTCCTGGTAAACACGAGCACCTGCCGCATATCGCGGTCGCGGATCAGATGCTCGAGGAAATCGCGCTTGTGCCGGACATCCACCTTGAACGCCGAGTGCGTAACCAGATCCGTTACAGCATTGCTGGGCGCGACCTGAATGCGCACTGGGTCCTTCAGCATCTGCGCCGCGAGGCGCTTGATGTCCTCGGGGAAAGTCGCCGAGAACATCAGGCTCTGCCGCTTTGCCGGCAGCAAGGCGAGGATGCGCTTGATGTCGGGCATGAAGCCCATGTCGAGCATTCGGTCCGCTTCGTCCAGCACCAGGATTTCCACCTGGCCGAGGTTCACGGTGCGCTGGTGAACGTGGTCGAGCAGGCGCCCGGGCGTAGCCACCAGGATCTCGACGCCGGCGCGCAGCTCGGCAATCTGCGGATCGATGTTGATGCCGCCGAACACACAGGCCGAGCGCAGTGAAATGTACTTGCCGTAAGTCCGGATGCTCTCGAACACCTGTGCGGCCAACTCGCGCGTGGGCGTGATGATCAATGCCCGCACGGGATGACGCGCGGGAGACACGCTGGTGTTCGCGTGATGCTTCAGTTTTTCCAGGATCGGCAGCGCGAACGCTGCGGTCTTGCCTGTGCCGGTCTGGGCGCCGGCCATGATGTCCTGCCCGCGGAGGACGGGGGGAATGCTTTGGCCTTGGACGGGGGTGGGATCGGTATAGCCTTCTTCCGCGATGGCGCGGAGCAACTCGGCACACAGGCCGAGCTCGTCAAACCTCATACGGGGGGAACTCCTGAACCGCTCCCCCGACGGGGGACACGGGGTGCCAACAGCACGGCGTGGAGCAGGGAACGGTCGAAAGGGTTATCAAATCCGGGGGTCCGGAACGGGATGCCGCGGGATCATACTCCCAAAACTGGGGGAGAAGAAGGCTTTTTCAAGGCATTACGGTGCGATTTGGCCGTCTACTCTACCAGTCGACGATGGTCCCATCGTCTAGAACAGCCTGAGTGGCGGCTTGGATCTCCGGCTGATAGGGATGTTTCGCGGCGACCGCCTCGTTCACCTCCACGCCGAGGCCCGGTCGGTCGGGGACCAGCCAGTGCCCATCCCGGGCGCGTATGGGGCTGTCGACGATCTCGTGATACCAGGGCACGGCCCCGGACATCTCCTCCTGAATAACGAAGTTCGGCGTGGCGATATCGAAGTGGAGCGCCGCCACCCCGGCGAGCGGCCCGAGCGGGTTATGCGGCGCGATGCCCACACCCACGGTGTCGGCCATGGCCGCGATCTTGCGCGCTTCGCTGAAGCCGCCCACATGGCAGAGATCCGGCTGAGCGATGTTTATCGCGCGCAGCCGGAACAGATCGTCGAACTCCCTGCGATCGACCAGCCGTTCGCCCGTGGCGATCGGGACGCGCGACTTGTCGCTGATCTGCTTCATGGCCAAGGCATCACCGGGCTGGATCGGCTCCTCCACGAACAGCGGGCGGGATGGCGCGAGTGCGTCGATGTATTGCACAGCCACGCTGGTGGTAGCACACCGGCCGTGGAAATCGATCATGATCTCGACCTCGTCGCCGACCGCCTCGCGCAGGCTTTGCATCATGGTCGCGACGTGATCGATCTGTTTCGGCGACGCTGTGTAATGAGTGTAGGGAATGAACACGACCTTGAGCGCGCGGTAGCCGCGTTCCGTTACCTGCAACGCGCGCTCCGTCACCGCCCTTCGGTCCATGCTCTCGTAGACCATCGTCATGTCGCCGAAGCCGAGGTGGGTGTAGATCTTGACCTTATCCCGAGTCTTGCCGCCCAGCAGGCGCCACACCGGCACGTTCAGCTCCTTGCCCCAGATGTCCCACAGCGCCATCTCGATGCCGCTGACCGCCGTATTGCCGATCACTCCCAGGCGCCAGAAGGAATGCTTGGTGAGGATGCGCACGGCCTGCTCGATGTCGCGTGGATCGCGGCCCAGCAGGAGCGGCTCCAGGTCTTGCACGGCACCCACCACCGCGCGCGTCTTCCACTCGAGCGTGGCCTCCCCCCAACCGTACAGCCCGGGCTGATCGGTCTCCACGCGCACGAACACCCAGTTGCGCATCTGCGCGTTGCAGACAAGGGTTTTGATGGCGGTGATTTTCAGTTTGATCTCCAGAGGTCCCCGGCATTGCCCCGCGTCATTCCGGCGGAAGCCGGAATCCAGTGCCTTTGCGGGAACCGGCCTGGGTCCCGGCTTGCGCCGGGACGACGAACCTTCGCTAACCAAATTGCGCAAGGATCAACAACGCGCCCTGCAAAATCCTGATCCCTGACTCCTGGTGCTTCACACCCACCCGGCATCCACGATGAAGTTCTGCGCTGTGCACATGCGGCTGTCGTCGGCGGCCAGGAACAAGACCATGCGTGCGAGGTCAGCGGGCAGCAGGCGTCCCGGAAGACATTGCGCTTCGTCCAATTTGCGCTCGCCCTCAGGCGTGACCCAGAGGCTCTTCTGGCGCTCTGTCATCACCCAGCCCGGCGAGACGGTGTTGACGCGGATGTTGAAGGGCCCGAGATCGCGCGCGAGCCCGCGTGTGAGGCCGCTAACGCCGGCCTTGCTGGTCGTGTATGCCGGCATGCCGCCGGTGGAGGACATCCAGCTGATGGAGCCGAAGTTGATGATCGAGCCGCCCCCCAGCCGCTTCATCTGGTCGATTACCGCCTGGGCGGCAAAGAACTGATGCCGCAGATTCACCGCTAGGCGCTCGTCCCAGTATTCGACCGTCACCTCCTCGATGCGGTGGCGATCGTCGCGCGCCGCGTTGTTCACCAACACCGAGATGTCGCCGAGGCTTTTCTGCACGCGCGCGATGGCTGCCCGGAGCCCGTCGATGTCGCGCAGATCGCCATGAATGTAGAGCGGTGCTTGCTGACCTGCCTTTGCAAGCTGATCAAGCAGTGCTTTGCTGGCTTTGTCGTCGATGTCCACGAACGCCACGCGCGA
>JBGPPC010000306.1:0-4723 GCA_041488355.1 Gammaproteobacteria bacterium
ATAGCGTAGTTGACCGTTGTCGAGCTCTACCGACAATGGCCCAGCGGTCAGCGTCCGCCCCACCACGTCGGGCTGCTCGGTGCCACACAGGACAATCGCGCGCGGGGGCTTGGGTGTTTTCATGGTTGCTTCCTTGTTCTGCTCCTTTACGGCTACGACACCACCAGCTCGGTCGCCGGGTCGATCAACACGACGCGGTTCATGTCGATGGCCAGCTCGATTGTTTCTCCCGGCTGCGACACGTCATGGGCTTGCAGCTCCGCGACCACTTCGGCGCCACTGAGCCGGAACGTGGCATAAGTCCGCGAGCCGGTCGGCTGCACCAGCTCGATCAGGGCGGTATGGCGTACGAGCCCTTGGCGCAGCTCGCCGCTGGCGCGGGTGATGTGCTCGGGGCGAACGCCCAGCGTGATCGGCTGGCCGCGCCACCCCGCCAGCTTGTCGTTGCGGCTCGCCGGCAGCGCTAGCAGGGTGCCATCGGCCAGCTGCACGGCGAGAGCGCCGCTGTCCTGGAGCTGAGCCGGCACGAAGTTCATCGCCGGAGATCCGAGGAAACCAGCAACGTAGCGGGTGGCCGGGCGTTCATAGAGGTCCAGGGGAGCGCCGGCCTGCTCGATTTTGCCGTCGCGCAGCAGAACGATGCGATCGGCCATGGTCATGGCCTCGATCTGGTCGTGCGTGACATAGATCATGGTCTTGCCCAGCTCCTGGTGCAGGCGCTTGATCTCGCCACGCATCTCGTCGCGCAGCTGAGCATCGAGGTTGGACAGCGGCTCGTCGAACAGGTACATGCGAGCGTTGCGCACGACGGCGCGGCCGATCGCCACGCGCTGCAGCTGACCGCCGGAGAGCTGGCGCGGGTAGCGGCCCAGCAGCGGCTCGATCGCCAGCATCTGGGCGGCGCGCCGCACTTTCGGTTCGATCTCCGCGGCAGGTGTCTTGCGTGCACGCAGCCCGAAGGCGATGTTGTCGAACACCGTCAGGTAGGGATAGAGCGCGTAGTTCTGGAACACCATGGCGATGTCGCGATCGCGAGGCAGCACATGGTTCATCAGCTCGCCGCCGATCTCGATGTTGCCCTGGTCGGCGTCCTCGAGTCCGGCGATCGTGCGCAGCAGCGTGCTCTTGCCGCAGCCGGACTGGCCCACCAGCACGGTGAACTCCCCGGCCGGAATCTCGAGATCGACTCCTTTCACGGCGTGGACGGAGCCGTAGTACTTGTGCAGCCCGGTGATCTTGAGATCAGCCATCGCTATCCCTTTACCGCGCCCAGCGATATCCCTCGGACCAGATAGCGTTGCATGAACGCCACGACGATGAAGATCGGGAGCGTGCCGAGCACCGACATGGCCGAGATCTTGGCCCAGAAATTGGACTGTCCGCCGAAATAGAAGGTGACCTGTACCGTGTAGGTCACGACCTCAGTGCGGGTGAGCACTAAGGCGAAAAGGAACTCGTTCCAGGCAAACACGAAGGTGAAGATTGCGGTCGCAAACAGGCCCGCGCGGCACATGGGGAACACGACTCTCCAGATCACCTGCCAGCGTGTGCAGCCGTCGACCAGCGCCGAGTCTTCCAACGCAAGCGGGATGTCCAAAATATATCCGCGCATCATCCAGATCACGTAGGGGAGATTGAAGGCCGTGTACAGGAGGATGACGCCGACGTAGGTGTCGACCCAACCGAGCCACACGTACAGCAAAAAGATCGGGAACACCACGGCGATGGGCGGGACCATGCGCTGCGAGATGATCCAGTTGGCCAGGTGCTCCCCGCCGGTCTTGAAGCGGGCCAGGCTGTAGGCGCAGATCGTGCCCAGGAACATCGCGATCAGCGTGCTTCCGCCGGCTACGACCAGGCTATGCCACACCGCGGTGGCGTCCCCGTCCTTGAACAGCACGGCATAGTTCCCGAGCTGAAGCTGACCCGGATACCACTTTGGCGGGTACGAGAAGATCTCGTCCGGTGTCTTGAACGAGATCATGAACAGCCAATAGATCGGGAACAGGAAGAACAGCGTGATCGCCACCGCCGCGCCGAGCCGCAGGCTCAGGCGGATACGCCGACGCCCATGCAGACTGTTCATCTCACCGGCCCCGATCTCATCGCGCCAACTCGACTCGTTTCAGTGCAGCGAATACCACCACCGAGAGCAGCACGATGATCAGCAACGCCACCGCTGCGGTATAGCTGGTCTCGAATTGCTGGAACCCCTTGACGTAGGTGAAAATCGAGAGCGTTTCGGTCATGGTGCCGGGGCCGCCTTTAGTGAGCGCCCAGATGATGTCGAACAGCCGGAACAGGTCCAACCCGCGGATCAGGATCGCCACCGCCATCACCGGCCAGATGGCCGGCAGGACGATGCGGAAAAAGGTGCGCCACCAGCCCGCTCCGTCGATGGCGGCGGCTTCCAGCTGAGACTTGTCCACGTTCGCCAGCGCTGCCAGCAGTAGCAGGAACATGAACGGCGTCCATTGCCAAACCTCGGCTGCGAAGATGGCCGGATACACCAGGCTGGGCTTGATGGTCCACAGCAGCGGCACCTCGTGCCCGGCAAACCAGCCGATGATCTGATTGATCGGGCCGAAACGGTTGTCGAACAGGAGCGACCAGGTGGAGCCCGACACGATCGGCGAGACCACGACCGGAAGGACGAGCAGGGCGATGAAGACCGCCCGCCCGGGCAACCGATCCACGAACAGCTGCGCCATGGCCAGGCCCAGCACAAGCTCGAGCGGCAGTGCGATGGCCGTGAAGATCACGGTATGCAGCAGCGCCTCCCACAGGCGCTTGTCGTGGAACAGGTGAGCGTAGTTGCGCAATCCGACAAAGCCGGTGTCGGTCTCCGTCATCGTGATGCCCTGGAAGCTCACCACGAGCAGATAGACGAGCGGGAAGATCCCGATGATCAGCAGGACGAAGATCGACGGGCCGACGAGGAAGTACTTGAAGTTGCGGTCGGCGAAATCCGCTTGCCGGGGAGCGGTAGCTTGAGCCACGGTAGTGTTCGTTGTTCAGGGGCCCAAAAAGACCGGGAGCGCTCGAAGCCGCAACGCTCCCCTCCCGATCCAGTTTCAGTCTGCGCGCCGCCCAGGGCGACGCTGCCGGTCCGGGCCGCAGCCCGGACCGGCTATTCGGTCACTTCGGATACGCCCCGGACTTGGCGGCCCAGGCGTTGTATACCGTCTTCTGCTTCTCAACGCCCACTTGCTGCGTGATCTCGTCCCACTGCTTGGCCACGTCGTCCAGGATCTTCTTCGGGTCCTCGCCCGCCCACAGACGGCTGATGCCCTGGCGCAACGCTTCCTCGTACTTGTCGGTCTGGATCAGCGACAGGTCGAGCAGGCCGGTCTTGGATGCATCCTGGAGCGCCGCCAAGTAGAACTTCGCGTCCGGCCACTTGGCCAAGTAGTCCTTGTTCACGTAGTGTGAATCGCGGAACGGGTCGCGCAGCGCGTAGGGCAGTTGGACGCGCAGGGTGGAGATGTCCTCGCTGTTCAGCCACTGGATGAAGAGGTAGGCCTGCTCCTTCTGCTTGCTGGTGGACGCCACCGAAAGCGCGAAGCCGGCAGCCAGCTCAGGGTGTCCACCTGGCGGCAGCGCGTAGCCGACCTTACCTGCGATCGTGGACTTCGGCACCCAGTCCAGCTTCTGCTCGTTGGCCAGGTACCCGGCCGAGAACCGGCCGTAGGGTGGCCAAGATATGGTCATGGCGCTCTCGCCCTTAAGGAACACAGCGAGGTTCTCCACGAAGCCGAATTTCTCCACGCCCGGCGGCATGAACTTATTCTCGTTGCGCATCTCCGTGAACACCCGCACGCCGACCGGGCTGTTGACCGTCGCCTTCATCGTGGCTGAGTCGAAGAACCGGCCGCCTTCGTTGCGAAAGCGCTCCTCGAACATGAACATGGTGTAGGGCGGTTGCTCAAAGAACGCGGCGCCGTAGATGCCCTCGGCCTTCAGCTTGTCGGTGAGGAAGCTGCCGATCTGGTCGAACTGCTTCCAGGTCTTGGGCGGCGCGAGGTCGTAGCCGTACTTGGCCTTGAACTCCTTCTGCAGGTCGGGGCGGGCGAAGATGTCCTTGCGGTAGTACATCAGGAACACATCGCCGTCGTCCGGGAAGCCATAGATCTTCCCGTTGACCATCATTTGGTTATCGCGGTAGGTGGGTGCGATCAGCTGCAGTTCCGCACGGAAGCCGTACTTGTCGACGTAGCTGTCCAACTGCTCGAGCGCTCCGGCTTGCACCAAGTCCGGCATCCAGGCCGGGATGACGTTCAGGGCGTCATAGGCACCGGTTCCCGCACGGTACTCCTGCATGATCTTGGTAAACATCTCGGCCGTCGGCACCTCCACCACCTTTACTTTGCACCCGGTGGCCGCCTCCCATTTGGGGCCGGAGAAGTTGAGCGGATCGAGCGATTGCAGGCCCGCCTCCCAGACAATGGTGATGGTCTTGCCCGCGCAGATCTTCTTGGCCGCGTCCGCCGCCCTCTGGGCGGCGCTCTGCGCCGTTGCACCGCCGCTCCAGATCAGGGTTGCGACTGCGAGGACCGTCAGGAAAGAGCCCTTGACCGGGCCCGGGCGCCGAAGGATGGGAAAGAAATCGCCCATGATGCCTCCTCCTTTCTGAGTTATTCGTTCTCGATGTTGCGCCCCGGCCAAATCACCCTCGAAACGGGCGCTCCGAACAGCCGGTCGATTATGTTGAACTGCCGATAAG
>JBGPPC010000307.1:0-4712 GCA_041488355.1 Gammaproteobacteria bacterium
CCGACCATAGTCTGATCCTCGGCACGTATGGTGATCGTCCCGTCCGCGCCGAAGGGGGTTTTGAGCTTCATGCCACGGATCGCGTCGGCGAGCTTCACGCTGTCGGTGGAGTTGGTCTTTTTCATCGCAGCGATGATGCAATTCATCGCAACTGTGTTCTCCCACGACCAGTTGGTCGGATAGTCCCCATACTTGAGCTTATAGGCGTCCGCCCAAGCGGCATTCTCAGGGGTGGCAGGGAACGTCTTGATGTATCGGCTGGCCGAGTGAATGCCCTGCGGGAGATTCTTCACCGCTGTGAGCGTCGTGTAGTCGGCCATGTTGATGGCGAACATGTTGGTTTGAGCCAGCAGGTTGTAGATGCCGGCCTGATCGACGAAGGAAACCAGATCACCCGCCCACAAAGCCGAGTACACAGCTTGTGGCTTGGCCTGAAGGATCTTGGTGATGTTCTCGGTGTAGTCGGCCTGGAACAGTTTCGGCCAGGCCTCGCCCACCATCTCGACATCGGGTTGGAACCGCTTCAGGTACTGCATGAACAACGAGGTGTTGTCCCGCCCGTAGGCATAGTCCGGGGAGCAGCTCATCCAGGTCTTCAGCCCCTTGGCCTTGGCGACACTCGCCGCATAGGTGGCGCTCACGATCGCATCGTGGATGCCCTGACGCGCGGTGCGGAAAGCCGTCGGAACGCGGATCTTCGGATCGGCGGACAGGGAGGACGTCTCCGAATTGGTGTGCAGGCATAGCACCTTCAATTCGCGAATCACCTCCTGCACGGCAAACGCGCTGGCAGAGGACTCGGCATCGATGATGATTTCGCAGCCGTCGCCGTTGATCAATTGGCGGGTGTTATTCACCGCTTCGTCGGGCTTTCCCTTCGAATCGCGCGTGATGATTTCGATCTTGCGCCCACCCAGGCCCCCCGCCGCGTTGAACTTCTCCACTTCGGTCATGACGCCGTTGCGTGAGGAAATGCCAAGCTGCGCCACGCGTCCGGACAAAATCGTCGGCATCCCAATACGGATAGGCTTGTCTTCGGCGCGCGAAATGAAAGGGAAGCCGATTCCAGTGGCAGCAGTTACGGCGGTCGCGGCTTTGATGAACCCACGGCGATTCTTCAACGTTTTCTTATCAGACATGGTCTCCTCCTACCGATTGGGTGGGGCCTGCGAGTGCATGGTGCGGTCCCCATTTAGTAATGTCCCACAAACTGCCGCCTCCTGCGGAAAGCAGCGTTGCCACCGGAGGGAACAGCTATCCGGAACCTCCAGCATGAAGCACATTAGCATGCGTAAACGATGGCGTGCATCAGCCCCCGATTGCGGCCTTCAGGTCTCTCAAGTGCGCCCGCGTTTGCGGATCGCGCACCTTCTTCGCTGCCTGGTCTAGCTTGTTTCCCAGATCTGCCAATCCGGACTTCAAAGCCACTCTGAACTCGCTGGGGCCATCGGTCGACGACAGGCTCGACACCAGGAGCGTGACGTATCCGCGTTGCAGATCGCGCCGGTACAGGTCGATCACCGGACGCGCTTGCTTGAGCTCGCTGAACAGCCCGTCGTTCAATTCCAGCAGCAGGTCCACACCCTGATATGTGCCAACGGCACCGGGGAAGGTCGCCGCCTCAGCCATGCGGGTGAACACGTCTTTGTTCACCAGTTGGCCCAGCAACTTCTGATTGGTGTCCTGTACTGCGTCGGCGCCGCCATAGGGCGCGATGCGCCATAAGACCTGCGGATCCAACAGTGCATTCGGGCGAGTGAATCCGCGTTCGAGGAGAAACTTCACGGCCTTGCGCTGCCGCTCGGCCGTCACCGGCGTGAATGGAACCGTTCCGCGCCCGGCCTGATAGCGCACCTCCTCCACGCCGCCGACGATCTTCGCTACCGAAGAAAGCTCCTTCTGGCGCTTGACCAGCAGCGCCCGGTACACCTCGCTCAACTGGGAGTAGGGTCGGCCCAGGTCGGTGGTAGCGGGAATCAACATGGAGACGACGCGGTCGATGTTGCGCAACCCCATGTCGGTGGACTCGATGGGATCGCTGCCCAAGACCTGGGTATTCACGGTGGGGTCCACGTCCGCCGCATCGTTCTCGCCGCCGAAGCGCAACGTCGGATCGTCGATCTGTCGTGCGGCCAGCCGGTCCAGCTCCGGCCACTGGTCGGCGCAGGTCCTGGCGCCGGGGATCACGCGGTAGCCCCAGTCGATGGCGAAATAGTCGTAGACGCCGATGATAGGCAACAGATAGGCGTTGTCTCCGGGCTGGGCCACGTAGTTGAACCGCGAGTAGTCCATGACGGACGCCGAGTTGCCGAACTTCTCGGTAAATGTGCGGCTGCGTAGCTGCTGCACCGAGTAGGCGGAGTGACCCCTGAGGTTATGCCGCAACCCCAGCGCGTGCCCGATCTCGTGCGACACCACGTAGGTCAGCAGCTCGCCTTCGAGGTCGTCGGGCAGAGGAAGCTTCGCCGCGCGTGGATCCAGCGGCGCGACCTGGGTGAAATACCACAGCTCTACCAGGCGCAGCACGTCGTGCCAGACCAGAGTATGCGATGAGATCACCTCGCCGCTGCGCGGATCCACGACGTTGGGGCCGAGCGCGTTCTCACGCGGACCCGGCGCCCAGCGAATCACGGAGTAGCGCAGGTCGCCCGGATCCCAGTCGGGGTCTTCCTCCTTGGTGGGTGCGTCCCTAGCGAAGATGGCGTTCTTGAATCCCGCTTGCTCCAGAGGACCGCGCCACTGCTCCACCGCCTGCTTGAGATATGGGCGCCACTTGGCGGGTATCTCCGGGCTCAGGTAGAACACGATGGGTGTCACCGGTTCGGACACCGCCGCGCCGGGATCCTTCTTCTCCAGCCGATAGCGGGTGATGACGGCTTTGCTGACCACGCGGTGCTCGCCGGTGCTGTAGTCGTTGAATGGGAGCGAGAAATAGCCCACGCGCTCGTCCTCGCAGCGGGCCAGCATCGGCTTCTCCGGCAGCAGCAGGAAATTGGTCCTGAAGGAGAACCCGAGCCCGGCCGGCGGTGGTTCCTCGTCCTTGGAAGGCTTGAGCAGATCCTTCTCGTCTGGAATCCAGGTCTGATAGAAGCCGATCGCGATGTTCTTCGGAAATGCCCGGACGCTACGGATCATGGAACGCCGGCCATCTACTTCTGCCATGCGATAGTGCCGCTTGAACTCGAGCGCGAAGCCGGTGGGCGGGTTGGTCGTGAAGAACGAGGTGATGTCGATGACGGGCGCTCCGCCTGGGCCCTCCTTCACCACATCGAACAGCTCGATCACGGTGGGCAGCGAAACCGCCTCGACGCCCTGTTGCAAGGCGGAGGATTCACCCGCCCAGTTGTCGTACTTGGCCGTCATCAGCGCCACTTTGTTGCCGAAGCGCAACCAGCGCACAACACGGCTGTCGATGGCTGAGCCGGGAGCGTACTCCGAGCCGCCGGTCGACAGCGCGGCAAACTCCGTGTAGACCAGGATGCTCCGGCCGAGCATCGACGCAGGGATCTCCAGCAGAACATCGCTGCAGACCACGTGCACGATGATGAAGCTGTCCAGAGTGCTCGTCTCTTGCGCTGCGTTGGGCGCGCAAGGAGCCATGTCGCTCACTTGAGCTGCCTGCGTTGTCAAAGCGCCGACCAGTGCTATACATCCGAAGATTAGGCGCGTAAGCCGAGCCATCATTCATATCCTCCCATCTTGCGAATAACTCGAATCCGAGCGATTGTACCCCCTGTGATATCGTGCCTTTCTTAGACTTCAGGGTCTCGGTTGCCCGACCCCATCGGAACGAGCACGAACGTGAGGCCATCGAACCCTTTCCCCGTTGCGGTGGGAATCGCGTTGTTGTTCGGCTGCACGGCCAGTCCGATGCTGAAGTACAACCTGGACGTGCCAGCGCAGACGCTGAGCGTGCTCGACGCGCCCGAGGTACGCGATGGACGTGCGCGCTTCCGCGAGGTATTCTGCTCGACGCTGCGCAAGCACCCCGACCGCAAACAGCGCGGCTGCGAAGAACTGCTGCATCGCCTTGGCGACGAAGCGCCGAGCGCTCCGCAGCCGGCCACGCCTCCGATCCCCGATCTCCACCTGCGCCTGGTGTTCGTGACGGGTCTGTTCAACGATTGCGCGAGCGTCGTCGCATTGCCCTTCGAAACAGCCGTGCCCCGCCTGCGGAGCCTCGGCTACGGCGCAGAGATTCTGTCGGTCAGCGGGCGCTCCAGCAGTCCCTTCAACGCAACACGTATCGCCGAGTTTGTATCGCAGATCCCGGACAGCGATCGGCGCCTGGTGCTAGTCGGGTATTCCAAGGGGGCCGTGGATATCCTCGAGTTCATGGTCACCTATCCCGAGCTGGCTATGCGGGTCAGCGCAGTGGTAAGCGTGGCGGGCGCAATCAATGGATCACCAGTGGCAGACATCGCCGCCCCTTTCTACCAGCGCTCGCTCAAGGATGTCTCCCTCCCAGGCTGTGCACCCGGTGACGGCGGCGCCTTTACGAGCCTCGGACGAGCGGCGCGGCTCAACTGGCTCGTCGCGAATCGTCTGCCGCCGAGCGCTAGGTATTTCTCCCTGGTCTCGTTCACGCGCTCCGATGCGGTCGCCGGTCCGTTGCGACCCTTCGCCGCGGCGCTGGCCGAGATGGATCCACGCAATGACGGGCAGCTCCTGTTCTACGATCAGGTCATACCCGGCGCCACGCTACTCGGTTA
>JBGPPC010000308.1:0-4631 GCA_041488355.1 Gammaproteobacteria bacterium
AGTGCGAGAACAGGCGACGCCCGCCGGCCACTTTGTTGATCGCGGCGCGAGCTTCGTTGATCTGATCGTTGGACAACAGCCACCAGCTCGGATCGTCGAAGGGTGCGCCCGACAGCAGGGCGACTTTGGTGTCGCTATCCAGGAAGATCTCTTTCAGATAGTTCTCGAACTTGTAGCGTTGCAGCGTGAGCGGAACCTTGTCCAGCATCTTCGGGTTCCAATGCTCGGACGCGTACTTGCCCAGCCCCAACAACCCTTCCTTGTCGAAATCGTCGCGCACGAAGTGCGTCTGATCGTCGAAGATGAACTGGCCCGACAGCCTCTTGGCACGGTCGTCGGCCATGTCCTTGTCCGCGGCTTCCGCCTCGGAAACGTCCCAGATCGGGCCGAAGACATGGTTCATGGCCAGAAATGCCGCGGCCATGCCTGACGCCGACCGCAGGAATGAACGGCGGTCCAGACCCTGGTGCTTCGCGTACTTGTCGGCATACTCCTTGATCAAACCTTCGACCTGCTTCTGCTTTTCAGTCTGCGGCAGCGGGTTGTACTCGCCGTTCGACACGATCTGTGTCGGCACGGGCGACCCGAAGCCCACTTGGTCGGCGGGCTCTACCTGAGATACTTCTTTCTCACTCAGCCATCCTGTTGATTTATGCTCCATGATGAATACTCCCCCGTTAGTTCTTCCTAAGGTACACCTCGAGAAGGGTGAGTGCCGGCAGCCCGTGGCCTCAAAGCCGCACCAACACCCACTGTGTAGCATTAGCATGTAATCGCCAACAGTCAAGCGGAAGATGCGGCCATACCGAGACGGCGCGTATCGATTCTCTTGATCAGGAGAGATTTCCTGCACGCCGTCATGTCCGCATTGCCTGAGCCGCGCTGCTTCGCAGCAATGACGATCGACCCTCTCAGTCGGCTCGCGGCCCAGGGTGCGTATGCGACTGATGTGACGCAGCGCCGCAGGCTGCTGAACCAGCTGGAGAATGAGCTGCGCGAGGTGCTAGCGAGCGGCCGTGACGACTTGCTGAGGCATGCAACGGCGAACGTGATCTCTCCCGTGGCTGGCTTGGCCCTGTTGGGAGCACTGGACCATGTGATCAACACCCCGGCCGAACCCGGCGGCGCCCTCGCTGCGTGCGTGTTTGCGATCCCTGTCGTGTTCGTGGCTGCCGGTCTGTCCTCAGCCGAGATCACTGGCGTCGTCCCCGACACAAAAGCGATGGCGCGGCCGCTGGAGAACCATGACACCCTCGGCCCTGCGCTCACCTTCAGCCTGAGCCAGGCGCTGTGCGCGGAGACCTCGCTGGAAGCCGATTCGCCGTCGCAACGTTACGCACTGCTGCGACGCGTCGAGTCCGCAAGCGTTGAAGTCCGGCCCGATATGATTCCGGCGCCGATCCGCCTGGAGTCCGCGAACGAGAGCGTGCATCTCCGGTTCTTGGTCGGCGGCGCTATTGCCTCGGCTCAGGCGCCGTCGTTTCTAGAAGCGGTCGGGGACATCGGGCGCTGGGGCATGCCGCTCAGCCGCGAGCTGCTCGCCCAACTCGGGCAAGCTGGCCTCTCGCTGCTGCCGTTGCCGCGTCCGCCAGCAGGGCTGATGAGGGCCCTGCACGAGGGACGCCGCGCGCGAGAGGAAGTTGCATTTCAAGCCTTCGCCAGCCGCGTGCTGCGCCGCATGCGCTCCGAGACGGGAGAGCCGGATGCTGAAGTTGCCGCCCTTGAGTCGGGGGCGATCGGCGTGCGTCTGGTGCCGGGCTTCGAGCGTGAACGGGCTGAAAGCCATCGCTGGCAGCTGGATGCGCTCGACGATCTGGCTGACGTCACCGCCAGCATTCTCGGTCTGCTTTCGGACTGCCGCATGAGCTCGGTACGGGCTCTGGAGCGCATCGAATCCGACGCGCAGTTCCTAGGCGGCTAGAATCGTGGAATGCACGATACGCCGCCAGCGGGTTCGCATCCCTATGATGCCCTTACCCCGGACCTGATTCTCGACGCCGTGGAGCAGTCCGGGCTGCGCTGCGACGGGCGGCTGCTGGCGCTGAACAGCTTCGAGAACCGCGTGTACCAGGTCGGCATCGAGGACGGTCCGCCGCTGGTAGCCAAGTTCTACCGGCCGGACCGCTGGCCCCGCGCAGCCATCCTCGAGGAACACGCCTTCGCGCTCGAGCTGGCTCAGGCCGAGCTGCCGGTCGTCGCGCCACTGCGCGACGAAGATATTCCGGGCACGCCATCGCGCGACGAAGACATTTCAGGTGCGCCTGTGCGCAAAGAAGATGGTCCCGGTGGGCCTCTACGCGAAGACGGAACAGCAGCCGCTCCGCAGACGCCAGCCCAAGGTGGAACGCTGCGCGAGCATCGCGGGTTTGCATTCGCGCTGTACCCCCGCCAGCGCGGGCGCGCACCGGAACTGGAGGATCGCAACACGCTGACCTGGATGGGACGTTTCATCGGCCGCATTCACGCGATCGGCGCATTGCATCCATTCCAACACCGGCCGGAGCTCGACGTCCGGACGTTTGGCGAAGAGCCGGCTGCGTTCGTGCTCGACCAGGGATTTATTCCGCCCGACCTACGGCCGGCCTATGAAACGCTGGTGCGTCAGGTGCTGGATCAGGCTGGCGAGTGTTTCGAGCAGGCAGGACGGGTCTCGCACATCCGGCTGCACGGCGACTGTCACGCGGGCAACGTGCTGTGGGATGAGGAAGGGCCGCACTTCGTCGATCTTGACGATGCGCGCAGCGGGCCAGCTGCGCAGGACTTGTGGATGCTGCTGTCCGGGGAACGGACGGCCATGGAGCAACAGCTCGGCGCTGTGCTGCGTGGCTACCGCGAGTTTCACGACTTCAACCCGCGCGAGCTGCATCTGATCGAGGCGCTTCGAACCTTGCGCCTGATCCACTACTCGGGATGGCTCGCGCGGCGCTGGGCAGACCCAACTTTTCCCGTCAATTTCCCGTGGTTCAACACCCAACGCTACTGGCAGGATCAGATCCTGTCGCTGCGAGAGCAGGCAGCGCTGATGCAGGAGCCGCCGCTGTCTCCTGCGCTTGACGCCCCATGACAGCCTGATTACAGTGCCCTGGCTTTCAGCTTGCCCATGCCATTGCGGCATAGATCCTGCTGTAGGTTCCGAAAGGCGCGCCGGAATACTCCGGCGGCGCAAGAAGTTGGCACGGAGGGTGGATGCTCTACGAGTTGCACGAGCTGCAGAAAACGATGAGGGCTCCGCTGGTCGCCTGGGCCGACGCCAGTCACCGGCTATTTACAAACCCGTACAGCCTGCTTGCCTACCATCCTCTGAGCCGGACCATCGCCGCAAGCCACGAGATGCTGGCGCGCCTGATGCGTTCCTATGAAAAGCCATCCTGGAACATCGACCATGCGCTGGTTCGAGGCGAGCAGGTAGCGGTGCACATCGAGCCGGTTCTGAAAAAATCGTTCTGCGTGCTTTTGCATTTTAGGAAAGCGATAGACAATCCCGGTCCGAAGCTTCTGATCTTCGCGCCACTGTCGGGGCATCATCCCACCCTCCTGCGAGACACGGTCAAATCGGCGCTGCAGGATTTCGACGTGTACATCACCGACTGGGTCGATGCGCGCATGGTGCCATTTGCCGACGGTCCGTTTCATCTCGACGACTATGTCGGGTATTGCCAGGAATTCATCCGCCTGCTCGGCGACGAATCCTCAAGCGGACCCGGGTCTGCGCACGTGGTTTCGGTCTGTCAGCCGACCGTGCCCGTCCTGGCCGCGATGTCGCTACTGGCGCAGGCGAAGGATCCGGCGCTGCCGAAAACGATGGTGATGATGGGGGGGCCGATCGACCCACGGCGCAGTCCGACGGCGGTGAACGAGTTCGCCATGGGGCGCTCGCACGCCTGGTTCGAGGACCAGGTCATCCATCGCGTGCCGCACAACTATCCCGGATTCATGCGACGCGTGTATCCAGGCTTCCTGCAACACCTGGGTTTCGTCGCGATGAACGCCGATCGCCACATCGATGCGCACCGCAAGTTCTTCAATCACCTGATCGTGGGCGACGGCGACAGTGCCAGCGCGCACCGCCGCTTCTACGACGAGTACAACGCGGTGATGGACATGCCTGCGGAATACTATCTGGACACCATCAAAGTGGTGTTTCAGGAGTTCGCCTTGCCCAAGGGGAAAATGACCGTGGGCGGCAAACTGGTGCGCCCCGAGGTCATCCGTTCCTGCGCGTTGTTCACCGTCGAGGGCGAGCTGGACGATATCTCGGGCAACGGCCAGACCGAAGCCGCCCAGATCTTGTGCCGAAACATCCCGTCGGAAAAGCGCAAGCATCTGCTAGCCAAGGGCGTGGGCCACTACGGTATCTTCAGCGGACGCAAGTTTCGCGAGCACATCTATCCGCAGATCCGCGATTTCATCCGGCGCTGGCACTGATCGCCTGCGCTAGCCCCTCTCTTCGCTGCGCGTCCTCCTCTAGGGAACTCTGACCAAGTCTCGCATGCGCGACTTGATCAGCGCTTCCCTAGTGTAGTGTCCCAAAAGAAACTAACGTATATAGATGCACTCCAACGGTTATGCTTGGTAGCCGTTGGAGGCGTTGATGCGGACCGGTCGGCCGAAGCAATCGTTGCAACTTTCGG
>JBGPPC010000309.1:0-4592 GCA_041488355.1 Gammaproteobacteria bacterium
CGCGAAGCGCTCGGCATGCGTCTTGGTCCGATACAGGCGGTTCAGCAAACGCGCCAGGTCGTGCTCGTCAGGCGGCTGCGGCAGGATGCGGGTCATCAGGCGATCGGCGAACTCGGCGAAAAAGCCACGGCCACTGGGTACGCCGGCCGCACCAAACAGGTTGACGCTGTCGGTCTCGGCCAGGATCGCCGCTGTTGCTTCCAGGATGCGTGCGCGTATGTCCGGATGCGAGTCGAGGAAATCCAGCAGCAGGGTCCAGCGGCGAATTCCTCGCGGCGACAGCGTACCGGTGTCGTCGAGCTCGCCGGCGCCGGGTCCGGAGCGCGCCCAGTCGATCAGATCAACCCAGGCCGCGAGCCGGTGCGCCAGGCTGTCCGCCACGATGACGCGGTCCAGCGTTGTCGACGCGGCCGCAAGCAGCTCCCGATCCGACTCGTGCCGCAGGAACCGCTTGGAAGTGTCGAGTGTGACGTCGGGCTGGCGAGTCGTCCGTTCGTTCATAGCGCGTTCAATGGTACATGCAAGAGGGTTGCGGTACGGGCCTCAGGCAATCCTCAGCGCGCTGTCCTGAGCTCGAGCGAAGCGCACCACGTCCGGGAAGAATGCGTGGAAATCGCCAGCGAACGCGTCGTAGTGTGCGAGCAGCTCCTCGGACGAATGAAGCAGCGCGTTGCCGCGCTTGAGCCGCTGGCCCATCCGATCGAGGGCGATGCCGACGGCCTCTATGTGCCGGTACGAACCGAGCCAGTCTGCAGCTGCCATGCGCGGCGCGATAGCCTGCAAGCGCTCGGGCAACATTGCGTGATGCTCGTGCAGCGCAGAGTAGATGCGTGCAGTGAAGCGCTCCAAGGGCACATCGTTGTACTCGTCCCAATGACGCGCCAGGAAGTGGTCGTAGAACATATCTACCAGGATCCCGGCGAAGCGGCGGCGTGCGCCGCTGACGCGGTGGCGGCTCTGGCGCACGACATGGTGTCCGTCGGTGTACATGTCGATGCGCCGGTGCAGGACCAGCGCCCGCGTAATCTCAGTCCCATGATGCCCGCTCAAAGGACCTTTGACGAAATCGCCCATCAGGCTGCCCACGATGGCGTAATCGGAACCGCCCGCGAGGTAGGCGTGAGCGAGGAAGTTCAGCTTCTGCTCCTGCCGCGCTCGGCGAGGCGGGCATCATAGCAGCGCGCAAGCTCGGCGTACCCAGGCCGCTCACCCTGCGACTCGCAGCACCGCGACTGTCTTCTTGCGGCTCTGCGTAACTCTGGGGCGGCTGACACAGAAGTCGAAAGCATACGGAAGTGCATCTTTGCGCAGTCAGTAAAGAGGACTAAGCTGTTCAGCTGAGTCGATGGCTGGGACCGGGGACCGCCCGTCTCGGTGGTCACTGAATACACGGACACACGGCTCAGACCTGTTTCCGCACCTTACACGACCCTTATCCCGAAGGTGTTGCCATGCGGCCCAACGCAATGAAGTCAAGAAAGCTTCCGCTACAGCTCGCCCTCCTGTGCGCGCCTGGCCCTCTTCAACGAGAAGTAGGCCCTGATCGACATCAAGGCGCTACCGGCCGAGGGCAGTCCTGGCAATCGGGTTGCCCCGTAACTGCGGCATGAACGGGCTGAGCCAAAGTTGAAACCCGGGGTGGCAGTCCAGTCGTTATTCGAAGACGCGGCTGCACGCGAGCGCCTTGCCCTCCTGCTCGGGCTCGGTTTGGTCGTCGCGCTCGCCTGGGGTTACCTGCTCTATATGGGCTGGGGCATGGAGCACATGGACGTGGGCATCCGTATGGCCGTCATGCCTCGCATGACGGACTGGGGAGCCATCGATCTGGCTCTCGTGTTCATGATGTGGGCGGTCATGATGACGGCGATGATGCTGCCCGCTGCTACACCCATGATCCTGATCTTCGCCGCAGTGGATCGGCAGCGGCAGGAAGTGCGCGCTCATCTGCTCCATGTGTGGGCGTTCGTAGCAGGGTACATAACCATCTGGACTGGATTCAGCCTGTTTGCGACGCTGATTCAGTGGGGGCTGCTCGAGGTCCGTTTGGTGTCGCCCATGATGCGGAGCAACAGTCCAGTGCTCGGCGGACTTCTGTTGATTTGTGCGGGAGCCTATCAGTTCTCTGCTCTGAAGAGAGCCTGTCTCGCGACTTGCCGCTCGCCGCTGGCTTTCATTCTGAGCAAATGGCGCTCCGGTGCCTCGGGCGCGTTTGCGATGGGACTTCGGCACGGCGCCTATTGCACAGGTTGCTGCTGGTTGCTGATGGCGCTTTTGTTCGTACTGGGCGTGATGAACGTCTTGTGGATCGTGGCGCTCAGCGTGCTCGTTTTGGTCGAAAAAACATTGCCGAGCGCGCGGGGATTGGCTTATGCGAATGGAGCCGTGCTCATCGCATGGGGGGCGCTGATGCTCCACGACGCTGTCCATTCCACTTGACCTTCACCGCTGTTTCTTGACAAGTGGCGCTCGCGCGCCTACAAGAATGTCTGCGATCGCGGCGCGCAGGCCGAGCGGATACAGCGACCAGTTAGTCAAGCCGGTTGGGGCGAACCGCACACGGAGCCTTCTTGGAGAAACGGACGATGGCGACAATCGAGTGGAGCATCACGGGTAAGGAATTCGCGAACTGCAACTGCGCATACGGGTGTCCGTGTCAGTTCAACGCGCTGCCGACCCATGGCAACTACAAAGCTGCGTCCGGCTACCAGATCGATGCAGGCCGGTTTGGCGACGTCAAGCTGGATGGACTTCGCGCGGTGTCGCTCTACAAGTGGCCCGGACCGGTACACCTCGGCAACGGCACGATGCAACTGATCGTCGACGAGCGCGCCGATGCTAAGCAACGAGATGCGCTGGTGAGGATCATGTCGGGGCAAGAGACCAACGACATGGCCACGATGTGGTGGGTCTTCGCCGCGATGTGTTCGACCAAGCTCGAGCCGCAATTCAAGCCCATCCGGCTCGACATCGACATTGAGGCCCGCAAGGCCAGCCTGGTCGTGCCAGGGGTAGTCGAGTCGTCAGGCGAACCGATCCGCAATCCCGTAACCGGTGCTGAACACCGAGCCCGCATCAATCTGCCCAACGGCTTCGAGTTCCACATCGCCGAGGCGGCCAGCGGCCGGACGAAGGCGACGGGCAAGATCAGTTTGGACCTGAAGGATTCTCACGCCCACTTCGCGAACATTCGGTTAAGCCAGACGGGCTTCGTGGAAGCAACAACCGCGTAAGTACGGCGGGTAGCCGCACGGGGAGCTACCGCGTCGGCTCGGACGGGGGTTGCGCTGGTAAGGGTTCGGGCGAAGCTGGTTGTGGCGACTCGCTCCGGCGTCCCGGGGGCAGGAACTGCGCGGCCAGGACGCAGAAGTATTTGGCCTGCTCGGAAAACTCTCCCATGGTCGTGCCCGATTGCCCTGATTTCAAACTCACGAACAACTCTCTTGTACCGCGATAGGCGGAGAGCGACACCGGGCATTGCCGCGCGGAACCCTCCAGCCATCCCACGGTGATCTGCAGCACGCTATAGGGTGAGCGGTTCGTGACCTCCACCTCGCGGATCGCCGGGGCGGTCCCGGGATAAGGGGTGCGCACCTCGGTCAACTCGACCTGCTGCACCATCTGCTCCTGCAAAGCGTCCGAAGGCACGGCTGGGCGACCGGTTGTTTCGGGCGGAGGGAACGGATAGTCCTGTTGCGGCGAGGCTCGCACCGTCGCGGGCTGGGACATTGGTACGCCCGATGGTGAGCATTCGATCCTGACCGATGCCTGCTTCGCCATCTCGGCGACGTCCGCGACAACGAGCTGCTGATCCATCACCGCCACGTCGTACGGGATCTTGTGCGACTGCAAGAACGCCTCGAGCACTTCGGCCCTGACCGCGAAGTTCACGTTCTGCGGCACGTCTCCAGTGCGCTTCGCGACAGCGAGCGCGTCCAGCTTCGCCGTGATCACGCCAATGACGTTGCCGCTTCCGTCCAGCAGCGGTCCACCACTATTCCCGGGTTGCACCGGAGCAGTCACCTGGATGTACTTCGGATCGTCGCGCAAGCCTGCTAACGCACTTACGTTGCCGGTCGTAAGGTTCCCGCCTTGAGACAAAGCACCGGTGAGCGGGAACCCGAACGCAATGACGCTCTCGCCGAGGCGCAGCGCCGGGCTGCTGCGCATGGCCATGGTCTTTGGCACGCTCAGCGAGGTTTGCAGCACTGCCAGGTCGGCGTCGACGTCGATCGCAAGGACCCGCGCTGAGGCCTGCTGCACCCCGGACAGGACCCGCACCGACTTGCACTGCGCCACGACATGAGCATTGGTGACGATATGCGTGGTGTGCGAAATAGCGAACCCCGAGCCGCTGCGAACGGCAGTCGTGGTCTGCGCGCGGACTGGCATCGAACCGGTCAGGCAAAGCACCAGCGTCAGTGCCAGCCCTGGCGCAAGGGAAGGAACATTGCGCTGCATATGCTTACCCTACCAGAAAAGCGACCCAGAAATATGTCGGCGTGACATCGGAATCTGCCGACGAACTTACGACTCAGGACCCTAGCACGGGAGAGAGGCTCGGCCTAAGAAAAAGCCGGGGACTTGCGTCCCCG
>JBGPPC010000310.1:0-4559 GCA_041488355.1 Gammaproteobacteria bacterium
CTTCAAGCTGCGTATCCGTCCAGTGTTGGCGCAGGTGACGAGGTCGCCGGGGGTGCAGGAGCCTGGTCTGCTTTGGCTTACCGTGGAGGACGCGCTGGGTGCTGCGATCCCTGCGCCGGTGAAACGGATTCTGCGTGAGCTACGCGGTCTGCATCAGGTCACAAAACGACCTGTCGAGACTGCAGGAAACCCCTGACCTCGTTTAACGCTGCGATCGGATCGCGCGCCTCCAGCAGACGCTGCTTGGTTTCCACGTCGAGGGGCAAGACCTCCGCCAGGCGATAGCCGACCCAGCCGGCCTGGTCCAATCGGGCGGGCGAGGGGAAGCGATCGGCGCCCACCTTCGTCATGATCTTCTCCAATACTGTTCCGAGGTCCTTGTACTCCTCCGGCAGCGGAAGCGGAGGTGCGGTCTCGTCCAATTCGACCTGGGCCTGCACCAGGCCGCTCTTTGCTGTCCACTGCTCGAGAATACGGAATACGGATTCGCCGTGTGTCACGAGGTGAAACAGGCCTAGGTGCGGCATGTCCCATTCAGCGATCCGCGCGGTGCAGCCTACGGCATGAGGTACGGCGGCGCTGCCGACCTCCTGGCCTTCGCGGATCAGGCACACACCGAACGGAGTGTTGTCGCGGATGCAGAACTTGGTGAGATCGAGATAGCGCTGCTCGAAGATGCGCAGCGGCAGCATCCCTCCGGGATAGAGCACCGTGCCCAGCGGAAAGATTGGAATCTCGAGGGTCGCGCCCAACTTCACTCGCCCCGGCTCGCTTGCGATTCACCCCAGCGTGCGATCAGCTGGTGCGGCACGCTCAGTTGATCGAGCACGCGCGCCACTACAAAATCGACCAGATCCTCGACCTTGGCAGGGTGGTGATAAAAGCCCGGATTGGCCGGCAGGATTACCGCGCCGGCGTGTGTGAGACGGAGCATGTTTTCCAGATGGATCGCCGATAGCGGGGTCTCGCGCGGTACCAGGACGAGCTGCCGGTGCTCCTTCAGCATCACGTCCGCCGCGCGCTCGATCAGGTTGTCGGCCAACCCGCAGGCGACTGCTGCGAGCGTACCCATAGTGCAGGGACAGATGACCATCGCGTCGGCCGGGTTGGAGCCCGACGCCACCGGAGCGAACCACTCCTCACGCCCGAACACCCGCAGCTGATTCTCCGAAGCTCCGTATCGGCGCGCGAAGAAATCCTCGACTTCGCGGGCACGCGCCGGAAGCGTCAAATCCATCTCCTGACGCGCCACGATCTGCGCCACTTGCGAGTAGAGCAGATACACGCGGATGCCCGCCGCGAGCAGGCACTCGAGCAGTCGCACCCCATAAGGCATGCCCGATGCACCGGTCAGCGCGAGCGTCACGGTGCGAGAGCGAGGCACCTCGCTCATCGCAACCACAGGTAAGCGAGGCAAAAGTGCAGCGCGATGGCGGCGCTCTGTCCGGAACTCAAGCGGACACCAGCTCGCGGTGGCGCACCAGGACCGGCACCAGAGAGCGGAAGCGCAGCGCCAGGACTTCGGCGAGATACACCGAGCGGTGCCGTCCGCCGGTGCAGCCGATGCCTACAGTGAGGTAGCTGCGATTGTCCCGGATGTAGCATGGCAGCCACTCGTCGAGGAAGTGCCAGATGTCGGCGTGCATCTTTTGCACCATGGGGTCCGAACGCAGGAACTCGATGACGGGCGCATCCAGGCCGGTCAGCGGGCGCAACAGCGGGTCGTAGTGTGGGTTGGGCAGGCAGCGAACGTCGAACACCAAATCGGCATCGAGGGGGACGCCGTTTTTGAAGGCGAAGGATTGGAACAGCAGTGTCAATCCTGAACCGGGCAGGCCCACGAAATCCTTGACCCAGGCGCGCAACGCGTGCGGGCTCAAGTCGCTGGTGTCCACGTGGTGCGCGAGCGCGCTGACTTCCGCCAACAGTTCGCGCTCCGCCTCGATGCACTCGGGCAGCGTACGCGTGTCGTCGGACAGGGGGTGGCGCCGGCGCGTCTCAGAGAAGCGCTTCACCAGCGTGTCGGTCTTAGCGTCCAAGAACAGGACGCGCAGGTCGATGGAACGCCGCCGCAACTCAGTCACCCAGGCTGGCAGGACCTCGAGTGTGTGCCCGCTGCGCACGTCTATGCTCACCGCCGCGCGTGTCTGACTGGCGCCGGCGAGGAAATCGGCCAATCCGGGCAGCAGATGCGCGGGCAGATTGTCCACGCAGTAGTATCCGCTGTCCTCCAATACCTTGAGCGCGACGCTCTTGCCAGAACCGGACATACCGGTGATCAGCACCAACTGCATCGCGGCGGACGCAGTTTCGGCATCGCGAGCTGAACTCGATATCGCTTGCTCGCGGCTAGTCATGACCCGCGTCCGAAGTGCTGCTCCTGCCGATGGATGAACTCTTGTGTGCTGTCGATGCCGCGCAGTTGCAGCACGTAGTTGCGCACGGCGGCCTCCACCAGGACCGCGAGGTTGCGGCCCGCAGCGACTGGCAATACCACCTTGCGGATGCGCACGTCCAGGATTTCCTCCGTGCTCGCCTCTAGCGGGAGCCGCTCCAGCCCAGGGACCGTGCCCCCGATCGGTTTTTCCAATTGCACGATCAGTTTTAGGTTTTTACGCACGCGCACGGCCGTCTCACCAAAGATGGTCCGGATGTTGAGCATGCCTAAGCCGCGCACCTCGAGAAAGTCCTTGAGCAACTCGGGGCTGCGGCCTTCCAGCGTCTCCGGCGCGATATGGTAGAGCTCCACCACATCGTCGGCCACCAGGCCGCCGCCGCGGGTGATGAGCTCCAGCGCCAGCTCGCTCTTGCCAACCCCGCTCTCCCCTGTGAGCAGGACACCCATGCCGAGCACGTCGAGCAGCACTCCGTGGCGGGTCACGAACTCGGCCAGCGCACGGCCAAGATAGGTCCGCACGACCCAGATGATCTGCAGGCTGGGGAGAGGCGATGCTATCACGGGTACCCGGCGCGCTTCCGCGAAGCGACGCACAGTCGGCGGCGGTTCCTCACCGTCGCTCACCATCAGGCACGCCAGCCCACCATCCTGCAGGCGCGCAAGGGCTTGCTCCTGCGCTGCCGGGTCCATGGCTTGGAAATAGCTCGCCTCGGTGCGGCTAAAAATCTGGATCCAGTTGGGGTGATAGAAGTTCAGGTGCCCGATCAACCCCTGGCTCTGCGCATTGATCTGCCGGCTGTCGAGCAGGGCGCCGGCGTGCGCCTCACCGGCCAGCCAGGACAGCTTCAGCGCCTCACGGTTTTCCTGAAACAGCTGGCCCACCGTCACTTGGGGCATGGCTGAAGGCGGTCTCGGATGATTCGCGGCATGTGGTCTAGGTCTTCGGTGCGTGCGTCTGCCAGCTGACGATCAGACGTTGCGCGGATAGCGCGTTGGGTGCGGCGGCGAGCTGCCGGCGCAGCTCGCGGTCGCTGAACATTTGGGCTAGCTCGGACAGGATCTGCAGGTGCACATCGGAGGCGCGCTCCGGAACCAGCAGCACGAACACCAGGCTCACCGGTTGATTGTCCGGCGCGTCGAAGGGAATTGGCGCGCGCAAACGCAAGAACGCGCCGACCGCGGTGCGCAGGCCCTTGACCCGGCCATGTGGGATGGCGACGGCCTGCCCCAAGCCGGTGGAACCCAGCCGCTCGCGCGCCTGAAGGCTCTCCGTCACCTGCCCCCGGCTCAGTCCGGAGGCCCCCTCGAGCATTGCACCTGCGCTCACGAACAGCGCCTTCTTGTCATTGGCCTCGACGTCCAGCGCAACGTGCGACAGTTCGAGAAGTGAGGAGACGAGGTTCATCAATCGCGGTGCGTCGATGCCGTCTGCGCACGCTTGCTGGGATGCCTCCGCCGCGGATCCCGGTACCGCGGCGCTGCCTAATCCGCCGCGCGGTTACGCGCTGCCCCGTTCTGGCGGTGCTCGATGATTTTCTCCTTATGCTTGATGATCTGGCGGTCGAGCTTGTCCACCAGGCTGTCGATGGCGGCGTACATGTCCGGCTCGCAGCTCTCGCAGAAGATATCCCCACCGGGAACGTTTACTTTCGCTTCGATCTTCTGCTCGAGCTTGCTGACGGACAGAATCACGTTGACGTCGATCACATGATCGAAGTGGCGCGTGATGCGCTCGAGCTTCGACGTTACATAGGTGCGGATCGCGGGGGTGATGTCCAGCTGATGCCCGGTCAGTTGCAGATTCATCGAGGCCTCCTGGTTCGAGGACCCCAGCGGGTCCTAATCGGAACTTAGATGGATTTTCTTAGATTGACAGGCAGGATCTGCAAAGATTCGCGGTACTTGGCGATCGTGCGGCGGGCCACGACGATGCCCTGCTTGCCGAGGATCTCGGAGATCTGACTGTCGGATAGGGGTTTGCGTGTGTCCTCTTCGCCCACCAGCTGTTTGATCAGCGCGCGGATGGCGGTCGCCGAGCAGGCACCGCCGGTCTCTGTTGTTACATGGCTGCCGAAGAAGTACTTCAGCTCGAAGATGCCGCGCGGAGTCAGCATGAACTTCTGTGTCGTGACGCGCGACACCGTGGACTCGTGCAGGCCCA
>JBGPPC010000311.1:0-4559 GCA_041488355.1 Gammaproteobacteria bacterium
CACCGACGGTTCCAAGGAGTGCCGCAAGGGGGTCTTAGCCGCGCACCTCGGAGCTCTGCTTACCTGACACGACTTTATGCCATCCATTGCTGCGTGATCCAACCGCTCAAATCTCGCGTGCTTCATGATCTCTTCGGCAATACTCAGTCGCGCTCCCCCAGCAGCGCGACGTGCTCTGGACACTGGTCGATCGCGGTGTATTTGACGTCGGCTGAATCTGTTTTTCTGTCTACACCTCTGCATCTCGTTATTTACCAAGCACGCGATGTGTAGAGTCCTTCAAATCACCCGTATCGATGGCTCAACCCCCGCACCTCACGTACGCCGAGACTCTCCAATACCTGCGAATCGGACGACGTGCGTTCGACATGCACCTCAGGCCTCTGCTTCCCGCGCCAGTGAGAGTCGGCACTCGGATCGTCTGGAGGCGCGTGGATGTGGAACGTGCGTGGGAAGAGTATGCTTTCCGACGGAACGGCCGGCCCCACGAGAAAGGAGGTAACACATGGGCCGACACCGAACTCCCGGCATCTACCAGGACGAACAAGGCCGCTGGTGCGTCGACAAGTGGTACAAGGGTGAACGACTTCGCAACCGCCTTGAGACAGCTGAAGAAGCGAAAGCGTGGCTTGTCTCGCGACTCGATCAACTACGTCGCGTGAAGGTATGGGGTGAGCGCCCTCGATTTCTGTTCGATCAAGCCGCGGCTCGCTACATTGGCGAACAAGGGCACCTGGTGTCGATTGAGGACACGGCGCAATTGCTCGCCGGGGTGATGCCCTTCATAGGTCACTTGTTTCTCGACCAGGTATACGACGACACGTTGCAACCCTTCGTTGAAGCTCGGCTGAAGGCAGGGCGCGCACCCAAGACGATTAACCTCGCCTTGAGCGCAGTGCGCCGTATACTCAACCTAGCTGCTCGAAGGTGGCGCGATGAGAAGGGTCGCACCTGGTTGGAAGCAGCGCCACTGATCACGATGCTGCCGTTGGTGGGACAGCAGCGCGAGCCACGGCCGATTACTTGGGCCGAGCAGCGTCAGCTGTTACCGCGGCTGCCGGATCATCTGGCGAGGATGGCTCTCTTCGATTTGCAGACAGGCGCTCGCGATGCAGTAGTGTGCGGTCTGCGATGGGAGTGGGAAATCCCAGTGCCCGAGTTGGGGCTGTCAGTGTTTGAAGTGCCGCGGCAGGCTGTAAAAGGTCGTCAACGCATTCGGATTCTTGTTTGCAACAGCGTGGCGCAGTCCATCGTCGAGTCGGTCCGAGGTCAACACCCGGAGTTCGTGTTCGTCTACAGCGAGCGCCGGAAGAAAGCGAAGCCAGGACCTATGGAAACGATGAACAACACCGCGTGGCAACGAGCAAGAACCGGCGCAGGTTTAGGTCACCTGCACGTGCACGACTTGCGGCACACGGTGGGAATGCGGCTGAGGGAAGCCGGCGTCAAGGAGGAGACGATCGCGGACATCCTGTGGCACAACCGTCGCGGTATGACGGCTCACTACTCGGTGGCTCAGATCGTGGAAATCCGAGATGCCTTGGAACTGATCACCGATGAGCGAAACCGCTTCAACAAGTCGCTGGCGACGCTCATAAGGGAGAAAAGTCCCCAAAAAGTCCCCACGGTCGAAAAAAAACGGCTTGGGTCCTGATCACCTAAGCCGTTGTTTGTGAGTGGCGCGCCCGGCAGGATTCGAACCCACGACCCCCTGGTTCGTAGCCAGGTACTCTATCCAACTGAGCTACGGGCGCGCTGCGGTGCGAATTGTAGCAGAGTGCCGCTGGGCGGGCTGAGCGCCGGGCCGCATTTGCGTTGTTAGTTCACCCTTCGACACGCTCAGAGCTTGCCCCGGACTGGATCCGGGGGCGAACGGAAGTGGGCGACAGACCTAGGGCGAACGGAGGAGTGCGTGCAAGCCGGCTCGCACATGCTCGTCGCCCTCGGGGGACAGGGGCTTGTTAGCGCGGCGGGGAGTAGAATCGATCGCTCCGGGGTCTCCTGTCTACGCCCTCCCCCAACGTGACTATTGAAGCCGCCTCTCCCGAGACCGCAACATCGCGACCACACGTCTCGGCGCTCAGCGAGTTTACTCAGCAGGCCTTTCTGCGCACCACGGGGACGCCGCTCACACCCGGCAACGGCCTGCGGATTCTGAAGGATTCCACCGAGAACTATCCCGCCTGGCTCGAGGCGCTTGCCAGCGCGCAGCGCAAGATCTACTTCGAGAATTACATGATCGGCAACGACGAGGTGGGTCGCGAGTTCATAGCCGTCATGGCCGAACGTGCGCGCGCAGGGGTACGCGTGCGTCTGGTCTACGACTGGCTCGGCACTCGGGCCTCAAGCCGGCTGTGGAGACCACTGCTGGATGCTGGTGGCGAAGTTCGCTGCTTCAATCCGCCGCGACTGGACAGCCCGCTCGGATGGTTGTCGCGCGACCACCGCAAATCGATCAGCATCGATGGCCGCGTCGCGTTCGTCACGGGTCTTTGCGTAGCTCGCAAGTGGCTGGGCGATCCGGAACGTGGCATCGAGCCGTGGCGCGATACGGGGGTGGAGCTGCGCGGCCCCGCGTTGGCGGACGTCGAGCGCGCTTTCGCTCAAGTGTGGAGCGAGACGGGTGATGCGATTCCTCACGCCGAACTGACCCCCGCAACCGAAATTCCGTTGGCTGGTGAAGTGCCCGTGTCGGTGGTGGCGAGTGCGCCCAACACCGCGGGTCTGCTTCGGCTGGACCAGCTCATCGCCACCGCTGCTCGCAGAACGCTGTGGCTTTCCGATGCCTACTTCGTGGGTGTCGCGCCATATGTGCAGGCGTTGCGTGCTGCGGCGATGGATGGCGTGGATGTGCGCTTGCTCGTCCCCGGGTCCAGCGACATTCCCGTGCTCGCGCGGATCAGTCGCTCGGGCTATCGCCCCTTGCTGGAAGCAGGCGTGCGCATTTTCGAGTGGAACGGTCCCATGATGCATGCGAAGACCGCAGTGGCCGATTGCCGCTGGGCGCGCGTCGGCTCGTCGAATCTGAACATATCGAGCTGGATCGGCAATTTCGAGCTCGACGTGGCCGTAGAGCACGAACCGTTCGCCCGCCAGATGGAGGAAATGTACCTGCAGGATTTAAAGTATACGACCGAGATCGTGCTCAATCCGCGCAACCGTGTGCGACCGAGTGTGCCTGTGCCTTTTGTCGAACGGCGGCGCATTCCGCGCGGCGGCGGCAGCGCGAGCCGGGCGGCTGCGAGCGCGCTGCGCATCGGCAACACGGTTAGCGCCGCGCTCACCAACCGGCGCACCCTCGGGCCGGCGGAAGCGGGCGTCATGGCCAAGATGGGCTTCGCACTGCTCGTGCTCGCTGTGCTGGGCGTGATATGGCCGGAGTTCGTGGCGGTTCCGGTGGGGGTGATCGCGGGCTGGATCGGGCTGGCGCTGCTCTTGAAGGCGATCAGGCTGCGTGGAGGGGAGGCAGAAGAGCGCGAAGACGGCGACTCGGAAGATGCGGGGTCTTCATGAGACGCGCGGCTTGGAAGGGCGCCATGTCACTTGCCCGCGTCGCCCCTCTCCTATTACTCTGCGTTTCCGCGTTGGCTGACGAAGCGACCCTTCCACCCTCCACCGAGCAACAGACCCCCGCGATCGCGGAGGCCTCAGGGATCGGCACGGCACTCGGTGCGGCTCAAAGATGTGGTATGCCAGCCGACGATCTGACCAAGATGCGGAAGCTCGGGTTGGAGCGTCTGCAGGCTCTTGCGCCCGACAAGGAGTCGTACGACAAGGCCACGGATGCGATGGAGAAGTCGGTACGCTATGGCGCCACCGAGATGGCAGCGCCCACGGGCGGCTGCACAGCGCTGCTGATGGTAACGTCGGGGCTGCTCGGAAAGCTGACGTTCATTGTCGCGCACGCCGACCTGGATGTGCCAGATCTGCGCCGTGGCTCGCCACTCGAGAACTTCGCGGCCTGGGCCGGTCAGCTCGCCGTGATGGCATCGCATTGTGGAGCGCGGGACCAACTCGTGAACAGAGCGGCCGCACTCTCCGCGAACTATATCGCCAAACAGGCATCGAGCCAACGCGTCCGCATGCGGGCGGAAGCCGAACTCTCAGAGATGATGCTGCAAGCCGAGCTCGAGGATTGGGGCGACAAGGATAAGTGCAAAGAGATCCTGACCACCTTCGGCAGCTTTTTCGGAAACCTGGATTCGAGGTTGCAGAACTGAACAAAGAACCGGTAGCAGGATGAGGCGAGGCGAATCCAGGAACTCCCGGATTCCGCTGCGCTTTATCCGGGCTACGGGCTTCGTGATCGCCGCCGCAGTGCCGGAGACTGCCCTGTGCTATAGTTTTGCTCCACTGCGGAGAGATGACCGAGAGGCCGAAGGTGGCGCCCTGCTAAGGCGTTATACGGGCTTAAACCTGTATCGAGGGTTCGAATCCCTCTCTCTCCGCCAGAACAATTCTTTGTTTCTCTAGCCCAATCCACCCTTTTTGCAAACCGCTGGTGACCAACTGGTGACCATCGCAGCCTGAATCCTGGCGATGTCATCGTCGGTGGAGCC
>JBGPPC010000312.1:0-4541 GCA_041488355.1 Gammaproteobacteria bacterium
CTGAACGTTGTTGATGTTCCGCGGATAGCCGGCAGGCAACACGATGACGGGCACCGAGTCTCCCCAGGACTGCGCGACGCCACCGAAGGCGTTCTCCGTGCCCGGGCCGTGCTGCATTGCGAACACGCCGATGCGGTCGCCCGACGAGATCTTGCTGACCGCGTCGCACATGTGCAGGCCGGTGCGCTCCTGTCGGACGATGATGGTCCGAATATCGGCCTCGGCTGCAGCCTCGATGATCGGGTTCACCGGGTAGCCGATCAAGAACTCGACCCCTTCGCGCTTCAGAATTTCTGCTATCGCAGCCGCTACGTTCATGGACATCCTTCCGTCATTCGACATCGAGTCCCAGTGCCGGTGCATCTTCCTGTAGCTGCACGCCGGAGAGCTTGCGGCGCCTCGCTTCCGTCATGAGATAAAAAAGCTTGTGTACGGCAGCCGCATAACTCAGGCCTTCGGGCCGCACGTTGGAGATGCAGTTGCGCTCAGCGTTGCTGCGGCCCGGCACCGGGTCCCAGGTGAGATAGACGCCGAGGCTGTCGGGCGAAGACAGGCCAGGACGCTCGCCGATCAGCACCACCGTCATCGCGGCAGGCAGCAAGGTACCGATCTCGTCGCCCACCGCGACGCGGCCTTGCCGCACTAGACAGATGGGCGCGATGCGCCAGTTCGCGTCCGCCAGCTTCAGCGCGATTCGTTCGAGCAGCGCTGGAGCGTGCCGCTCGACGGCCTGTGCCGAGAGTCCATCGGAGACGATAAACGCCGCATCGAAAGGGGCGGTGACGCTCGCTTGGTGCTCCAGCAGCGCTTTCGCTTCCGGGCCGAGAATGCGGCCGAGATCGGGGCGCTGGACGAAAGTGTGTCGGTCGAGCGCCGCGGTCTGCAGTCCAAGCACCTCGAACCCACGCTCAATAAGCGCTCTTTGCACCGCTGCGGCGTCGAGATCGCGCTGGACCGCGTCGCGCGCACGGGCATGCGCGAGCTGGAACTCCAGGAGCGGCTTGGTCGGAATGCTCCCTCCAGCGCGCCCCAAGCCAATGCGGGCTGCGGTGAAGCGAGTCAGCACGCTCCAGGGATCGGGACGCCCCAGGGCGTTTGCATCAGACGCCCTCTCTCTGTACGGTGGAGTGACTGGGTAAGAGGCATTGGAGGGAGGACTGCGAGTTTCGCGCATCGCGCCCGCTACTCCACCAAACGCAGCAACGGGTGGGCCGGATCCGCCGGCCGCAACTTGATCGGAGTATCGAACACGCGCATCCGTACCAACCAGTCCTCAAACTCAGGGGCGGGTTTTAAGCCAAAAACCTGGCGCAAATACAGCGCATCGTGAAACGAGGTGCTCTGATAATTGAGCATGATGTCGTCGGCGCCGGGTACGCCCATGATGTAGTTCACCCCGGCCGCACCCAACAGCGTGAGCAGAGTGTCCATGTCGTCCTGGTCAGCGTCGGCGTGGTTGGTGTAGCAGACGTCGATGCCCATCGGCACGCCCAGCAGCTTGCCACAAAAGTGGTCTTCGACACCGGCGCGCACGATCTCTTTGCCATTCAGGTATTCGGGGCCGATGAAGCCGACCACGCTGTTGACCAGTAGCGGCTGGTAAAGGCGTGCAAGCCCATAGGCGCGTGCTTCCAAGGTCTGCTGATCCACGCCATGGTGCGCATTGGCTGACAGCGCGCTGCCCTGGCCAGTCTCAAAATACATGACGTTGTCGCCCACATTGCCGCGTCGCAGCTCTCGCGCGGCGTCGTTCGCTTCCTCAAGCAATGTCGCGCTCACCCCGAAGCTTCGGTTTGTGGCTTCGGTTCCGCCGATCGACTGGAATACGAGGTCTACGGGTGCCCCCTGCTCCATCGCCCGCATCGTGGTGGTCACGTGCGTCAGCACGCAGGATTGGGTCGGAATGTCGTAGGTGCGGATGATCTCGTCCAGCATGCGCAGCAGCCCGCTCACTTGCGCCAAGTTGTCGGTTGCGGGATTGATGCCGATGACGGCGTCGCCACAACCATACAACAACCCGTCCAGTATGCTGGCCGCAATGCCCTTGGGATCGTCGGTGGGATGGTTAGGCTGCAGGCGGCTGGACAGGCGGCCGGGCAACCCAATCGTGTTGCGGAAGCGCGTCACAACGCGCGTCTTGCGCGCAACCACCACCATGTCCTGCACGCGCATGATCTTGGACACTCCGGCCACCATCTCCGGCGTGAGGCCAGGCGCGATGGCCGTCAGCGCATCGCCGTCGATTTCGTACGTCAGCAGCCAGTCGCGAAGCTCGCCGACGGTCAGATGGGCGATCGGCTCGAACGCGCGTGCATCATGATGATCGAGGATGAGCCGGGTGACCTCGTCCTGTTCGTAGGGCACCACCTGCTCGTCGAGGAAACCGCGCAGCGGCACTTCCGCGAGGGCAATCTGCGCAGCGACCCGCTCTTCGGCGCTGGCGGCAGCGATGCCGGCAAGGCGGTCACCTGAGCGCGCAGGCGTCGCCCGAGCCATCAGCGTTCTCAGATCCGGGAACCGAAAGGTGGTAGTGCCAAGCGTATGGGAGTAGGCGGACATTCGCGTAAACCTGGGGCAAGACCATCTTACCCCACGTCCACGCTGCGTATTACCAACCGAACGGCATTGGCGCCTCAGCATTTGATCGCTTACTCTACGTGTATCGCTCGCTCGCTGGCTCCGTTTGGGCCGTGCGCCGTTCGAGCCTTGCCCTGGCTCCTGCAATGACGCCACAGGCCATCGACCAGATGATCTGCCCGACGATGGCGCCGGCAATCCCGCCGGCAAGAAACAAAAACCCGACGATCGCCGCGAACCAGCCGAGCAACAAGCTGAGGCTGGCGTATCCGATCGTCGAGACCTTCGCAAGGGCTTCCATTGATTTCGACCCGAGAGCGTGCGAGCTCAGACTTGAGCCAAGGCAGCGAGTGCTGCAGACTCGCTGCGTTTCACAGCCCGCGACGGAACCAGCGTCCACGCGTCCGTGCTCTGCCCTAACGCCTTTCTGAGCAGCTTGGCGTTAAGCCCGTGGCCCGGCTTGAAGCCATCGTAGTTCGCCCGGATCGGCCAACCGGCTAAATACAGATCGCCGATTGCATCGAGGACCTTGTGCCTGACGAACTCGTCCTGGTATCTCAGTCCTCCCGGGTTGCGGATCTGATCTCCATCTACGACCACCGTATTGGTCAGGTCCGCCCCGAGAGCGTGCCCGCGTTCCTTCAGCGCGCTATGATCCGCAGCGAAACCAAAAGTGCGCGCGGGTGCGATCTCGCGTTTGAGCAGCTCACGGTTCCAGGCCGTGCCGATGGATTGCATGCCGAGCACGGTACCCTGAAAGTCGATGGTAACGGTCAGGCGGGGATCGAGGCTCGGAGTCAGGCGTGCATACCTGTCGCCCTCGCGGACTTGCACCGGGTGCAACAAGACGATGGTTCGCGCAGGTGCGTCCTGCTCTACCGTACCCGCATGCTCGATATGGCTGAGAAACAGCGCAGCACTGCCGTCGAGCGCAGGGACTTCGGGACCATTGAGCACCACCAGAGCGTTGTCGATGCCTCCCAGCCGCAAAGCAGCCATCAAGTGCTCGACCGTGCGCACTCTGACGCCGGCGCTGTTGCCCAGGTCCGTGGAATACTGAGCGCTCACCACATTGCTCCAGCGTGCGAGAATAAGGGCGCGCGACGGCGGTTGGTCCGATCGCAGGAAGCAGATACCCGTGTCCGGTTCGCCCGGATACACTGTCATGCACACCGGCTGACCCGTATGTATTCCTTTTCCGTAGATGCGGAACTCCGTGGCGAGTGTTCGCTGCCGGGTTGCCTGATCTTCGATCGTGCTTGTCATGTCACATCCCTCCTCGTTCGTGCGGGCGCCGGAAATTCATCGATGGCTGGTCCGCGTTCGAGAGCAATCCTAGAGCGAGGCGGCGCGCGGGCACAGGTCGGGTTGCGCCAATCGTTTGTCCGATTGCGCCAATGCGACCAGGTAGGCTGAGTGGCCACGTCCACGCTGACCTCATGGGCGCTCATGATTCACCGGGCGCTGTCTGCGCACGCGATCGACGGCAGCGCCCTGTTTCGACGCGCAGGGTTGGATCCAGAACGGCTGCGCGATTCCAATGCTCGCTATCCCCTGACCGGAATGCAGCGGCTTTGGGCACTGGCCACGTCGGCTACCGGGGACGAATGCTTCGGGCTCGAAGTGGCGCAGGCCTGGCACCCGACGACGTTCCATGCGCTGGGCTACTCTGCGTTGGCCAGCGAGACCTTGCGCGAGGCCTTACAGCGCATGGTGCGATACGGCCGTGTGGTCACGACTGGCGCCCGCCTCGAGTTGCAGCAGCATGACGACGAGGTCACCGTCAAGCTGCAGGGCTCGCTGCCGGACGATCAGATGGTTCCGGCGTCGATCGACGCCGGCGTTGCCTCCATCGTGATTCTGTGTCGCCAAGGCCGTGGTGGACAGGTTGATCCCGTACACGTCAGATTGAGCCGCGCGCAGCCGGGGTGTTTCAGCCGATTGCTGGCTTTCTTCGGTTGCCC
>JBGPPC010000313.1:0-4532 GCA_041488355.1 Gammaproteobacteria bacterium
CGCCCTATCCTGGCTACAAGCCTCTCGCCGGTTCATTGGGCGAGTACAACGGCAAGTTCATGGTCAGCCAACTGGTGCTGCGCGGAGGTTCTTGTGTGACGCCGCGCTCGCACATCCGCTCCACTTACCGCAACTTCTTCTACCCGGCCGATCGCTGGCAGTTCATGGGGCTGCGGCTGGCAACATCACCAGGCTGAACCCGGTCAGACCCGCTCGCCGGCGCGCAGCTCCAGCGCCAGAAACCGGACGCCGGCGATTGGGTTGAAGGCATAGGGTGCCGTCTCCTCAAAACCCAACGCCGTGTACAGACCCTGTGCCTCGTGCATCGTCGCCAGTGTGTCCAGGACGACGCGCTCATACCCGATGGTACGGGCGTCGGCTAGCGCGCGCTGGGCGAGCATTCTGCCGATCCCGCGCCGACGATGTGAAGGGCGCACGTACAGCCGCTTCATTTCACACGTTTTCTCGCCCAGAGGCCGCAGGGCCGCACAAGCTGCCGGCTCGCCCGCTTGCAGGGCGAGATACAACCGGCCTGCGGGTGGCGCGTACGCGCCGGGAAGCTCTGCCAGCTCCTGGGCGAAACCCTGAAAGCAGAGATCGATGCCAAGGCTTGCCTGATACTCCTGGAACAGCGTGCGTACCGACGCGACCGCGGAGCCGCCGTCGGCATCCCGGAGCTCGAAGGGCAGAGGGATCTCGGCTGAGGGCATCTGGTTGATCTCCTAACGTCAGTGTGTCTACTCCGCGACGGCTGAGCGCGGTCCGATCACAGCCGTGGTGCGCGCTCGTAAGCGTGTCCACAGCTCGCGGCTGCGCGCAACGCGAGCCCACCAGGCACGCACGGCGCGAGGCCTTACCCCAGCGTCGACGACGCGCACCATCGACGGCTCGAGTGCCGTCACCAACGTCCGGCCGCGGGGCAAGAGTTCGAGCGACTCCCCCGGGGCGAGGAACAGATCCCGAAGGTCACCCTGCTGCGTGATCCACACCACACCGGACAGACAGGCAATCTCCACCCGCGTCCCGGGTTCGATCCGCAGAGACGTCTCGCGTTCCAAGGCAATCATGGCGGCAGTTCCATCGATGCGCATGAGTGGATCGTAGGTATTCTCCTGATCGCAGTACAGATATAAAGGACTAGAATTTGAACCGGTACAGATCCGGAAGATCCTCATCTGTCATGGTCGAGACGTGCGAGGTCTGTGCCTGTTCGGCTGCGTTTCGTTGCGAGAACATTTCGACATGAGCGATACATCGAGCCATCTGTATGAATCCCTCGCTACGCGTATGGCGGAGGCAATCCAGGCCGGAGCGTTGAAGGCGGGCGATCGCCTGCCGTCGGTGCGCCGCGTGTCCAGTCAGCATCGCGTCAGCATCGCCACTGCAGTGCAGGCTTATCGGCACCTGGAGAACCAGCGGCTGATCGAAGCCAGGCCAAAGTCGGGATACTTCGTGCTGAGCAGGCCGGTCACATTGGCTGAGCCTGCGACCTCGACGCCGCCTAGCACCGCGCGCATGGTCGGCGTGAACCAGCTTGTCATGGAGGTGCTGGAGTCGGCGTTGCAGGGCGACGGCGTGCCGCTGGGCGCGGCCTGCCCCGCACAGGAGCTCTTCCCCACCGGCAAGCTGCTGCGTCTGGCGCACGCGGAGTGGCGCCGCAACCCACAGCTGATGAGCGCCTACGCGATGTCGCCGGGCCATGACAAGCTGCGGGCCATGATCGCCCGGCGCTCCGTGGACTTTGGTTGCAAGCTGAGCCCGGAAGAGATCATCGTCACCAACGGCTGCATCGAGGCGCTCAACCTGGCGCTGCGAGCCGTGGCTCGTCCCGGCGATACGATCGCGTTGGAGTCTCCCACCTACTTCACGCTGCTGCAGATCATCGAAAGCCTGGGCATGAAAGCGCTTGAGATTCCCACCCATCCCCGCGACGGGCTGTCGATCGACGCGCTCGACCTGGCAACGCAGAAACCGGGGGCAGTGAAGGCGGTCATCGCGATCCCCAACTTCCAGAACCCGCTCGGGAGTCTGATGCCCGATGAGAACAAGGCGCGCTTGGTGCAGCTGTGTGAGATGCGCGACATCGCGCTGATCGAGGACGATATCTACGGCGACATCCACTTCGGCGCAGCGCGCCCGCGCGTAGCCAAATCCTGGGACCGGAGCAATAGCGTGCTCCTGTGTTCGTCGTTCACCAAGACGGTGGCACCGGGGTTCCGTGTCGGTTGGATTGCGCCCGGCAGGCTGTTTCCACAAGTGGCCATGCTCAAATTCATCAACTCGGTGTCAACCCCCGAACTGCCCCAGGCGGCTATCGCCGAGTTCATGGCGAACGGCGGCTACGATCATCACTTGCGCCGGCTGCGCGCGGGCTTCGCGCGCCAGGTGCAGCAGACTTCGCACGCAATCGCCGAATACTTCCCAGCCGGCACCAAGATCACCCGGCCCGCGGGCGGCTTCGTGTTATGGGTGGAACTGCCGGCAAGAGTCGACGCGCTGGAACTGTTCCGTCGCGCACGTGCGGAGCGCATCAGCATCGCACCCGGCCCAATGTTCACTACCACCAAGCGCTATCGCAACTGCATCCGCGTCGGCTGCGGCAATCTGTGGAGCGCGAAGATGGAGATGGGTCTGATGCGGCTGGGTAAGCTCGCGGGGGAGCTGGCCTAAGGCTCTACGCGGCTGTTCACGTCTCTATTTTTGCAGCGCGTATTTGACCCAGACGAATACATTACTTCCGGGTGTGTTATAGCCCTGCGCCAGCTCATAGCTCTTGTTAAACACGTTGTTCCAGCGCACATCCACGTTCCAGTCGCGGCCGAGCTTATAGGACAAGACCAGATTGAAAAGAGCATAGCCACCCATTCGACTACTCGCGGATTCGTCGATCGAGTCGAAGCGAGCGCCAGCGCCGACAACCTCGGCACCGACGTTGAAGTCTCCAAAGCTGTGGGCGATGCCGGCGTTACCGAACAGTCTGGCACGACGTGGCAGCTGCGACCCGTTGGTCTCGTTGACGGGGTCCTGAAAAGTCAGACGCGCGCGTAGCTCAAAGCCGCGCAGCATGCCATCGTAGGCGAGCTCGAGGCCTTGGATACGTGCTTCGCCCAAGTTTACCGGCGTAAACGTAGCCGAATCGACTACGATCAGGTCCGTGATGTTACTGTCGAAAAAGGTAGCACTGAGCCGTTGCGCGCCAACCTTGTAGTCGGCACCCACCTCCCAGCTTGTTCCCTTCTCCGGTTGGAGATTCGGGTTGCCGAAACCGGGGAAATACAGATCGTCCAAGGTAGGTGCGTGGAATGCATTTCCGCCGCTGGCGCGAAGCCTGAATTCGGGCGTCACCGCAAACGCGTATCCGAGCGAGCCGGTGGCGTGATTGCCAAACTGGCTGTTGTCGTCGTCGCGCACGCTCGCGTACAGCGTGTTGCGGCCAAGCTGGGCCGAGTACCCCGCGAACAACCCGTAGATCTCGCGTCCGTCCACGGCGAATGATGTAGTGCCGCCCACGCTTTGCTGGAGGTACTCGAACCCGGCGATGAAAGTGCCGATCGACGTGGTGAAGTCGTTCTGCCAGGTTACTTGGGTCTGGTCCGAACGGAACTGCGAGGGGAAGGCCCCCGTGACCACAGAATGGTCCTGGGCCTCGCCGACGCGCACCAGGCTTTGCCACCAGTCCGTCAGGCGGTTGCGGCTGTAGATCGAGTACACCCCAATGGCTTCATTGTTGACGTCGTCGGTGGACGGCCCGCTGTCGAAGTGCGTGTTACCTTGCGTATAGAACGCGGTCAGCCCGAGCTCCTGGTCGGGCGCGAAACGGTGCACGACGCTGCCGGACACGTTCGCGTTGCGGTAACCATCGTTGTCCGGGTTGAAGCTCCCGAAAGCCACGTTCGGGTTGGTAGCGGAGAAGCCATTGCTCTGTATGTAGCCGGCGTTCACGGTAAACCCCGTGTTTTCCGATCCCGCCGATACGCCGCCGTAAACGTTGCTCGTGTCGTAGCTGCCATAACCTGCCGCACCGGTCACGGCGGGAGCGTCGGGCCAGCGGTGGGTGAAAAACTGGATCACTCCGCCCAGAGCGTCGGAGCCGTACAGGCCGCTGAACGGGCCGGGCAACACTTCGATGCGCGAAAACTGCGGCGTCGGCAGATTCTCGAGCGAAGCGGCGCCGATCCCGGCGTTGTTGACCCGAATCCCGTCGATCAGAACCAGGGTGTGACTGGTGTTGGAACCGCGCAGGAACACGCCGCTCGTCTGTCCGATGCCACCGTTGGAGGTGATCTCCACGTTGGCCTGCGACTGCAGCAGCTCCGTCACCGTATCCTGGCCGGCCTTTTGGATCTGGTGCTCGGTGATGAGCTCGATCGGTTGGATGATGCTGGACAGAGGTTCGGGGGTACGTGTGGCCGTGACGACAATCGGATCGACTTTCGCGCCCTCGGGCCGTTCCGTTTCGTCGGCGAGCGCGCGGGTCGCGGCCATTGAGGCCACGATCAATGCAGCAAGTGATTTCAAGTTGGTCTGCTCCC
>JBGPPC010000314.1:0-4498 GCA_041488355.1 Gammaproteobacteria bacterium
ACCAATACCAACTGGCAGGGGTATGGCGGCGAGAGCACTATGAGCTATCTCACGCAGATGGCGGCGCTCACAGTACAGAACTTCTTGTCTGCCGCGACCGGCATCGCCGTGCTGCTTCCCTTGATTCGCGGCTTCGCCCGCCAGAAAGTGGACACCGTCGGCAACTTCTGGGTCGACCTCACCCGCACCACGCTCTATATCCTGCTGCCATTGTCGCTGGTGTTCGCCCTGGTTTTGGTCTCGGAAGGGGTGGTGCAGACTTTCTCCGCCTATCCCACCACACCCCTGGTGGAGTCGATCGAGTACGACAACCCCAAGCTCGACGCCGCAGGTCAGCCCATCAAGGACGACAAGGGCAACCCGGTGACCGAGAAGGCCACGCAGAAAGAACAGAGCATCGCGGTGGGCCCGGCCGCCTCGCAGATCGCCATCAAGCAGCTGGGAACCAACGGCGGCGGCTTTTTCAACGTCAACTCGGCGCATCCGTTCGAGAACCCCACGCCGCTGTCCAACTTCCTGGAGCTGCTTGCCATCCTGGTGATTTCAGGGGCCCTCTGCTACTCGTTCGGCAAGATGGTAGGCGACACGCGCCAGGGCTGGGCGATCCTGGCCGCGATGACATTCGTCTTTGTCGTCCTGCTGGCGCTCTGTGTGGGATCCGAGCAGGCGGGCAACCCCGCGCTCAGCAAGCTCGGCGTGGATCAGACCACTACCTCGATGCAGGCGGGCGCCAACATGGAAGGTAAGGAAATCCGTTTCGGGATCGTCAACTCGGCGCTCTGGGCCACCGCCACGACGTCAGCCTCGAACGGTTCCGTGAACTCGATGCATGATTCCTTCACCCCCATCGGGGGTCTGGTGCCAATGTGGCTGATCCAACTGGGCGAGGTGATCTTCGGCGGCGTCGGTTCGGGGCTGTATGGGATGTTGATTTTCGCAATCGTGGCCGTGTTCGTGGCGGGTTTGATGATCGGCCGCACGCCCGAGTACCTCGGCAAGAAGATCGAGGCGTTCGAAATGAAGATGGCCGCGATCGCCGTGCTGATGCCTCTGATCATGGCGCTAGGATGGACGGCGGTGGCTGTCGTCGTGGATGCCGGCAAGGCGGGCGTTGCGAACCCAGGTGCGCACGGGTTCTCCGAGATCCTCTATGCCTTCTCTTCGGCCAGCAACAACAACGGCAGTGCGTTCGCAGGGCTGAGTGCCAATACGCCGTTCTATAACACGACTCTTGGCATCGCCATGTTGTTTTCCCGCTATTGGCTTGCGATCCCGGTCCTGGCGATTGCCGGTGCACTGGTCGCCAAGAAGAAAGTGCCGGTGAGCCTGGGCACGCTGCCCACCCACACGCCGCTGTTCGTAGCCATGTTGGTTGGCGTCGTCATCATCATCGGGGCGCTCACCTTCTTCCCGGCGCTGGCGCTCGGGCCGATCGTCGAGCACCTTGTCATGTTTGGTGCGTGATGATAGTCCCGCGTCGCAACGACATCGTTATGGAGTATTCGCTATGAGCACCCAAGTCAGCGCGCCTGCACTGCCTCCGGTCCCTGCGCTGCCGCGCAGGTTAGTAACCAAGAGTATCTTCCAGCAGGCGCTGGTGGATTCTCTGGTGAAGCTGCTCCCGCAGCATCAGTGGCGCAACCCGGTGATGTTCGTCGTGTACATCGGCAGCATCCTGACCACCTTCCTGTATTTCCAGGCGCTGGGCGGCAAGGGCGAGGCGCCCGCGGGCTTCATCCTGGCGGTCAGCCTCTGGCTGTGGTTCACGGTGTTGTTCGCCAACTTCGCCGAGGCAGTGGCAGAAGGGCGCAGCAAAGCGCAAGCAGCGGCGCTGCGCGCGGTCAAGCGCGAGGTCGGAGCCAAGAAGCTCAGCGCTGCCCGGCGCGACGCCTCGTTCAGCTGGGTGCCTTCCACCGAGCTGCGCAAGGGAAACCTGTTTCTGGTCGAAGCCGGAGAAGTGATCCCGGCCGACGGCGAGGTCATCGAGGGTGTGGCATCGGTCGATGAGAGCGCGATCACTGGAGAGTCGGCTCCTGTGATCCGGGAGTCTGGCGGAGACTTCTGCTCGGTCACTGGCGGCACCCGGGTGCTGTCCGATTGGCTGGTGGTGCGCGTGACCGTCGATCCCGGTGAGTCCTTTCTGGATCGAATGATCTCGATGGTGGAAACTGCGCGCCGCCAGAAGACGCCCAACGAGATCGCGCTCTGGATCCTGCTGGTGAAGCTGACATTGGTGTTCCTGTTGGCCACAGTGACGCTGCTTCCCTTTTCGCTCTACAGCGTGGAAGTGGCCAAAGCCGGAAATCCGATCACCATCACCGTGCTCGTAGCGCTGCTGGTGTGCCTGATCCCGACGACGATTGGCGGGTTGCTGTCGGCTATCGGCTTAGCCGGCATCGGCCGCATGCTGCGGGCCAACGTGATTGCGACCTCTGGACGTGCCGTCGAGGCCGCAGGAGACGTCGATGTCCTGCTGCTGGATAAGACGGGGACCATTACGTTAGGCAACCGTCAAGCCACGAACTTTCGGCCCGCCTCCGGCGTCAGCGAACAAGAGCTCGCCGATGCCGCGCAGCTGGCTTCTCTCGCCGACGAGACGCCGGAAGGGCGGAGCATCGTGATATTGGCCAAACAGAAGTTCTCGTTGCGCGAGCGCGACGTGGCTGCGCTCGGGGCTTCGTTCGTTCCCTTCACGGCGCAGAGCCGCATGAGCGGAGTGGATCTGGCCGGGCGCCAAATCCGTAAAGGAGCGGCGGAAGCGATTCGCGCCTGGGTTGCGTCGAAGGGCGCCAGCTTCCCAACCGAGGTTACTGGCTTCGTCGAGACCATCGCGCGGCAAGGTTCAACGCCACTGGTGGTTGCCGACGGAGCCAAGGTGCTGGGCGTGCTCGAGTTGAAGGACGTCGTCAAGGGCGGGATCAAGGAGCGCTTCGCGCAGCTGCGACGCATGGGGATCCGTACCGTGATGATCACCGGGGACAACCGGCTCACGGCGGCCTCCATTGCCGCCGAAGCCGGTGTCGACGACTTCCTGGCCGAGGCCACGCCCGAGGCGAAGCTGAAGCTGATTCGCGAGAACCAGGCGGGAGGCCGACTGGTCGCAATGACCGGTGATGGCACTAACGACGCTCCGGCTCTCGCGCAGGCAGACGTCGCTGTTGCGATGAACACGGGTACCCAGGCGGCAAAGGAAGCCGGGAACATGGTGGACCTGGATTCCAACCCGACCAAGCTGCTCGAGATCGTCGAGATCGGCAAGCAACTGCTGATCACGCGCGGGGCGCTCACGACCTTCTCCATCGCGAACGACGTGGCGAAGTATTTTGCAATCATCCCTGCCGCGTTCGCGTCGACCTACCCGCAGCTTATCGCACTGAACGTCATGTACCTGGCAACGCCGGCGAGCGCCATACTCTCGGCGGTGATCTTCAACGCGCTGATCATCATCGCCTTGATCCCGCTCGCGCTCAAAGGCGTGAAGTATCGCCCTGTGGGTGCCGGACCGCTGCTGCGCCGCAATCTGTTGATCTACGGGGTCGGCGGGATCATCGCGCCCTTCGTCGGGATCAAGGCGATCGACCTGCTGCTCGTGGCGCTCCACCTGGCGTAAAGGAGACTCACCGTGTTAAGAGAACTCAAGCCTGCGTTTTTGATGCTGGTCGCCTTTACGGTGCTGACCGGCCTCGTGTACCCGTTCCTCGTGACGGGGTTGAGCCAGGTCCTGTTTCCGCGCCAAGCCAACGGCAGTCTCATCGAGCGCGACGGCAAACCCATGGGCTCCACGCTGATCGGCCAGCCCTTTTCCAGCCCCAAGTATTTCTGGTCGCGACCTTCGGCCACCTCGCCTTACCCCTACAACGCGGCGTCGTCGTCTGGATCCAACCAGGGTCCGACCAGCCCCGCTCTGACCGATGCTGTCGCGGCGCGCATCAAGGCGCTGCGCGACGCGGATCCGGACAACAAGGCAGCGGTTCCGGTAGATTTAGCGACAGCCTCGGGGAGCGGCCTCGATCCGCACATCAGCCCGGCTGCCGCGGAATATCAGATCAACCGTGTCGCGAAAGCCCGCGGGGTGGATTCCTCAAAGGTACGAGCACTCGTAGCGCAGTACACCGAGAGACGCCAGCTCGGCTTCCTCGGAGAACCAGGAGTGAATGTGCTCGAGCTGAACCTTGCGCTCGACGCTAGTCAGTGATGGGAGACCTTGGCAACGGGATGAGGCTCTTATGGGTCTGAGTTTACATACTGTGACGAATAACGGAGCAGCGTTCACACTGGAGCGCCAGTCGCCGTCTCGCAGCGGTTCTTACGGTTCCGAAGAGCGTCACGCGAGCGGATCGGTACACAGAGTCGAGAGCCAGTACGTTCCGACTTCAGGGACGCAGCAGGTCATGCTCACTCTCACTGTGGACGAATCGGAGTGGGCGCGAGCCAGAGCAACCATCATGCGCAGCGGGGGCAGTGACATCGAAGTTCTGAGGGTTGTGCCCGTGGCAAG
>JBGPPC010000315.1:0-4487 GCA_041488355.1 Gammaproteobacteria bacterium
CGCGCTGCACAGCGGCTCGGCGCGAGGCCATGTCAGCCACACGCGGCTGTCGGACACGGAGCTGGATCAATCGTTGCGCGACGGCATCGCAGATATCGAAGCCGTCTCCGGCGACCCACCCACGCTCGTGCGCCCGCCCTTCTGGCGCTTCGATGAACGCACGCTGGCGGCCTACCGCGCCCGGGGGCTGCTCATGCTGCTGACCGACATCAATGCGCGCGACGGCAAGATCTACGGCTGGACGATCAGCCTGCGGCGGCGCAGCCACTTCCAGGCCGGCCTCGCTCAGGTGAGGCGCGCGATCCAGGACGGCAGGCTGCAAACGATCGATGGGGTGGTCCCGGTCATCATCACCTTCCACGATACCAATACCTTCACTGCCAGCCACATGGAGGAGTACCTTGAGATCTTGGTGGACAAGGCGCACATGGTCGGTTTGCCTCTGACCGGCCTGCCTTTCTACAATGACGCCGAGCAGATCCAGCGGGTGGCTGGCTGGCGCGCGAAGGCCGGGGTCTATGCAGGCCCGCCGTAACGCGCGGTGGGTCGGCTAGCCTGGTACGGGACTTGGGAGAACCTGTGACCATCAAGCGCGCGGGCAGCGCTGCGTACGAGTACTTCTGGCACTACTTCGGCTTGCTGTACTTCGGCGCCGTCGGCGCGCTGTACAGCGTCGTCGCCAACGTGCTGCACATCTTGCTGCCGGCCCGCCTGCGCGCTCCGCTGGGTCGGCGATTGATCGGCTTCCTGTTCCGCGGCTTCCTGACGATGATGCGGGCTAGCGGAGTGATGAAGCTGGACCTGTCGGCGCTCGAATCACTGCGCGGCCAACCCGGGCTTGTAATCGCACCCAATCATCCTTGCCTGCTCGATGCGGTGTTCGTCATCGCGCATGTCCCGGAGGTCAGCTGCATCATGAAGGCACAGATCTGGGACAACTTGGTACTGGGTGGCGGTGCTCGTCTGGCCGGGTACATTCGCAACGATTCGGTCAACAGCATGGTGCGCTCCTCGGCGCAGGAGCTGCGCGAAGGCTGGCCTTTGCTGGTGTTCCCTGAGGGGACCCGCACCCGCCGCAGCCCGGTGAACGACTTCAAGGGTGGCTTCGCGCTGATCGCAAAGATGGCGCGCGCGCCAGTTCAGACCGTGTTCATCGAAACCGACAGTCCCTTTCTCGGGAAAGGCTGGCCTCTGCTCAAGAAGCCTCGCTTCCCCCTGGTCTATCGGGCACGGCTCGGCAAACGTTTCACCGTCGAAGGCGATCTGAAGACGTTCATGCGCCAGCTGGAGGCTTACTACCGGGAGGAGCTCTCTGGCCAACCGGCTGACCATCCGTCCACCGCGCTGCACCCGGCCAGTTCGCCGCGCCCCGGCCCGGCCGCGTGAGCCTCCCGACCAAGCTTCTCCATGCAAGCGCGCGGCCCGATCATCTGCCAGGCACACAAGATGTCTCCAGCACGCATCTCGTCCTCATCCCCAGCTACAACACGGGCGAGAAGGTACTCGAGACAGTACGCGACGCGCGCGCCTGTTGGAATCCGGTCTGGGTGGTGGTGGACGGCAGCACCGATCGCACCGCTGAAGCGCTGCGCGAGATGGCAGCCCAGGACACTGGGTTGCGCGTGTTCGTCCTCCCGCGCAATCAGGGCAAGGGCGCGGCGGTCCTGCACGGATTGCGCGAGGCCGCCGCGCTAGGCTACACGCACGCACTGACCATGGACGCCGACGGGCAACACCCCGCCGACCGCATCCACGAGTTCATTTCCGCATCCCAGCGCGCCCCGCAGGCATTGATCCTGGGGAAGCCGGTCTTCGACGCCAGCGCTCCGCGCGTGCGCGTCATCGGGCGGCGGGTCTCCAACGGCTGGGCCAACCTGGAGACGCTTTGGTCAGGGATCGGCGATTCGCTGTACGGATTTCGTGTCTATCCGATTCAGCCGTTGCTCGCGGTGATGGAACCGCGGCGTTGGATGCGGCGTTTCGATTTCGACGTCGAAGCGGTAGTGCGGCTGGTGTGGCGCGGGCTCGAGCCGATCAATCTACCTGCGCCGGTGCGCTACTTCCGCCCTGAGGAGGGCGGCGTGTCGCATTTCAACTATGTGCGCGACAACCTGCTGCTGTCCTGGATGCACGCGCGGCTGTTCGTCGAGTTCCTGCTTCGCCTGCCCTGGCTTGCCTGGCGCCGGGCACGCAGGTAGCGTCGGACCTGCGCTAGCGCCACGCAAACCCGGGCAAAACGCACACTAGGCGCGCGCCCTCGCGGCCAGAATCGCGGCAAAAAACAGGCTGAGCAATGCGCCCAACGCCACCGTCGTGCCTATGGCGCTGAGCACGGGCGCTCGGGCCAGCGACAACAGTCCAAAACCGATCACCGTCGATGCATTGCAAAGCGCGAGCGACACCAGGGTGCGCTGAGGGTCGGTGCGGCCAAACGTCTCGCGCTCGAAGAAGAGCGTGTAGTTGGAGCCCACGCCGACAACGAGGAGCAACCCGACCAGATGAAAAATGCTGAGCTGGCGTCCACCCAGGCTGAGCAGCGCACAGGTCACCAGGACGGCGGCCGCCAGCGGCAGCAACACCTCCGCCGCGCGACGCGCCGAGCGCAAGCTCACGAGTAGCAACAGCGCGATCGCGCCAGCACCAATCAGAGCGAAGCCCAAAGCCTGACCACGGTAACCGTGGTAGAGCGCGTCCGCCTCGGCTTTCAGGTCGAGGAGATCGACACCGTCCGTGTGGTGCAACCCGCCAGCCACGACGCCCGCGTCATGCACACCGCGCAGCGGCAGCATCGCCGTCCAGCCGCCGGTACGCGCGGAGAGCAGCCACTCCAGCCGGAGCGAGAGCCCGGTCCCCTTCAAGTCGCTGGCGTTGATCAGCGGCGCTTGGCGTGCCGCCGGCGCCTCCCCCAGGAAAGGTTCGAACAACCGCGCCTGGAACGGGAGACCGTCTGCCGCCGCATCCAGTCTTTCGCGCAGAACATCCTGGTCGGGGATGGCCGCCTGGCGCGCACGCTGACTCGCGTCACTGGGAAGAATCAGTGCGGGCGACTCGAAACCGTCGAGCGAGCCCGTCTGCCGCAGCCGTTCGAGGTCGGTGCTGACCGCCTCGGCTGCCTCCAGCGCCCCCTGCTCGGTCGCGGACGTAGCGATCGCCAGGTAGCGCACGTCGGGCGCACCAAGATCACGCCGCATCGCTTCGTCCAGCCGCTTGTCGCTCTCGGCAACCGGGCTGAGGCTCTCCAACCGGTCGTCCCACAAGTTCCCGCCGCGAGACACGAGCCAAACCACCGAGACCACGAACAGGATCAGCAGCGGAATGCGGAGCAGCCCCGCACTCCGGGCTGCCCAGGCGAGCGCTGACCCCAGGCCGGCGGCAGGGCGGACGCCGAAGTTTTCGGGCACCAATTCGGGCAGCACAAAGCGCGTGACCACGTAGGCCACGATCAGCCCGACGATGGAGAACAGCCCGAGTTGCGCCAGCCCGGTGAAATCCGAGAACATCAGCGCGCTGAAGCCCACGACCGAGGTCAGCACGCCCAGCGTGAGCGTGGGCCAAACGCGCGCAAGGTTGCGCCTTGGCGCGCTGCCCGGAGCGCTGTTAGTGAACAGATAGATCGCGTAGTCCACGCCTTCGCCCAGCAAAGTAGCGCCGAAGCCCAGCGTCACGCCTTGCACCGATCCAAAGGCGATGCCGACCGCCGCCACGCCGGCGGTCGCGCCGCTCGCTACCGGAACCAGCGTCAGGAGCAGTGCGCGTGGCGAGCGATAGACCACCAGGAGCAGGACCGATACTAACAGCAGGGCGAGCATCGAGATCCGCGCTACGTCCTGCTTCATGCCCGCACGCGCGCTCACCGCAAACACGCCTGGACCCGTGGCCTGCAAGGCGACCGGCCCTGTTTTCTGCTCGGCAGCCACCGCATCGAGAGTCGACCGGATGCGCGCCAGAACGCGCTCCTGACCATCGATGTCGAAACCCGCCGCCCGTGTCTGCACAAGCAGAAGCGCGCGGGTACTGTCGGGGCTGAACCAGACGCCGTGGGTTTTATGCGGGCCGGCTTCGGGCTCGAACAGTTCGAGCAGGTGCAGGAATTCCCCCGTCGGGTCTGCAGGCAACAGCCGGCTCACCAGCGTGCTCAGCGGAGAGGCAAGCAGCGCGAGGTCGTTCTCGAGCGCTTCGCGCAGGCCAGCCACGGTGAATCGCTCCGGCGTCACACCTGGGCTCAGCAGATACCGATGACGCAGCAGGAACTCGCCATCCGCCGTCAGCCGCGACTGCGAACCGTTGTTGACATAGGCAAGGTCCGGCTCACGTGCGAGGCGATCGGCGAGCGCTTCGCTGAGCGCGGCCAACGTCGATGGCGGTGCGCCCTCGATCCCAACCAGGACCAAGCGCGACACCACGCCCTCGCGCAGCTGATCCACCAGGATCTGCTGCGACGCGGACGGCGAGCGCGGCAGAAACGCGCTCAAGTCTGTGGTGTAGCG
>JBGPPC010000316.1:0-4480 GCA_041488355.1 Gammaproteobacteria bacterium
ACTGAACTACCACTCCCCGCACTCGAAGCTGTCCCGAACCTCACAGCGTACCGCCGGCGACGCTGCACGCGATCTGCAGCCGTTTCCAGTCCAATTGGTGGGTGCTGAGAGGCTCGAACTCCCGACATTCGCCTTGTAAGGGCGACGCTCTACCAACTGAGCTAAGCACCCTCGAACCGACACGCACCACTGGAAAGCTGCGTGCCTTTCTGTACTCCCGATTGGCAACCCCTCTCAAAGGGAGCCATGCCGACCCACCCCGCGCAGCGGCTGTGCGAGCACCTCACCCTGCAAACGCCCGGACCGGCCCGCGGAGCAAGCCACCAGGGGCCCACCCGCGCGCAGCCCCGTCCGCAAAGCCGGCTAGTTTACAGAATCCTTGAGTGCTTTTCCAGGACGGAACTTGGGAACTTTGGCGGCTCTGATCTTGATCGCAGCACCAGTACGGGGATTGCGCCCGCTACGTGCGGCACGCTTGCCGACGTAAAAAGTGCCGAATCCGACCAGGGTCACCAACTGTCCCTTCTTCAGCGAAGCCTTGATCGCCGCCACCGCGCTGTCCAGCGCGCGCCCGGCAGCCGCCTTCGAGATGTCGGCAGACTTTGCGATCGTATCGATGAGTTCTTGTTTGTTCACGTCCATCCCCTTTCGTCGTTGTTGGCTGAGTTGCTGGACGACAGAACGCTGCTGTCGTTTGAACCATGGCCTACCTGGAGACTCCGGCCTCCCCGGAACGCGCAGAACAAAGCTTCGACCGACCGAGGGATCGATCGCGGATCAGCTGCTGAGGCGTTATTGCGCAACTTTTATAGCAAGCACGAAAAGCGCATGTCAAGCGCTTTCGCATCCTATCGCATCAATGCCGCGCCAACTACTACGTTGGCATGCGGCAAGTGCGCGAAGTCAGTGCTTGACCGCGATCGCCGCTTCTTGCGTTTCGACCGGCGCCAGGGGCACGGCCTCCGCCTTCGCCGGGAGCGGCTCTGGATGGCGCTCCAGCGCCATGTCCAGAACCTGGTCGATCCATTTGACGGGGCTGATTTCGAGGCGATTCTTGATGTTGTCCGGGATTTCGGGCAGATCCTTTACATTCTCCTCCGGGATCAGCACCGTCTTTATCCCCCCGCGGTGCGCAGCCAGCAGTTTCTCCTTCAGGCCGCCGATCGGGAGCACTTCTCCCCGCAACGTAATCTCGCCGGTCATCGCCACATCCGCGCGCACCGGGATGCCCGTGAGGACCGACACCATGGCAGTGCAGATCCCAATACCCGCGCTGGGTCCGTCCTTGGGCGTAGCGCCCTCAGGCAGATGGATGTGAATGTCGTTCTTCTGGTAGAACTCCTCGGGGATGCCGAGCCTCTGCGAGCGGCTGCGCACTACCGTGAGCGCGGCCTGGATCGACTCCTGCATCACTTCACCCAGTTTGCCGGTGGTTACCATCTTGCCCTTGCCGGGCATGACCGCGCTTTCGATCGTAAGCAACTCGCCGCCTACTTCGGTCCAGGCCAGACCGGTGACCTGCCCGATTTGATTGTTCTTTTCCGCTATGCCGAAGCTGAAGCGACGCACGCCGAGATAGTTCGACAAATTCTTGGCACTCACCGACGTCTTCGCATCGCGCTTCTTCAGCACCAGGGCCTTGACCACCTTGCGGCAGATCTTGGAGATCTCTCGCTCCAGCGCGCGCACCCCCGCTTCCCGCGTGTAGTAACGGATGATGTCGCGGATCGCACTCTCCGACACGTTGATCTCCAAGGCCTTGAGACCGTGGTTCTTCAACTGCTTCGGCAGCAGATAGCGCATCGCAATGTTGATCTTCTCATCCTCGGTGTAGCCAGAGAGCCGGATCACCTCCATGCGGTCGAGTAGAGCGGGCGGGATGTTCATGGTGTTGGCGGTGGCCACAAACATCACATCCGACAGGTCATACTCGACTTCGACGTAGTGGTCGGTGAACGAGTGATTCTGCTCGGGGTCGAGCACTTCCAGCAGGGCCGACGATGGGTCGCCGCGGAAGTCCATTCCCATCTTGTCCACTTCGTCGAGCAGGAACAGCGGGTTGCGCACGCCGACCTTGGTCATGTTCTGCAGGATTTTGCCCGGCATGGAACCGATGTAAGTCCGTCGGTGACCGCGAATCTCGGCTTCGTCGCGCACGCCTCCCAACGACATGCGCACGAACTTGCGGTTGGTGGCGCGCGCCACCGACTGACCGAGCGAGGTCTTGCCCACGCCCGGTGGGCCAACCAGGCACAGGATCGGCGCCTTTACCTTGTCCACGCGTTGCTGCACCGCCAGGTACTCGACGATGCGTTCCTTGACCTTCTCCAGCCCATAGTGATCCTCTTCCAAGATGGTCTCGGCCCGGGCCAGATCGGAGCTGATCTTGCTCTTCTTCTTCCACGGCAGGCCGACCAGCGTCTCGATGTAGTTGCGCACCACGGTGGCTTCGGCCGACATCGGCGACATCAGCCGCAGCTTTTTCAGCTCGGCTTCCGCCTTCAGCCGCGCTTCCTTGGGCATGTGCGCGGACTTGATGCGCTTGTCCATCTCGTCCAGGTCGGCGCCCTCCTCCATGTCACCCAGCTCCTTCTGGATCGCCTTGACCTGTTCGTTCAAGTAGTACTCGCGCTGGCTTTTTTCCATCTGCTTCTTGACGCGCCCGCGGATGCGCTTCTCCACTTGCAAGATGTCGAGCTCGGTCTCCATCAAAGCCAGCAGATGCTCGAGGCGCTTGCGCACGTCGAACATCTCGAGCACCTCCTGCTTTTGCTCCAGCTTGAGCGGGAGGTGCGCAGCGATGGTGTCGGCTAAGCGGCCGGGTTCGTCGATCCCAGCCAGGGAGGTCAGGATCTCGGGCGGGATCTTCTTATTGAGCTTCACGTACTGGTCGAACTGGGAAATCATGGCCCGGCGCATCGCTTCCAGCTCCGTGCTCTCCTCGGCCTCGGGTGGAACGGGACGCGCTTCTGCCGTGTAGTGGGTCTTGAGGTCGGCAATCGCGTCGATACGGGCACGCTGGACGCCCTCGACCAGCACTTTCACGGTGCCGTCGGGTAACTTCAGCATCTGCAGGATATTCGCCACAGTGCCCGTAGCGTACATGTCGTCTGCCGACGGTTCGTCTTTCGCGGCCGATTTCTGAGCCGCGAGCAGGATGCTCTTGCCGGCCTCCATGGCCGTCTCGAGAGCCTTAATGGACTTCGGCCGCCCCACGAACAGCGGGATCACCATGTGCGGAAAGACCACCACGTCCCGCAACGGAAGCAGAGGAAGGGTCAGTATCTCGGCCCCGGATTCGATGTTAGTCATGTGTTTTTCACCCGAGTATCAGCACGCATCGTGGTAGGTGGGGCATCTGCAGGCATATTGCAAGTCGCAGCAGAAGTCGATGAAATGTCACGCGTTCCCGGCCCATCGCGCCCCGCGGCGGGCACCGGAAGGCGTCGAGTCACTGCGCCGAACCCGCCACCTTGGGCTGGTCGGAGTAGATCAGCAGAGGCTTGATATCGCCGGTGATCGTGCCTTCGTCGATCACCGCTTTCCGCACGTTGCTCAGGGACGGAAGGTCGAACATGGTGTCCAGAAGGGCTTGTTCCAGGATGGAGCGCAGGCCACGCGCGCCGGTCCGTCGCGCCAGAGCTTTGGTCGCCACCGCCTGCAGCGCCTCCGGCCGCACTTCCAATTCCACACCCTCCATGGAGAACATCTTCTGATATTGCTTCAGCAGCGCATTCTTCGGTTCGGTCAGGATTTGGATCAGCGCGGCCTGGTCGAGTTCATCCAGGGTAGCCACTACCGGAAGCCGCCCCACGAACTCCGGGATCAGCCCGTACTTGATCAGGTCCTCCGGCTCTACGCCCTTCAACACCAGGCCAATGTCCTTACGGTTGTCCTTGCTGCGCACCTCGGCACCGAAGCCGATGCCACCCTTTTCCGAGCGTGCGCGGATGATCCGGTCCAGGCCGTCGAAGGCGCCACCGCAGACGAACAGGATGTTCGTAGTGTCTACCTGAACAAACTCCTGATTCGGGTGCTTGCGCCCGCCCTTCGGTGGTACCGAGGCCACGGTGCCTTCGATCAGTTTCAGCAGCGCCTGTTGCACGCCCTCACCCGACACGTCGCGGGTGATGGACGGGTTGTCCGACTTGCGTGAGATCTTATCGATCTCGTCTATGTAGACGATTCCGCGTTGCGCCTTCTCGACGTCGTAGTCGCACTTCTGCAGCAGCTTCTGAATGATGTTCTCGACATCCTCGCCCACGTAACCGGCTTCGGTCAGCGTCGTCGCATCGCCGATCGCGAACGGGACGTTGAGGCTCTTGGCCAAAGTCCGGGCGAGCAACGTCTTGCCGCAACCGGTCGGGCCGACCAGCAAGATGTTCGACTTTGCGAGTTCTACGTCGTTGTTCTTCGATGCGTGGTTGAGGCGCTTGTAGTGGTTGTGGACCGCAACGGAGAGAACGCGCTTGGCGTGGTA
>JBGPPC010000317.1:0-4447 GCA_041488355.1 Gammaproteobacteria bacterium
AGGTAACGCCCCTTGCTCGTACCCCAGAAGTTGCTCGGCAGCGGGGTTGGCGGTATGGATGATGCCCATACGCGACACCACGACAAGGGCTTCCCCCATGGAATGGACAATGCTACCGAGATAGCCACGCGATACCGTCGTCGTCTGGAGCTTTTCCGCCATTTCGTTGAAGGCGATGGTGAGTTCTCCCAACTCGTCCTGGCCGGCTGAGCTGATCCGATGGGAGAAATCGCCGTCGGCCAGGCGTCGGCTCGAGGCGACGAGCTGGCCAAGCGGTGCTCTGACCGCTCGCATGGTGGCGAGCGCAGCCAGCCCGCCCAGAACGAGGGCTAGAACCAGCGAACGCGTGATCCCCAGGTTGGCCTCGTGCACCGCCCGCGATGCCCTCTCCACAGCGACCGCAAGTTCAGCCCGCGCCGCGGGTTGAATGTGCTCTGCCAGCAGATCATCCAATCTGGCTCGAGCAGCACTAGCCTGCGCCAGAACCCGCTGCTGATTTACCTCGGCTGCCAAGAACTCCCGCGCTCGGCTAGTGATGGTTGCGTACCACCTTGCGGCTGCGATGGCCCAAGCTCGCTCTGCTGGAGTCTCCGCGGCGGCCTGATAGCGCGCGAGCGCGGCCGTGAAGTTCGTGCGCTCACGCTCAATCTGCTCATGCAGCCCCTCCTCTTCGACCTGCATACGTTCCCTAAACTCGCGCGCCGCAGCGCGAAGCTGGCGTGCGAGGTCCTTTGCCAAGATGAGCCGCTGTATCGGGGCCGATTCACGCGACGGTACGGCCGGCGCTGGCATGCTGCCGAGGAGGGCTTCCACTTTGCGCTGATGTGCAGCCAGGTCGTGGAGTGCCTGTTGTTGCTGGTCCCCTAGGCGACTGAGCTGCTCGGTGTAGCGCTTAAGACTGTCGTAGTGGCCTAGTGTCTCTTGCGCCAGGTCGCGACTGCGCTCCGTGGATGCAAGAGCTCTGTATTCGGCGAGCGCCTGTTCGAAGGCCGTCTCGGCTTTAGCAAGTGACGCCTGATGCTGGGGATCCCCATCTTCAACATATCGGCGGGCCGCATGGATGATCTCGGCTAGGTCATTCCTCATCTCGTAGGTGGCTTCCCTGCGTTGGTCTGCGCCGCTCACCAGTGTGCGTAAGGTAGTGTCGACTCTGCTTGCAGCCAGAAGTGAGACGAGGTCCGCCAAAGCGAAAAGGCCAAAGATGAGGCCTAGTCCGAGCCACAGGCGCTGGGCAATGGTAAGTCTCGAGGACTTAAGCGTGCTCACAATGGTTGATAAAGCGTTTGGCAACTAGTGTGCGACCAGAGGCGAGGTTGCTTTGAGCCGTCGATCTGACTGAAAGCCACGACGCGATTCACAGGCAACTCACGTGCCAAATTGAAAAATTATCGCGTGACAATTCTTGCACAACTTGGGATGTATATCCCGTTGCTCCTTCTACCCCATGAAAGCTCCGGGAGGCACTTGCAAGGTGTCGGGCTGATCAACCAGGCGAAGCGCGCGTGCGTCACCTGTACAGATCCCGAGCCGTCGACGCTCGCGCATCGGCGCGATTGCCCTTGGCTTAGTGATCGCCGTCGCGTCAGGTAACTGGCTTCGAACGGCAGTCATGAGGCCCCTCTGTTGGCGGGCCTTTTCATTTTGTGCTGCTCTGAGCGTCGTCAACCTCGGATCTCTCTAGGCGCAGAAATCGGCGCTCGGCAGCTTGCATTCTCACCGCCCAGAAGCTTCCTTGCTTGTGGATGATCACGCAAATTTGAGCAGTTTAGGGCCATGGTGATCACCGTCACCAGAGCAGGTTGAAGTTGGAGAAAGGGCGCATCAGCAGCTGATCTCGCGACTTCCTGCCTGCTCTCAGACAGGTGATAGGGCCCGCTCAAATCTACATGATCACTAACACAGTAGTGTTATTGGCGACTTCCAATGACGTTTGCGCTCGACTCGAGCGTCGCTGCCACACCGGACGGCAAAGTCGTGATTTACTCGCTAGGCGCCAATACCTGCAGCACTATGATTGATGAGGTAGCTAGGTACGCCGACGGCGAGCAGGTCTATATGGCCTACATAGAGGGATTCCTCACTGCGGTGAACTTCCAAGCCACCGGAGAGGCGAACTTCTTCTCCGGCACAGACCAGAGAGCGCGCTACAGGTTCGTGCTTCTGTACTGTGAGGGCCACCCGGTCGATAGCGTTCCCTCCGGTGTCGTAGCCCTCGTTCATAAGTTCAAGCCTGGCTGGCCAGCGCCGTAGCCGAGCCCTCGGTACGAGGTTGTTCAGCGCCTTGCTCGGCACTGGCAAGCGGCAAATAGGCTGATCGCCGGCCCTGCACGCATCCGATCCCTTTCCGGTGCCCTGCGAGGGGCGGACAAGGTGAATGCGAATGCCTCGCGAAGCTGGCGTGGTCTCCGGTCGGATGACGTCATATTGGCGGCGATGAGTGAATGGATTCTCGGGGCAGAGCCTGACCCATACGATCAACGCGCCGCGCACAGGTGTGCGGGTAAACTGCAGGCGGGGTCGTCAGATTATCAACCGCCCCGGGGACACGTGAGCGACTTCGATGAATTCAAGTCGTACTACACTCTAGCGGACAAGCTCATGGGAACGATGACGCCCGAGCAGCTCGCCGATTGCTTACGCATCCTTGCCCTTCAAGTAGCGGACTATCGATTACGCTTTGGGGAGATCCCGGGACAGGATCTCCTTGCTCCGCTCGGGACGACCGAGATTAGCGACAACCAAGCGCGGGTACTGCGAGAGGGGATGGAGGTGCTCGTCGGTTACCTGGCGTCGGTGCGCGATGGATGGGAAGAAGGGGATGCGCCGCTTCACTGAGATCGACGCGTGCCAATTCCTCCTCACCGGCACTAGAAAACAAAAACCCCGCCACGCGGGCGGAGTCAAGTGGAACTCTGGTTTCGTCTTGTCGTTTAGTGTCAGTTTCGCTCGTGTCGTCTCGCGAAGCCCAAGCCCGGCCGGCTTCTACCGGTTCGGGCTGGGCATACGCGCGATGATGCTCACAGCGTGCGGGACAAGGTGTTACCCATCCCGCACGCTACGTTCAACGAGCTACTATCTTGGTCCCGCAGATCACACCAGGGCGGTTGGGGTCGCAGCTGATGCCGCCGCCGCTGCTGGTCCCGCCTGCGCTACCGCTCGAGACGCTCGAGCCGGTTCCGCTGGCTACGCCTCCCCCGACTCCATTGCCGACTCCACCGACTCCACCGGCTCCACCGGCGTCCGCACCATTGCTCCCAGCAATACCGGCTTGACCTGCCCCAGCGCCGCCGACCGTACCGGCTGCGCCCGTGGCCCCGGGAGCGCTGCCACCGTTTCCGCCATTGCCGCCGTTGGCATTCGCACCAGCGCCGGCCGCGCCGCCGGTTCCGCCAGTAGATCCGACTCCAGCCCCGCCGCTGCCCCCGGTGCCACCGTTCGCACTAGCACCTCCGCCCCCTGCGCCACCGGTCCCACCCGTCGCGCCGTTGCCGATACCGCCATTGCCGCCCTGAGCACCGACTGCTCCGGCGCCAGCGCCGCCCGCGCCGCCAGTCCCGCCTCCGGTTCCTACACCAGCACCACCATTGCCGCCGTTGCCACCGTTTGCCCCAATGCCCGCCCCAGCAGCGCCCCCCGTGCCTCCTGGCGAGTTGGCCCCGCTCCCGCCTTTGCCCCCGTTACCTCCGTTTGCAGTCGCGCTGCCAGCTCCGCCTGCTCCACCGTGCGAACCTGCTCCCGTACCTGGTGCACCGGCTGATCCAGCGGCGGCGTAGACAGCCGTCGCGCTGAAACCGAAGGCAAACGCAGTGATAATCGCCAGGGTCAGGCGACTTAACTTGATCGTGTTCATATTGGTTGTCCTGTGTATTTCGAGACCCGAGACGGGCCACGGATCTGGAGACTAGGGGATAAGTGCCCGCGCGGCTGTGCGCTGTCACCCGCATGAATGTGTGCTGCCACACACTCCCACAAGGCTGAGCACCGATTAAAGCAGACGCCGACCGGCGATGCTGATGCCATACGGACTGGATCCGCCACTGCATTCTTATGCAGGCGCGCAGCGCGGAATGGGCCGCCAACCAGCCGAGCCAGCCCAACCTTGTCGCGCATTTCCTCAAGGGCATCCTGGCCCACTACAAGCTGCGGATTCCCGAGAACGAACCGGTCACGGTTGGCAGGATCAGGCCGCTGTGCCGGCGGGTTGGTGTCAGGTGCGAGGATATAGTCGGCTGCTCGATCGAGCGGTTCATCGAACTCAACCGCTAAAATCCCCAACAGCCCCTGGTCAGTTTTACATGATCACACCTGGTCCGGTTTACGTGATCGCTGACAGTAGTAAGCTCAATGGGGATCAACTCTGATCCTCGTTCATCGTGTGTGTGTCGTTCGAACTGCTGTTGCGCGCGATCCACCCCAGGCGCACCCTTGGCGCCAGAGGCGATCTGGA
>JBGPPC010000318.1:0-4428 GCA_041488355.1 Gammaproteobacteria bacterium
CAACGTCGTAGTGAACTTCGGTGCCGAATTTCTCTTCGATCCGATTGCCGATCTTTCTCTCGATGCCGCTATCCTCGATTTGGGTGGCGCTGGTGCGGCGGTCGTCGATCAGACCTGGAATGCATCCCTGCAGCGCAGGTATGAGCACAGCCAGATAGACCAACAGCAATCTTCGGTTCCTCATGTCTTATTCCACTCCTAGCAGTAGACAGTCGATGGCGTCGCACAGGCAATGCAAGCACAGGATATGCACCTCCTGGATTCGCGCGGTGCGCGAGTGCGGGACGCAGATATGAACGTCTTGTTGCCCGAGCACCTCCGCCATGACGCCGCCGTTCTTACCGGTCAGAGCGACCACGCCCATCTGCCTTTCGTGTGCGGCGTGAATTGCTTCCACGACGTTGCGGGAGTTCCCGCTGGTCGAGATCGCGAGCAACAGATCATCGGGCTGGCCCAGCGCGCGCACCTGCTTGGCGAACACCTGGTCGAAATCGTAGTCGTTGGCGATGGATGTGATGGTCGAAGAATCTGTGGTCAGTGCGATGGCCGGCAGCGCGGGTCGTTCCATTTCGAAGCGATTGAGCAACTCGGCGCTGAAATGCTGCGCATCGGCCGCGGAGCCACCGTTGCCGCAGGCCAGAATCTTCCCTTCGTTCATCAAGCATTGGACCATGCGTTCCGCCCCCAGTCGCAGAGGCTCGGTCAAGACCTTGGCAGCCTGCATCTTGAGCTGAGCGCTCTCGGCGAAGTGCTGGCCAATCCGTTTACTGAGATCCATGTTGTGGCTTCCAGTTCGGCGTCAAAGCCAAAAACTCATCACCCCGGCACTGCGATCGCCGCGTCGCTAGACAACGACACGCTTTACTCACCCAGGGCATCCTTGATCCATTCGGGTGCGCCGTCGTGCTCGATCAGTACGGCATCGAAGCGGCACGCTGGAGTTATGAGCTGATGGGAAAGGTAGTGGCGCGCTGCGGCGATCAGCCGCCCGCGCTTACGCGCAGTGATGCTTTCCGCTGCTCCGCCGAACGAACGAGTGCTGCGCATGCGCACCTCCACGAATACGACAGTCTTACCTTCGAGCAAGATCAGGTCGATCTCGCCAAGGCGGCAAGTGTAATTGCGCTGTTTGAGCTTCAGTCCCTGCTCAAGCAGGAAGCGCAGAGCCCGATCCTCCGCCTGCGCGCCGCCGGGATTCATGGCCGAGTTCTGGGCTGCATGAACCGGTATTCACCGTTCAGACGAAGACACGGGCTGGCTGAGGACACGCGCTTCGCCCTGACTGAACTGAGCCGGGATGAGTTCTCGGACGTAGCGATGGTCCTTTTCCAGCGTGATGTAGCCGGTAACGCCGTCGAGCGGCGTCTGGTTCGAGGGCGGCTTGAGCAAATCCTGCGCAATGCGGTAGGCATCAATGCCTAGAGCGTAGAAACGCTGGAACTCAAGCCCGGCCTGATCCTGGCGGGCGTAGGACAACACGGCTGGATGGTCCGGCGAGAGCAGCCACGGCATGTCGACGAAGTAGACTCCATTCAACTCGAAGTTGGCGAGCGGCTGCGCACTGGTGTGCACCATCGAGGTGGCAAATATCGGTACAGTACCGCCCAAGTAGGAACGGATGAGTTTGGCGCGGGGGGCATCCAGCGCCAGAAAAATGGCGTCGCCGACGCCGTTGGCGATGGAGTCGCGCAGCCTCATCAGGTTTAGCCCATCGCTGGTGGACTGAAACTGGTCTTGTATGGTTCCGCCGCGACGCATGAACTCCTCTGCGAAGGCCTGCGCGAGCCGACGCGACAAGCCCGTCTCGCTCAGCACCACGATGGCGTTGCGTCGGCCCTGCTGCCGTGCGAGTTGCGCGACCTGCTTGGCCTCGTTTTCGATTTGTAGGCCGAACACATAGAGATTCGGTGGTCTCGGGGAATCGTCCTCAGGCGCACTTAGCGCGAGGGTCGGTACGGTGACCAGCACAGTGCCCGCGAGCGCGGTCACTGCGCTGCGCGTTAGCGGTCCAATCACCAGTTGTGCTCCGGCGCGCACCACATCCTCATAGGCCTGCACAACATCGAAAGACTCATCGCTGGTAGCGCGAACAACGAGCGGCAAGGTGGTTCCTCGATGTACCTTGGCGGCCTCGAGGATTCCCAAACGGACTGCGTCGGCCTGTCTGCCGACTGACGGTGATCTCAGCGGTAACAGCACCGCAATGTGAGGTCCGGGCTGATCGGGCGATTTGACGCCTTGCTGCTGTGCGTACGCGTGGTGATTGGCTAGCGCGCAGCAGCCCAAGTATAGTAGCGCCACGATCACTAGCGAAGAGGCCGGTACACGTTGCATAGCGACGCCCGCGCGCAGATGAAGGCGGCATTATATGTCGTGGCGACACCGCTGGGGAACCTGCGCGATATTACGTTGCGCGCATTGGATGTGCTCGCCGCGGTCGATCTCGTGGCCGCCGAAGATACTCGGCGCACGCAGCAGCTGTTGTCGCACTACACGATCCATGCGCGTTTGGTCGCCCTGCATGAGCACAACGAGCGACAGGCCGCGGGAAATATCATCGGGCTGATTGCCGACGGGAAATCCGTAGCCTATGTGACAGATGCGGGAACGCCCGCGGTCAGCGATCCGGGAGCTCAGGTGGTTACGCGCGTCCGCGAAGCTGGTCTGCCCGTGGTTCCGATCCCGGGGCCGAGCGCATTGACCGCCGCGCTGTCGGTCGCCGGATTGAGCGCGCCGCAGTTCTTGTTTTACGGCTTCCTGCCAAGCAAGGCGGGCGCACGGCGCGCTGCATTGTCCGGCTTGTCAGCGTTTCCACACGCGCTGGTATTCTTTGAGGCTCCGCATCGGTTGCATCAGACGCTCGAAGACATGACACAGGCTTTCGGGCCGGATCGTGTGATCGTGGTAGCGCGCGAAATCACAAAAGTCTTCGAGAGCTTCCAGCGCTGCAAGCTGGTGCAGGCGCAAGCGTGGGTGACCGAGGACGCGAACCGCATGCGCGGCGAGTTTGTGTTGGTCGTCGAGGGGAATGTTGCGGCTCCTGCGGAGCCAGCTGCAGCGCAGCGGACACTCGAGATCCTGCTGAGCGAGCTACCCCTTAAACAGGCTGTTCATCTGACCGCCGCGATCACGGACACGAAGAAAAACGTTCTCTATAAGCGTGCGCTGGACCTGAAAAGAGACGCGAGTCGATCATGAGCCCATGCCGCGTTTCACGATAACCAAACCCGACGATTGGCATTTGCATCTGCGCGACGGTGAGGCGTTGCATGCAGTGGTCTCGGATAGCGCGACGCGCTTCGCGCGCGCCATTGTCATGCCCAACCTCAAGTCACCGGTGGTGAATACACGATTGGCGCTGGCATACCGTGAGCGCATCCTTGCGGCGCTGCCGCGCGATGTTGCATTCGAACCACTGATGAGTCTGTACTTGACGGATAGCACTTCCCCACTGGAGGTACGGCGTGCCCGCGACAGCGGCGCGGTGTTCGCGGTCAAGTACTACCCAGCCGGAGCGACTACCAACTCCGAGCACGGCGTGACCGACATGCGCAATTGTCTGGCGACGTTGGAAGTCATGGCCGAGATCGGCATGCCGCTGCTGGTGCATGGCGAGGTAACCGAGCCGGATGTCGACGTGTTCGATCGCGAAAGGATCTTCATCGAGCGCACCCTCATCCCGCTGCTCCAACGTGTCCCGCGCCTCAAAGTGGTGATGGAGCACATCACCACCGTGGAAGCAGTGAAGTTTGTCCTGGCTGCGCCGGACAACATCGCGGCAACGATTACCGCGCACCACCTGCTTCTCAACCGCAACGCGTTGTTCGATGGCGGTATCCGTCCCCATCACTACTGCTTGCCGGTACTGAAGCGTGAGGAGCACAGGCTGGCTTTGGTGGATGCCGTCACCTCGGGCAACCCCAAGTTTTTTCTTGGGACCGACAGCGCGCCGCACGCCCGACACACCAAGGAGACAGGCTGCGGCTGCGCCGGGATCTATACCGCGCACGCGGGCATTGAGTTGTATGCCGAAGCCTTCGAAGCGGCGAGCGCGCTGGATAGGTTGGAGGCGTTCGCCAGCTTTCATGGCGCCGATTTCTACGGCTTGCCGAGGAGCCGAGAGCAGATCGCCCTGGTACAACGGGAATGGCCAGTGCCCGAGGAGGTACCATTCGGCGCAGCCACTCTGGTGCCGTTTCGCGCAGGGAGCATGGTGCGCTGGGCGCTCGCTTAGCTGCTGAGCCGTGCGACACCGTGACGGCTGAAGCCGCGCCGCCACAGCACAGTTGTAAGTTAGTATGTGATCGTGAAGCTGGCCGGGCAGTCGCTGCGTGGTGTTTCGCCACGTAGAGGAAAGTCCGGGCTCCGCAGAGCACGATGCCGGCTAACTGCCGGGCGCCGCGAGGCGACGGAAAGTGGAACAGAGAG
>JBGPPC010000319.1:0-4390 GCA_041488355.1 Gammaproteobacteria bacterium
CGCACCGATCGCCTGCACACCGCCGACACAATAGATCTCGTCTGCGCCCGCGAAGTGCATCGCGGTCACGATCGCCGCCGCCGGCTTGCCCTGGAACGGAGGTGCGGAACCGATCACCCGCTTCACGCCGGCCACTTTCGCCGTGAGGATCGTCATATGCGCGGATGCCAGCAACGGGTACTTGCCGCCAGGCACGTAGCAGCCGACGCTGTTCACCGGGATGTTCTTGTGGCCCAGCACCACGCCCGGCAGGGTTTCGACTTCGACGTCGCGTAACGCGGCTTTCTGGATCTGCGCGAAATTGCGAATCTGGGTCTGCGCGAACCGGATGTCGTCGATGTCGCGTGGCGACATGGCTTTTACGCGAGCCTGGATCTCTGTGTCCGAGAGACGCAATTCGGGCGGATCCCAATCGTCGAACTTTCGCGAGTATTCGCGCACGGCTTCGTCGCCGCGCTTCTCGATGTCGGCGAGAATGCCTTCGACGGTTGCGCGAACCTTCGCGCTCTCCGCGGCATCCTGCTCGGCAGTGATCCCCGTCTTCAGAAAACGAACCATTTCTTCTCCTCGTGGTGCATGTGAAGCTCAGCTGCGGGCATGCTCCCGCCACCCCGCCCACTGCGTGGGCAGGCCGTGGTCTTCTCGTCAACTCCGGTTACGAGAGTTCTGCGACTTGTCACACGTAGCCCGTGCCTGCCGGCGTGTTTCCGGGGTCAGATCCCCAGCAAGCTGGGGCCCCTCTTCCGCCCTCCAACGCGGCTACCCCTCCTCGGGCAGGCTCCCACCACCCCGCCCGCTGCGCGGGCACCCCTCCTCGGGCAGGAGGGGAAGTATTAGTTCTCCCCTCCTTTTCAAGGAGGGGTGGCGCGAAGCGACGGGGTGGTTACGGCCGCCCGGCACAATCTAACTCAGCCTGAAGCTCATACGTAATCCAGTAATGAATTATAGAGACACGGGAGGCAGTCCGTCGGTACATGATCCGAGTTGCTCGCGCATACGCCTTCCGATAGCATCGCGCATCCATCCGCCGGTGCGCGACGAGCACCGGTGTGCCGACACCTGAAGGACTTCGTTTGAGTACACCCGTTGCACCATCGCGAGCCGACGCACCGCAGCCATCGCCGGAGCGCTGGCTCGGGTTGATCGGGCTGTGCCTCGGCGTGTTCATGTTCACGCTCGACTCCAGCATCGTGAACGTCGCACTACCTACGCTCGTGACTGCTTTCGGCACCACATTCTCTACGATCCAGTGGGTAGTGCTCGCCTACCTGCTGATCCCGACGGCGCTCGTGATGGCCGCCGCACGCATCGGGGACATCTACGGCAAGAGGCGGGCTTACCTCGCCGGGCTGGCCATCTTCACGTTGGGCTCGTTATTGTGCGGCCTCGCGCCATCGGCCGGATGGCTCATCGCGTGCCGCGCAGTGCAAGGACTGGGGGCGGCGTTCGTCTCCGCGCTCGGCGCTGCGATCGTGGGTGAGATGTTCGCGACCACCGAGCGCGGACGTGCTCTGGGCATGATCGGATCGGCGGTGCTGTTGGGCGTGGCGCTGGGCCCATCGGTGGGCGGGTTCATCATCGAGCTGGCCCATTGGCGCTGGATGTTCTTTGTAAACATTCCGGCGGGCCTGGCCGCCACGTGGATGGTCTACCGCTTCGTGCCAGAAATTCCGGGACGGCCCGCTTCGGCGGGATTGGACTGGCCCGGCACGCTGCTCGCCTGCGTCATGCTGGGCGGACTGGCACTCGGACTCACGTGGGGTCAGCGCGACGGATTCGGGACGCCGCTCGTCCTCACACTGTTGATCACAGCGGCCGTCGGATTCGCAGCCTTCTTGTACGTTGAATCGCGCGTTGCCAGCCCTATCCTCGATCTGCGCGTGTTTCGCAACAAGCCCTTCGCCAGCGGTTTGCTGATGGGCTATCTGAGCTTTCTTGTACTCGGGGGTACGGGCTTCTTGCAGCCCTTCTTCCTCGAGATCATCGCCGGCTATTCCACTGCGAAGGTGGGACTTCTGCTCGCGATCGCGCCGATCGTCGGCGGGGTGACCGCGCCGATGGGTGGCGCACTCGCAGATCGCATCGGACCGCGTTGGGTCGCGCTGACGGGTCTGCTGCTGGTCGCGTTCGGGTTGTTGCTGTTCGCTACCATCGACGAACACGTGACGGTTTGGGGATTCGCCGTGCGCGTCGCTCCAGTAGGCCTGGGCATGGGGCTGTTCAACGCCGCGAACAACAGCAGCGTGCTCAACGCGGTGCCGCGCGAGCAGCTCGGGATCGCCTCCGCGTTGCTGTCGCTCATGCGCACGCTGGGACAGACCACCGGGGTGCCGGTCATCGCGTCGATTTTTTCCTTGGTGGCGCTGGGTGAAGCGGGCGGCGGGCGCCACCAGGCGTTGCTCACGCTGCCGGCGGAGCCGCTGCTGCGGGGACTGCACTGGGCATTCATCGCGGGCGCTGCGCTAACGCTGCTGGCTTTCGCCGCTGGAGCTTGGGAATTTAGACAGCGAGGCACAATGTCTTCACGGGATACTGCCAGCTTCAACACACAGAAGAACCGAAGGCGATAGCGAGCCTGAGTCATAAGTCGATCGCGGCATCTACCCCCTCGCGGGCAGCATCCGTGTTTATCCCAGTGTCCCCAGCAGTCTTGGCACACTTGCTGCTATCTTCTCGTCGGGGGACGGACACTACCAGCCGCATCTGTCCGTCATACATAATCGAGGGGGCCCGATGAGGGCGTTGCACAGAGGTTTCACGCTCATTGAGCTGGTCATGGTGATCATCGTCCTGGGCATTCTGGCGGCGGTGGCATTGCCCAAGTTCGTCAACCTGAGCCAGGAGGCCATCACCGCTTCGGTCCAAGGGGTTGCCGGCGCCGTCGCTTCCAGCGCGACAATCAACTACGGTGCGTTCCAGGTCAATTCCGCGAAGGCGACGCAGCTCAATCAGGCCAACATCTGCACTTCAACGATCCTCAACGGTCTACTCCTCGGCAGCGCCTCTGCATTGCTGGGCACAACGGTGGGCGGGGTAGCCTATTCAGTCGGCGGCGCAGGCGCGTGCAACGGAGCCAACGCCGGCGGTACGACCGTCAGCTGTTCGATTACTGGCCAGAAAAGCAGTAGCGCGAGCGCAACGGCGGCGACCACCGTCATCTGCACCGGCTGAGCCGTGTTGGCGCGTTGGAGCGTTCTAAGGCCTTACCACCTCGATCCGCTCGCTCCTTCCAGTTGTCCCTGCGGCATCACCTAAATCCAGCACCGCGCGTCCCTGCGCGGAATCGCCCAGCTTCTCGGCTCTCACCGGAGATCGAGGAGCATCTTGGCGGCGAGAACGAAGACGATCACTGCGAAGATTTTTTTCAGCCGTGAGACCGGCATGTTGTGAGCTGCCCTCGCGCCCCAGGGGACCGTAATCAAGGTCCCGACGACGATACCTACCAGCGCCGGTACATAAACATACCCAAGACTGAGCGGCGGCATGTGATTCTCGTCGAGGCCGGTCCAAATATAGCCAACTGCACCAGCCCCGGCGATCGGAAGCAATAACGCCGAGGACGTACCGATCGCGCTGCGTATCGGCACGTTGCACATGATCATCAGTGGGATGGTCACGATACCGCCGCCTGCACCGGAGAGGCTTGAGATCAGGCCGATCGCGCCGCTCGCTGCCCACATGCCGGGACGGTTGGGCAGCGTGCGGGAAGGGTTTGGTTTCGCGTCGATGAAGAGTTGAACCGCGGAGTAGGAGACAAACAGAACGAAGATGATGGCCAGGTATCGAGTCGGTAGCTTTTCCGCCACGAGCGTGCCGAGCAACGTGCCAAGGACCAAACCGGGAGCGGCATCGCGCAGGATGTCCCATCTCACCGCACCGCGCTTATGGTGTGCGCGCAGACCAGAGATGGACGTGAAGATGATGCTGGTCAGAGAGGTGCCCAGCGCGAGTTGCAGGACATGGTCCCCGGGCAAATGCTGGGCACTGAATAGGAACACCAGCAGCGGAACCAGTACTACGCCACCGCCGAGCCCGAGCATGCCGGCAAAGAAACCGACCACCAGGCCCATCAGCAGGTAGACGATCCACCAATCCATATTGGCAAGGGCAATGATGAAGATCTTTGCGATGATCCCCGGTTCGTCGACCGGGAGGAAGGATTATCCGCCCGGCATTGAACCACGGTTCTGTCGCTTGTAGGGCACTGCACAAGACCGTTGACGCTCCGGCCAGCGGAGAATAGGCTCTAACATGCCGGTTCAGGGGACCCGGTCGCTTTCCGCAGAGGCGTGCATTCGAGCCATCTGCGGGAGACTTCATATCAGAAACCTTCAGGAGACTGAAATGGATGACGCAAAACTTCAGGGGAACCGCCGCAATTTTTTGGGTC
>JBGPPC010000320.1:0-4373 GCA_041488355.1 Gammaproteobacteria bacterium
CGGCCGGATCCAGGCGATATCGTCGCCGACCGTGGTCACCTTCCAGCCATTGAACGCGGGCGGCGGGATCAGCATCGCGAAGTTGGTCTTGCCGCAGGCGCTGGGGAATGCAGCCGCAACGTAGGTCTTCTCGCCGCTTGGTGCCTCTACCCCCAGGATCAGCATGTGCTCAGCCAACCAGCCCTGCGCGCGTCCCATGTTGGATGCAATGCGCAGCGCCAGGCACTTCTTGCCGAGCAGCGCGTTGCCACCATAGCCGCTGCCGAAGGACCAGATCGCGTTTTCTTCCGGGAAGTGGACGATGTACTTGTGCTCGGGGTTGCATGGCCAAGGCACGTCCCTGCTTCCCAGTGCGAGCGGCATGCCGACGGAATGCAGGCAGGGCACGAACTCGCCGTCCTCGCCCAGCGCCTCCACGGCCGCGCGGCCCATGCGCGTCATCATGCGCATGCTGACCGCGACGTAGGCCGAGTCGGTGATCTGCACGCCGAGCCTCGAGAAGGGTGAGCCGACGGGCCCCATGCTGAACGGTACGACGAACAGCGTTCGTCGGCGCATGCAACCTTCGAACAGTTGCAGCAGACGCGCCTTCATCTGCGCCGGGTCCATCCAGTTGTTGGTGGGACCGGCATCCTGTCGGTTGAGGCTGCAGATGAAAGTGCGGTCCTCGACCCGCGCCACGTCGCCGGGGTCCGAGCGCGCCACGAAGCTGCCCGGACGCTTGGCGGGATTGAGTGGGATCAGGGTTCCGGCGCGGACCAGATCGGCACACAGCGCATCGTATTCGCTCCCGGAGCCGTCGCACCAGACGATGCGATCGGGTCGCGTGAGCCGCGCGGTCTGCGTTACCCAGCGCCTCAGGCCCGGATGTCGCACGTATGCGGGTATCGCAGGCTCTGCTGGCTGTGCCGCATATAGGCGCGCTTCTTTGCTCACCCCCTGCCCCTTGTATCTGTTCCTATCCCGTTGCCTTACGATGGTAGGCGTCGCGAGAGGCGGTCGCCAGAACTGTTAAAATTCTGTCGCCGCCCTCCGACCTCTTCTCCTTCCATGACTCCTGTCCTGGCCTTCGACATCGAGACCGTCCCCGACGTCGGTGGCCTGCGGCGCATACACGGATTGCCGCCGGAGATGAGCGACGCGGAGGTGGCGGAGCTGGCGTTTCAACGCCGCCGGGAAGCGACCGGGAACGATTTTCTGCCTCTGCATCTGCACCGGGTGATCGCGATTTCCTGTGCGCTGCGCGAGCGCGACAGCCTTACCGTGTGGTCACTGGGAGATCCGCAGGATCCCGAGGGCGAGCTGCTTCAGCGCTTCTTCGACGGCGTCGAGAAATACACGCCGCAGCTGGTGTCCTGGAACGGCGGCGGTTTCGATCTGCCGGTCCTGCATTACCGTTCGTTGGTGCACCGGGTGCATGCGCAGCGCTACTGGGATCTGGGCGAGGACGACCGCGAGTTCAAGTGGAACAACTACATCAGCCGCTACCACATGCGCCATCTGGATCTGATGGATTTGCTGTCGTTGTATCAGCCGCGCGCCACCGCTCCACTGCACGATATCGCGCGGCTCCTCGGCTTCCCCGGCAAGCTCGGGATGGAAGGTTCCGAAGTGTGGGGCGCGTTTCAGCGTGGCGAGCTCGCCGCGATCCGCAGCTACTGCGAGACCGACGTGGCCAACACCTATCTAGTATTTCTGCGCTTTCAGCTGCTGCGAGGTGTGTTGAGCGAAGAGCAGTACAAGAGCGAGATCGATCTCGCCTACGACGCGCTTGCGCACTACCCCGCTACCCACTGGCAGGAGTTCATCCGTGCCTGGCAGCGCGATTCCAGTCCCGAATCCAGCGGTCGCCACGCTGCCCGCTGAAGCGCCTGCCGCACAGGTCCTGTCGCTGGCACAGGACGGGCGCGGCGTTGCGCGCGCCGCCGGCAAAGTCGTGTTTATCGAGGGCGCGCTGCCGGGAGAGGTAGTCGAATTCCAACGCTGGCGGCGCAAACCCAGCTTCGACCTGGCCAACCTCACGCGCGTGTTGCGCGAGAGCAGCGCGCGCGTCGTGCCGCGCTGCCGTCACTATGAGCGTTGCGGTGGATGCAGCGTCCAGCATCTGGATCCGCGCGCACAGGTCGCGGTAAAGCAGCGAGTGCTGGAAGACAGCCTTGCGCACATCGGTAAGGTGGAGCCCGATACGCTGCTTTGCCCCATCCACGGCGTCTACTGGGGCTACAGGCAGCGGGCGCGTCTGTCCGTCAGACAAGTAGCCAAGAAAGGGGGGGCCCTGGTCGGCTTCCGCGAACGCCGCGCACCCCTGATCGTGGACATGGACTCCTGTGAGGTCCTGCCGCCCCGCATCTCGGCGCTCATCCGTCCGCTGCGCGAGTTGATCTCTGAACTGGCGCTGGGCAATCGCATTCCGCAGATCGAAGTAGCAGTCGGAGACGAAGGCGAAGCGCTGACGTTGCGGGTGCTGGACCCCGTCCCAGACATCGACGCGGCGCGAATGCGCGCATTCTCCGCGCGCCATGGGATGGACATTTACGTTCAGCCGGCGGGGCTGGACTCGATCTACGCGCTCGATCCGATGACCGCGCGGCCGCTCTCGTATCGGCTTCCTGAGTTCGATCTGACGTTGCGCTTCGAGCCGCGTGACTTCACGCAGGTCAACTTCGCCGTCAACCGCGTTTTGGTGCGGCGGGCGATCTCGCTGCTCGAGCCTCGCAGTGGTGTCCGCGTCGCCGACCTGTTCTGCGGGCTCGGCAACTTCACGCTCGCGATAGCGCGCCGCGGTGCCTCGGTAGTAGGAGTGGACGGCAGCGTCGAGCTGCTGGCGCGTGCGGAAGAGAATGCCAGGAGCAACGGATTGGCGCACCGCGTGCAGTTCATGGCCGCCAACCTGTTCAAAGACCCGGCCACGCTGCTCGCGCGACTGGGTCGCTTCGACCAGATGTTGATCGACCCGCCGCGCGATGGCGCGCAGACTTTGGTCCACGCTCTGGACGCAGGCGGACCCGCACCGGAACGGATCGTATACGTGTCCTGCAATCCCGCGACGCTGGCGCGCGATGCGGGCATCCTGGTACACGGCAAGGGCTACCGGCTTTGCGCGGCGGGGGTAGTGAACATGTTCCCCCATACTTCCCACGTCGAGTCGATCGCCCTTTTCGTACGACCGAAATGAAAACGGGGCTGCCGCAGCAGCCCCGTTCACGCAACCAGCGCGGTGTCGCTAGTCACGATTGCCGGCGAAGGCCAGCAGCAGGTTCAGCAGGTTCACGAAAATATTGTAGATGTCGATGTAGATCTTGAGCGTCGCCATCACGTAGTTAGTCTCGCCGCCATTCATGACCTGGCTGACGTCGTACAGAATATAGCCGGCGAACAACACCACCGCGACTGCCGAGACGGTGAGAGAAGCTGCCGGCACCTGGAAAAAGAGGTTGGCAATCGCGCCCATCACCAACAGAATCAGGCCGACGAACAGGAACTTGCCGAGGAAGCTGAAATCCCTCTTGCTCACCGTCACATAGCTGGCCAGCCCGAGGAAGATTGCGCCCGTTCCCCCGGCCGCCAGCGCGATCAACTGCGCGCCGTTCCGGAAGTGGAGCGCGTATTGCAGCATAGGTCCCAGCCACCAGCCCATCAGGAACGTGAACGCCAGCATCGCGACCACGCCCCAGATGGTGTTGCGCAGAGCGCTCACCGCGAACATCGTCCCGATGATCACCGCGAGCATGACCAGCGGGGTCGCGATCGGGTGTTGCGCCATCCAGGAGAAGTCCGTGTTCACGCCCACCCACGCGCCGATTACCGTGGGGATCATGGACAGGCCCAGCAACATGTAGGTGTTGCGCAAGACCTTGTTTTGCTCGATTGCCAGTACGGGCGACTGGGCCGGTATACGAAGTTCGGGCTGCATGCTAGTCGGGCCTCCTTGCCTCAGACCAATCAATGACTCAGAGTAGGTCAGCTGGGCGAAAGTTTCAAGCCCGCGTTGGTCGCCGGGGCGCAAAGCGGTATCATTGCGCCCGGTTTCGGAGGGTTGGCAGAGCGGTTGAATGCACCTGACTTGAAATCAGGCGTGCCCGTAAGGGCACCGGGGGTTCGAATCCCTCACCCTCCGCCAGAATATCTCCTCAATTAGTATTTATATCAGCGTCTTAAGTCATATGCGCTGATGACATACCCACCAATAGACCCACCACAGACGCATAAAACAGCACGCGATGCACTGATCCGTCCTCGGCACACTGCTTCACTCGCAAAAAAGTAATTCTTATTTGGCAGGCCCCCCGGGGGGGTAGGGCCCCCCCAACGTCCCGTCACTGCCGGAGCTATGGTCCGTCCATATTTTTCGGCGCGATTGTGTGGGGAACAGC
>JBGPPC010000321.1:0-4368 GCA_041488355.1 Gammaproteobacteria bacterium
CGCGAGCGCCTGTAAGAGTTATCGACGCAAGAATCTCGTCGAGCCGTCAGATCGCGCCGAAATTCACCTTAGGAGTGGTCTTGCTTGGACCCTGATCCCCCTCCTGATATGGCGACGGCTCTCGCGTCAGGCCCCGCTTACAGAGAACTTACGTCGTATGTCTTCGATGCGAGCGCGGTTGACACCGAAATCACTGTAGCCCAGACGCGAAGCCGAGCGCAGCTGGATGACCTTGGCATTGGGCTCGAACCAGAATTCGACATCGTCGACGAAGCCCATCAGCGCGCTCTGATACTCTGCGTACAGATAGTCGCTGGTTCTGGAGATGATGCGCGTGCGGGGCGTAGACTCGATGATGCTGACCAGCGCCTCCATCGCGCGTGCGGGTGAACGGCTATGACTCAGGGGCGCGATCGCGTGGCTCGCGTCTAGCGCCTGGCTGCTCACCGCGTTCGGTGAGCTCGGCGGTGGTTTGAGCCGCACGTTCTTGGCACCTAGATCGTCGGGGTGTTTGCCGCTGAACAATCCCATCTGTCCTCCTCCTCTGTTCGTTCCGGCATGTGCGGCGGAAAGGGCTGGCCCGCGGGCGAAGCTTGGCGCGAGCCCATTCTGCTAGACTTTGGACTGCTTGAGAACGCAGGTTCGGGCAAATGTTGAAAGGAAAATCCGCCATCGTCACCGGTTCCACCAGCGGCATCGGCCTCGGCATTGCGCGGGCGCTGGCCTGTGAAGGTGTCAATGTGATGCTCAACGGCTTCGGGCACCCGGACGAGATCAAGAGCCTTCGCACGCACCTGGAGCAGGAGCACGGCGTAAGGGTGGTCTACTCGGGGGCGGACATGCAGCGCCCGGCACAGATCCAGACGATGGTCGCGGAGGCGGCCCAGACTCTTGGCGGCGTGGACATCCTGGTCAACAATGCGGGTATCCAGCACGTCGCTCCAGTTGACGAGTTTCCACCGGAGAAGTGGGACGCCATCCTCGCGGTGAATCTGAGCTCTGCGTTTCACACCATACGCGCAGCATTACCTGTAATGAAGGCCAAGGGGTGGGGCCGGATCCTCAACATCGCTTCCGCCCACGGACTCGTGGCGTCACCCTTCAAGTCGGCCTATGTCGCTGCCAAGCACGGCCTCGTCGGTCTGACCAAGACCGTGGCTCTGGAGACGGCCGGCAAGGGCGTCACCTGCAACGCCGTCTGCCCCGGCTACGTGCTCACGCCGCTGGTCGAGAAGCAGATCGACGATCGGGCCAAAGCCCACGACATCCCACGCGACGAGGTGATCGCGAAGATCATCCTGGAGCGCCAGCCGAGCAAGGCGTTCGTTAAGATCGACGAGGTCGCCGCGCTCTCCGTTTTCCTGTGCAGCGAGGCGGCCGCTTCCATAACCGGGGCCAGCTTCAGCATCGACGGAGGCTGGACGGCGCAATGACGAGGTCCGCGGAATGAACACGATCGTGCCCACGATCCACGGCCCGTACGAATGTCGTGGTGAGTTGGAGATCGTCACGGCCGACGGGCAGGTGCTGTCCGAGACGACAGAAGCCTGGCTGTGCCGCTGCGGCCACTCCGCCAGCAAGCCCTATTGCGACGGCAGCCACACTAGGATGGAGTTTCGCGACGATACCCAGCCGCAGCCCGATGCCACAGCCGCGCAGCCGGGCTCCGGCGGTGTGCTGCGCATAGGGCTGCGCGTAAACGGCCCGTTGCGCATCGAAGGCCGCTGCGAGGTGCGTCATCCGGTGGCCGGACTGGTGTTTGCTGGCGAGCAGACCGCGCTCTGCCGCTGCGGGCGGTCGGCCAAGAAGCCGTTCTGCGACGGTACGCACCGCCAAAGCGGGTTCGTCGCGTGAAACCACCTTTTGACAGCATCACCGCCAACTTGAACCAGGCTGCCCATACTCTCAATGCGTGGCGCGGGCGCGCTGCGGAGCTGCTCGTCTCGGCCCTGCACGGACGACGAACCGCCTGTGTAGCCGCGGCCGCACTCGTAGCCACGGGCTGCGCGCCTAGCGCGCTGGTCAACGAATGGAAGAACGTGGGTTACGCGGGCCGCCCGTTCGAGCGAGTGCTCGTGCTGACAGCGAGCTCTGACCCTGAGATCCGGCGCGTCTATGAAGATGCATTCGTCCAGGAGCTGGCGGCGATGGGCGTGACGGCCACGGCCGCGCACGCAGTTATCCAGGCAGATGGAGAAGTGCCCTCGGAGCGCATTCTTCAGGCAATCGGCGAGGTCCGTGCGGACGCGGTGTTGGTCACACGCATGATCGGCAAGGAGCGCAGGGCTAGCTCCTATGCGCCGCTACCGCTGCAGCCCGGGACCAAGGCGCAATTTTATGCAGTCTATCAAGCTGGCATGACAACGCAGACTTCACCGCCCGACGGTTATCAGGTCTACACGCTCGAGACGAGCCTGTGGAACGCAACCGACGAAGCGTTGGTCTGGTTCAGCACCTCGCAAACCTTCCAACCTGCTAGTGCCCCCGGTGCCGCGAAGGATCTGGCCGACGTGGTCGTCAAGGCACTTCGCCAGCAGCAACTGCTTTGACCCACACGCTGGTTCTCCTCGTTGTTGGCATGACGCTCGCCGTCGCCCTTCCGGCGGTGGCGCAGAAAATCTACAAGCAGCAGCTGCCCGATGGCTCGGTGGTCTACGCCGATCACCGGATCAAGGGCGCGAAGCTGCTTTACCAGGTCACCATGCCGGACGTGCAGCCGCCGCCCGTTGCTCGAGCCGACGCTTCCGGCACGAGCGCCGAAGCTGCAGCGCTTGACAAACGCTTGCGCGAGCGCACAAACGCGCTTGACCGCACGCAACGGGAGATCGTGGACGCGGAGCGGGCGCTCGAGGAGGCCAAGCGTCAACTCGAGGCGGGCAAAGAGCTGTTGCCGGGAGAGCTCCAAAGCTCGGCGACGGGCGGTACCCGAGTGCTGCCGGAATACTACGAGCGGATCAAGAAGCTCGAAGACAACGTCGCGAAGGCCCAGATCCGTCTGGATCGCGTCTACTCAGAACGAAACCAGCTGCGCTAACCGCATCATCGAGCAGCGCCTTGCATTTCGTCGAGGTGCTTCCGCGCGTCCGCCACGGCGGTTGCCAGCGCCTTCTGGCGCTCCCAGTATTCTTCGGTCAGGCGGCTGGCGCCGCCGGCGGTGCCTTGGCGTTCACCAGGAAGGGGCTCTTTGCCGGCTGCTTGCGCCGCTTCGGCATCGCGTAACGCCTGCTGCGCCTGCTGCACCTCATTTTGACGAGTCGCTTGCCGCTCGCGTTGCGTCTCGCGCTGTTGCAGGGTCTTCTCGTCCTTGGGGCCGATCGGTTGCACCCCGGTAGTCTCGGTCTTCGGTTTTATTGTTTCGACGCGCTTCGCGCCGGGCGCTGGCTCGGCGCTATAAATGACGCTGCCGTCCGGCATGGTCGACTTGTAGATGATCTGGGCCAAGCTCGACAGGGCCCACACCAGGACCGCAGCTGCGGCGGCTCGCAAGATGAACTTGAGCATACTCCGTACCTCTGCCGATTAGGAACGACATTATGCAGCTCAGAGATGCCGGCACGCTGACGAGGATAACAAGAACGACAGGATAGCGGAAACAACGATCATCGACGCGGCAGCCTTCCAAGGCTTGTGATAGCCGTAGAGCTCACGCGTCCGTCGGGGCCAGCAGTACCATCGACTCCGGTTCTATGCTGGCGGTCTTCTTGTTGCCGGCGCTGAGCTGGAACGATGCAACCACTTTCTGGAAGTCCGGGTAGTACGTGTCGAAGTAGTGCAACGTTGGCGCTCCGAACTCCATTCGATGGTAGGCGGATTTGTCGGCAAAGCCGCATACGACGCGTTGGAGCTCCAATCCGCGATTATTCTTGTATCGTAGCCGGATCCGGAACCCTTCTTGGCCAGCGATTTCCACAGGCTCGTTCTCGACGACCGTCAGTGCGGCGGTGAACTCGTCCTGGTTCTTGATTTCGGCGATCTCGAGCTCCGCCAGCTCTGCCGGGAGCATATTGTCGCCGGCTCCTTTTTTCGTTTTCGGAAACGCTTCCTTCAAAGGGCTGACGCCAATCAAGATGTAGTCGAGCAGGATGCCGTCGCGGCTGGCCAGAAGTTGTTTCTGCTGCGTGACCTGCTTGATCCAGCCGACCGGCAAGTCCACCGAGTAGGCGTTGTCCGGTCCTTCGGTTCTCGGGGTGTCTACGCGTTGCGGCGGAAGCGCGCACGCCCCTATGAGCAGAACTGCGGCCGCGGTGCTTAACTGTTTCACGGCTGACCTCCCGCTTTCTTCCTGGCGATCTTCAAATAGCTCTCCACATACTTGCGGTCCGGCGCGTCCGGAGCCAACTCGAGATAACGATCGAGGTACTTCTGTGC
>JBGPPC010000322.1:0-4322 GCA_041488355.1 Gammaproteobacteria bacterium
GGAGCGAGGTTCTCTGCACGGCGCGCCCAGCCACGAACTGCGCAGCGCCAAGGCAAACCGGCCGCAATTGCGGCCTTCATCACTCCCATGATGGGCAGCAAAGATGTCCGTCAGATTGCGGGTGTGTGTAAGTATTTCGACGCCGGGCCGGAAGGCGTACGACGTCGCATCGCTAATAGCGCCAGATTGAGTCCGCGAATCGCAGCGGGATGTGTGGACCAGTGTTTTTTTTCCATGCCGAGCAGGTATCTAGCAACTCCTAGGGTTCACACCCAGGTGCTGCCATCTGCACCGTCGGCTTCAGCGAGCTAAGCGGAGATGCTGGACAATAAAGTTGGCGATGCCAGGATAGTCATTTAGTGTGAACATGGGCAGCGCGGTCTCCGGTTTCCCATCCGTCGCGATCGCCACGATGTGGGCATCGGTCGGATACACCGGCAGCGTGTCAGTGGCAAGTCGATAGACCTCAAGCTTGGGGATCGGCTGGCGCTTGAAACCTTCCACCAGGACCAGATCGCAAGGAGAGAGGTGCGCGAGCTGCTCGGGCAAGTCAGGCTCGGACCCGCCGTGCAGCTCGTGCATCAATACCCACCGCATATCGGACGTCAGTAGGACCTCCCTGGCGCCCGCCTGCCGTTGGCGCCACGAGTCTTTGCCCGGTCTGTCGACGTCAAAGTCGTGATGCGTATGCTTGATCACCGAGACCGACAGGCCCAACGCCGAGAACAAAGGGATCACGTTCTCGATCACCGTGGTCTTGCCGCTGCCGGAGGGGCCGGCGAAGCCGAAGACCTTCATGCGCGCTGCGCCGAGCATTGGCATGGCCCGAGCGACGATTCGTCGCGCCGCGCCGGAACTGACGTGACGCTCGGGCCGCGGACGCACACACCGCAGTCAGGCTGAGGCCGACTCACCGCCGGGCGGGCGCTCGTACCAGCGCTGCGTGGCGTTTACTATCGCGACAACCGACAGCATCACCGGAACCTCAATAAGCACGCCCACGACCGTGGCGAGCGCAGCGCCGGATTCGAAGCCGAATAGGCTGATGGCCGTGGCCACCGCCAGCTCAAAGAAGTTGCTGGCGCCGATCAGCGCGGAGGGTCCCGCCACACGGTGCGCGACGCCGAGGCGGCGGTTGAGCCAGTAAGCGAGAGACGAGTTGAAGTAGACCTGGATGGTAATGGGCACCGCCAGCATCAGGATGACCAGCGGCTGCGCCAAGATCTGGCTGCCTTGAAATGCGAACAGCAGCACGATCGTGACCAGGAGGGCAACGACCGAGGCCGGCTGCATGCGCATGAGCGCTCGTTCCAGCTTCCCCGGACCCCGCCCCAGCAGGATCTTGCGCAGGACTTGGGCAGCGACCACCGGGACCAGGATGTAGAACACTACGGATGTGAGCAGCGTATCCCAGGGCACCGTGATCGAGGACAGTCCGAGCAGAAGTCCCACGACCGGCGCAAAAGCGAAGATCATGATCGTGTCGTTGAGCGCGACCTGGCTCAGCGTGAAGTAGGGGTCGCCGCGCGACAGCTGGCTCCATACGAACACCATCGCCGTGCACGGCGCCGCAGCGAGCAGGATCAGCCCCGCCACGTAGCTGTCGAGCTGCTCCGCGGGCAGCCAGCTGGCAAATGCGTGGCGCACGAAGATCCAGGCGAGCAACGCCATAGAGAATGGCTTGACCAGCCAGTTCACGCCGACGGTCACCGCGATTCCCCGCCAATGGCGGCCGACCTGGTGCAAGGCGCCGAAGTCGATCTTGACGAGCATCGGGACGACCATGACCCAGATCAGCAAGCCGACCGGGATGTTCACGCGCGCGATCTGCATCTGGCCCAGCGCTTGAAACGGCGCAGGGAGAGCCCAACCGAGCGCTATGCCCGCGATCATGCATAGCAGAACCCACATTGTGAGCCAGCGCTCGAACCGGCCCAGCGCGGGCTTGCCGGCCGGCAGCGCGGCGGATGCGACCCCGTCCACCCGCTACTGCCCCTTCTCGCGCAACTTGCCGATCTCGTCGAGCCGGCGCTGCAGGCTCAAGCGGTCGAGCTTGCTCATGGGCAGGCTGGTGAAGATGGACAGTCGGTTCCGCAGGCGGTTATAGGCAGTGAAGAAGGCCTTGCGCCTTTCCTCGCCGGAGCCTGCCGTCGCGGCCGGATCCTCGATTCCCCAGTGCGCGTTCATCGGCTGGCCCGGCCAGATCGGGCAGACTTCCCCGGCCGCCTGGTCGCACACCGTGATCACGAAATCCATGACGGGGGCCCCCGACTGAGAGAACTCCTCCCAGCTCTTGCTGCGCAACCCCTCGGTAGGTAGCCGGTTCTTTTGCAGCAGCCCGACAGCGAGCGAATTGACGGCTCCCTTGGGATGGCTTCCCGCGCTATACGCCTTGAACCGCCCCTGGCCCATGCTGTTGAGCATTACTTCGGCCATGATGCTGCGCGCACTGTTCCCGGTGCAGAGGAACAGAACGTTCAACGTCCGGTTCTCCATAGCGACAGTCTCCGCGCGTGGGCTCAGCCGCAGCAGCGGCGATCGGCCGCGACTTCGGCGAGAATGCGGGAGGATTTGGTCGCGGGCGTGCAGCAAGCCGTCGCTTCGTGTGCGGCCGGGGCGCTGCGATTGTCCTCTCCGAATACGGGCACCGAATCCAGCGTGTGGAAGGTCTCCCAGGCGATCCCCTGCGGGTCGGTGATCCAGTATTTATCGGAGCGGGCGTAGCAACACGCGGCGTTCGGCTGGTCCAGAGCCGCGATCTCGGCGCGCTCCACCTGGCCACGCGACGCCGTCAGCTCCTCGTTCGACTCGACTTGCACCCCGAAATGATCGAGCCCGGGCTTCAGTCCGCGCTTGGAGATGGCGAAATTGACGCGCGGGTCGTCGAGCATCCATTTCGCGTAGTCGGTCTTCAGGACCGTTGGGGAGACCCCGAACACCGTCGAGTAGAAGCGGACGTTGGCGTCGAGATCATCGACAGCGACATGCACGTGGAAGCGTTTCATGAGCGGCTCCTTGCGGGTTTGCGTTTCGGTTGAGGTGGGCAGCAGCGGCCGAGCGCGGTCTCGACGACCGTGAGGCACTCCTGGGGCATGCCCTGGCAGCAGTTCTGGGTCAGAAAACTCATGAGCGCCGCCATGCGCTCGAAGTCCGCGCTGTAGTAGATGAACCGTCCCTCCTGGCGCGGGGACACCAGGCCGGCATTGGCGAGTTCCTTGAGATGGAAGGAGAGCGTCGCGGGCGGGACGTCGAGCATCTCGCCGATGCGGCCGGCCGACACGCCCTCCGGCCCCGCCTGCACCAGAAGACGGAAGATGGAGAGGCGCGTCTCCTGAGCGAGCGCGGCGAGCGCAGTTACTGCTTGCTCGGATTCCATAGTTCTAGAATGATGGAAATACGCGCCTCTGTCAAGCGTCGGTACAAACACCACGGTTGACCGGTGGGCAAGAAAACGCCACCCGTTAGTGCGGGTGGCGTCGTTTAGCGGCGTGACCGTTGCGTCACGCCTTATATTGGCGCTCCTTCCAGGTGACGGTTTTCTTGAACGCCTCGACTGTCCCGACACGACGTACATCTGCCCACGTACCCTTGTAGTAAGGGATGATGTTGCGGTCGGTCCAGTCGGTGACCACGTCGCCGACCACGCCGTTGAAGTAGCCGAACTGCATGAAGGTCTGGCCCGGCTTGGCGTGTGGCTCTAGAAGAGCCATCGCATAGGTCGAGCCGAAGTCGTTGTACACCTCGACAACATCGCCCGAGCCGATACCCAGCGAGCTGGCGTCGCCGGGATTGATCTCCAGGAAGGCCATCGGCCAGCGCTCCCTGACGAACGCGTTGTACTTGTCGTGGTACCCGGTCTGCCACACCTCATTCACGCGGCCGTTGTTGATCCAGAACTTGTACTTCGCCTTCTGGTCGGCCACCGTTTTGGGTAGACCCGGCCAAGGCGAAGGCTTGAACTCGGCCTTGCCGTCTGAGGTGCTGAACTTGCCGTCCATGTACAGCATCTCGGTGCCAACGAGCTTGCCGTTCTTGTACTCCTTGATCGGCAATTGCACGCCGTTGTTTCCGGCTGCGCTCAGCCGCTCGTAGGTCGCGAGGTTGCCGGTATCGCCGCCTTGGCTGTCGATGGGCCCGACCCCAGGTTGGCCCGCGCGGCGGAAGCCGTCGTTGAAAGCGTCCTCCTCGGTCTTCCACTCGAAGCCCGAGAAGCGCTTCACCATGTCCGCGTTACCGTCCTTCTGGTACATCGCCTTGATGGTGTTGGCGATGGCGGCGGCGATCAGGCAATCGGGCTTGGCTTCGCCCGGCGGGTCCATGAA
>JBGPPC010000323.1:0-4309 GCA_041488355.1 Gammaproteobacteria bacterium
AGCCGGCTCGTTTTCTTGACGGACTTGATGATCGTGTCCTCGTCCAGCGGACGCAGCGTGCGCGGATCGATCACCTCCACATCGATGCCCTCGGCTTCCAGGCGCGTCGCGGCCTGCAGGGCAGAGTCCACCATCGCCATGGTGGCGACCAGCGTCACGTCGCGCCCGTGACGCTTGATCGCGGCTTTGCCGATGGGGATCGCATACGATTCTTCGGGCACGAGCGCCTTCTTACCTACGTAGAGCATCTTGTGCTCGAGGAAGATCACCGGATTGTCTTCGCGCATCGCGCTGATCAGCAGGCCTTTCGCCTCGTACGGCGACGACGGGCCGAGCACCACCAGGCCGGGGACGTGAGTGAACCATGCCTCCAGACTCTGCGAATGCTGCGCGGCGAGGCGTATGCCGCCACCTTGCGGGCCGCGGATCACCAGCGGCACGGTTGGCTTGCCGCCCAGCATGAAGCGGAACTTGGCGGACTGATTGACGATCATGTCCATCATCAGCGTGACGAAGTCGAAGATCTGGACCTCTGCCACCGGGCGCATGCCCGTGACGGCTGCACCCACGGCGCAAGCAGCGATAGCGCCCTCCGAGATCGGTGTGTCGCGCACACGCTCGGGGCCGAACTTCTCGATGAGCCCACGGGTCGCCGCGAAGATGCCGCCGATCTTGCCTACATCCTCGCCCAGCACGAAGACGCGCGGGTCGCGTTCCATTTCCTGCGCAAGCGCCTCCTTGATGGCTTCGGCGAACGTCAGCTCGCGTGACGCGGCCGGCACGGGCTCCGCCGGCCGATAGTGCGGCGCATACACCGCATCCTCCAGGTCCTCCAGCGTCGGCTCCGGGCTCGCGATCGCGAATTGCTTGGCTGCGAGGAGTTCAGCATCGACCTCGACGCCGATTTTTGCGAACGCATCCTTGGTATATCCGTATTCGGTCTCGAGCTTGTGCTCGAAGCGAGCGATCGCGTCGAGCTTGCGCCACTCCACTTCCTCGCTTTCGGTGCGGTAGCGGGGGAGGTTCGCGCGCATCGAGTGATCACCCCAGCGGTAGGTGAGCGCTTCGATCAGGGTCGGTCCGTCCCCATGGCGTGCGCGCGCAACCGCTTCTTTCACTGCGGCGTACACGGCCAGGACATCGTTGCCGTCAACCGTCTCGCCCGGCATCGAGTACGCGCTCGCGCGCTTGGAGAGGAGATCGATCGAGGTGGATTCCTTGGTAGAGGTCGACAGCGCGTACTGGTTGTTCTCGCACAGATAGACGACCGGAAGCTTCCAGACGGACGCGATATTCAGGCATTCGTGGAAAATGCCCTCGTTCACAGCGCCGTCGCCGAAGAACACGACGCCGACGGCGCCATTGGCACGCAGTTTATTCGACAGCCCCGCGCCTGTTCCAATCCCGATTCCCGCGCCGACAATGCCGTTGGCCCCCAGGATGTTGAGCTCGAGATCGGCGATGTGCATCGAGCCGCCAAGGCCTTTGCAATAACCGGTCACACGACCCATCAGCTCCGCCATCATTTTCTGCAGCGATGCGCCTTTGGCGATGCAGTGGCCATGGCCGCGGTGATGGCTGACGACGAAATCGTCCTTGGTCAGCGCTGCGCAGGCTCCCGCGGCCACCGCCTCTTGTCCGACATAGCTGTGGGCGGTGCCTTTTACGAGGCCTTCCTTGAACAGATCCATGACGCCCTGGTCGAAGCGGCGCATCCGAAGCATGGATCGATAGATCGCGGCGAGCTCTTGCGTTTTCATGGGCTCTTCTCCTCCTTGACCAGCGTTACCGCGGCTTCTCGCCAGCCAGCGTAATCCGATGCATGACTCTGCGATATCCGTGGTAGTCATTCACGGGGTTGTGCTGCGTGCAGCGGTTGTCCCAGAAGGCGAGCGAGCCCACCTGCCACTGGAAGCGGCAGGTGAACTCGGGCCGGGTCTGGTGGCGGAACAAGTAGTCGAGCAGCGGCGCGCTCTCCTCGTCAGTCATGTCCTTGAAGCGCACGGTATGCGCGACGTTCACATACAGCGCTTTGCGGCCGGTCTCCGGATGCGTGCGTACCGCGGGGTGCTCAGCCAGATACTCTTTCTTGGCGTCTTGGCGGCCATCCTTGTTCACTCGGTCCTCACGCGTGCTGGTCGCGTCCGCCTTGGCTGAGCTGCTCACGGCGAGCACGCCGTCAAGCAGGCGGCGTAACCCTGTCGAAAGGGTTTCGTACGCGAGATATTGATTGGCGAACAGTGTATCGCCGCCGGCGGGCGGGACCTCGCGTGCGAGCAGCATCGAGCCCATGGGTGGGTGTTCGAGGTAAGTCGTGTCCGAATGCCAGATGCCGCCGAAGTTTGCCTTCTCGTGCTCCAGCTTCGTCACCTCGATCACGTCGGGATAGTCGGGCAAGCCCTTGATGAGAGGGTATTCGATGGGCTGTCCCAGAGTGCGCGCGAAGGCGAGGAACTGCGCCACGGTGAGGTGCTGATCGCGAAGGAAAATGACGAGATGCTCGAGCAAGGCTCGACGTATCTCGGCCACGACGCCGACAGAGGGAGGCGTGTCCAAGTCGACGCCGTGTATCTCCGCGCCCAGTGCGCCAGCGATCTTTTTGATCTCGAGCAACGGTCTACTCCCTGTTTGCTCTACTTTACTCCGCTCTCGGCGGTCCTTCTTCGCCTTCGATCAGCCGGCTGGCCGGACGCGCCCGATCGCGTCACATACCTCGACGAAGCGGTCGTCCTGCGGCCAGCGCTCGAGGTCCAACGTGAGCTTGCGCCGCCAGTTCGGGTACTGAGTGGTGGTTCCAGGCAGATTGACCTGGTCGCTCTGTCCAAGGATGTCCTCGAGCTGGATCGCGAAGACCTTGCATGGGGTACGCGCGAGATAAGCCTGGATCGCACGCATCATTTCCGGCGTCATGACGGGTGCGGAACCCGGATCGAGCGTAACGCCCGCCGGTAGCAACCCTTCGCGCTCGAGCGCGAGCAGCAGCCGTGCACGGTCCTGGCTGCGTTCCAGCATTTGCCGTTCGTGTAGCTCATCCGAAGGAAAGAGATTCAGCTCGGTGCGCAGCGCGAGGTCGCGACCATCCCAGAATCCAGCTAGCGTCGGCAGATCGTGCGTCGTGGCTGACACCAGCGCTTGCGCAGGATATTCGCCAGGTGCCTTGAACTCGCCACCCTCGCGGCGCTCGAAATACAGGATCCGGCAGGACAGTGCTTGCAATTCGGAAAGCGCGCGCCGGACCTCGTCCGGCACTGTGCCGAGGTCCTCACCGATCAACATACAGCGGTTGCGCTGGCTTTCCAACGCCAGGATGGCAAGCAACGCCTCGAGCGGATAGTGCACATAAGCACCCTCGCCGGGGCTGGCGTCAGACGGGATCCAGAATAATTGCATGAGGCCCATTACATGGTCGACCCGCAGCGCGCCGGTGTGGCGCATGTTCGCGCGGAGCGTCGCGATGAAGGGTGCATAGCCTGTATGTACGAGGCGCGCCGGGATCATCGGCGGCAAGCCCCAGTTCTGGCCGGTCAGGCTGAAATCGTCAGGCGGTGCGCCGACGCTGACCCCGAGAGCGTACAGATCCTGGTTGGACCAGGTTTCCGCACCGCCGCGGTCGACCGACACGGCAAGGTCGCCGTACAGCCCCACTCCCAGCCGCAGCTCGAACGCGCGCTGGCTGACTTCGGTGAGCTGCCTCACGGCTTGCCATTGCAGCCATTCGAAGAACTCCACCCGCTCGCGCTTCGCTTCGGCAAAGTGCGCGACTTCAGCCGAGCCGGGGTCGCGGTAGTGAGCTGGCCAAACCGACCAGCCCCACGTGGCCGGGTCCTGGCGGAAGAAATGTTCCTGCAAGGCTTCGAACAGCGCATGTCGCTGTAAGGCTGTGCCGGCGTTGGCTCGGTAGTCGCGGAACTCGCGCGAGCGCGTAGTGTTCAACGCGAGATGGCGCCGGCGGAAGCTGGTGTAGAGCAATTCCAGCACGGGCATTTTTGCGGCGGCGACCGCGCGGTAGTCCACCAGCTCGATGGTTCGCAGCGCGCGCAACTGCGCCTGAAACGCGGACGAGTACACCAGCTCGCGCGCCTCTTCAGATTCGCGGAAATCGTCGATGCGCTCTGGATCGAGGTACAGCGAGTTCAGAAACAGCCGGCTCGACGGGCTGTAGGGGCTGGCGTTCTCGGGATTGTGTGGGAAAAGGGCGTGTAGCGGGTTGAGACCGACGATGTCGGCGCCGTGCTGAGCCCACTGCTCGAGCAGCATCCGCAGGTCGGTAAAATCGCCTATCCCCCAGTTGCGCTCCGAGCGCAGCGCG
>JBGPPC010000324.1:0-4222 GCA_041488355.1 Gammaproteobacteria bacterium
CCCTTCCCTCCCCCGCAAGCGAGGGAGGGTTGGTGGATAGCCGCTTCTCTGCCGCGAACGAACGAGGGTTGGGGCGCTGCGATTCTTCTCCCTCCTCCGCTTGCGGGGAAGAGCCTGCCCCGGACTTGATCCGGGGGTTGGGGAGGGGGCGGCTCCGCGAGGGATTGATACAGTTCACTAGATCACCCGCTCGTTGCCGCCATCGACCGGCACTTGAGCGCCGGTGGTCTTGGAGAACAGCGGACCGCAGATCTCCGCCGCGAGCTCGGCGACATCGCGGCTCGTGACTTCGGTCTTGAGCACGTTGTTCCTCTTGTATTCGTCGACGCTCAGCCCGTAGTGCTCGGCGCGAGCAGTCAGAACGTCTTCGTTCCAGATCCCGGTGTCGAAGACCGCGTTGGGATGCAGTGTGTTGATGCGGATATTGTCGCTGCCCCACTCGAGCGCAGCGACGCGCGCGACCTGTGTGAGTGCCGCCTTGGAGGCAGAGTAAGCAGCCGCCCCTGGGCCCGGTGCGGGAACGTTTTTCGAGCCGATCACGGCAACGCGACCGCCGCGTGGCGCGATCTTGAGCAACGGATAGCACTCGCGCAGCAACATCAAGTTGGCGTCCAGGTTGATGTTCATCACCTTGCGCCACGCCTCGTTGTCGAGCACCGCGATGGCCGCGCTGGCGGTGAAGATTCCCGCGTTGAGCACGAGGATGTCGAGACCGCCGTAGGCTCGGACCGTCTCTTCGAGCGCGGCGACGACCTCTTGCTGTGAGGTCACATCGCAGCGGATGCCCAGGAAATCAGTGCGCCGGTGCAGCGCCGTGATGCTTTCGTTCACGTCGAGGCCGACGACTGCGGCACCGCGTGCGAGCAGGGCGTCGACGCACGCTTTGCCGATCCCCGACGCCGCGCCGGTGACGAGCGCCACTTCACCCGTGAACACGGGCGGCTTGCCGGCCTTGCGCAGCTTGGCCTGCTCGAGGTCCCAGTACTCCACATCGAAGATATCGCGGTGTGGCAGGGCAGAGTAGCCGCCGAGCATGCTCGCACGCTCGATGACGTCGATCGTATGCGTATAGAGATCCGCAACGATCGCCGCATCTTTGGCCGAACGACCTGCGGCGCACATCCCCAGTTCCGGATCGAGGACCACGCGCGGCGCTGGGTCGAGCATGGTCTTGGGCTCCTTGGCCTGCGGCGCATGTCGATCGAAGTATTCGCGGTACGCGCGTGCAAAGCCTTTCACGTCGCGCCCGATCAGTGGAACGCGCTTGGTGCGGATCACGTGATCCGGCGTCACGGGGCCTTGCTGGGATGCGGTCCCGACATCGGGGCGGCGCGCGAACGAGACTGTCCGCTCGTCCCGATGGACGGCCACGACCAGCGGATTGCCGGCCACGCGCGAGAGGTCCGCTCGCAGCGCGGCGATCTGCTCACGCTGCGGCTTGTCGGGAGGGCTGATCGCCGCGCGCTTGAGCTGCCATGCGTTGCGCCGCTCGAGAAAGCGCTCCGCGAGATCCACCAGTTCGATCATGCGCTCGTAGGATTGTTTGGCGGTGGCTCCGAACGAGAAGATCCCATGCTTCAGCAACACCATGCCGATCGTGTTCTTGCCGACCTGCTTCGGGAACAGCTCCGCACACAGCCGCGCGAGGTCGAACCCCGGCATGACGTAGGGGATGATGGCCACCTTGTCGCCGTAGATTTCGGCGATGCGCTTCTCTCCGTCGGCGGTATCGGTGACAGCGAGCACCGCATCGGAGTGGGTGTGATCCACGTATTTGTGCGGCAGCAGCGCATGCAGAATGGTCTCGACGGAAGGCGCGGGCGCGGTCGAGCGCGTCATGTGCGTCGTCAGCTCGTTCACCATCTGTGGATCGGTCAGCGCTTCTAGCTGCGCAAGCTTCAGAAGGTGCGCCATGCGCACCGGCGAGAACCCGGCTTCCTCGATGAGCTCCAGGTCCCAGCCGCTGCCTTTGACATAGAGGATCTCCTCGTCGTCCCCGACGAGATTGGTTTGACGCAGCTTGACCGAGGTGTTGCCGCCGCCGTGCAGCACCAGCGACTTGTCGCGCCCGAGCAGACGGGAGGTGTAGACGCGTTGAGCCAGGTCGCCCTTGAATCCGGCGGCTTCCGCGTCGTTCCACAGGCTTTGCATCGAGATGAATCCCAGGTTAGTCGTCGATTCAGCGCAATATTATAGCGGACGGGCCTGAACGCCCTTTGTTGTACGATTCCGTTCGGCGCAGCAAGGCAGCCTGGATTCCGGCCTTCGCCGGAATGACGTGCGGGGTGGCTCCCTCTCCCTCGACGGGAGAGGGTCGGGGTGAGGGTGACCAACGTCGCCTCCGGATTCCGCTGCACTTCATCCGGGCTATGCAAAACATATCAACGAGGGAGAAGGAATGACCAACATCCGTAGGCGCAACGCGCTCAAGACGCTCGGTGCCGCGGCGCTCGCGGGGAGCAGCGGATGGCTGCTCGGCCCGGAGGTAGAGGCGGCTCCGGAGTTGCGCTATCAACCGGAGAAGGGAGCGAAGCTGCAGTTCCTGCGCTGGAAGCGCTTCGTCCAGGGCGACGAGGATGTCTGGCTCGCGAACACGCTCAAGTTCACGCAACAGACCGGGGTCCCGGTTCAGGTGGAGAGCGTAGGTTACGAGGAGCTTGCGCCGAAGGCTTCCATGGCCGCCACCGTCGGGGCCGGCCCGGATGTCCTCATGGGTAACTTCGACAACGCGCAACTCTATCCGGACAAATGTCTGGACTTGACCGAGCTCGCGAACTACCTCGGCGCCAAGTACGGCGGCTGGTACGACGCGGTCAAGCCCTATTGCGAGTTCGATGGCCGCTGGATCGCAGTGGGCATAGGGTTCATCACGGAGTGCCTGGTGTACCGCCAAAGCATGGTCAAAGCCACTGGCTTCAGCGCCATACCCCGCGACCTCACCGGTTTCTTGCAGTTGTGCCAGGCCCTCAAGGCACGCGGAACACCTGTGGGGCTGGCTCTAGGGAATGCGACGGGGGACGCCACTACATGGTGCCACTGGGTGATCTGGGCGCATGGCGGCAGACTGGTGGACGAGCGCAACCGCGTGGTGATCAACTCGAAAGAGACGATAGCGGCGCTCGAGTACGCCAAACGGCTTAGCGCGACCTTCGTTCCGGGAACGCTCTCGTGGCTCGACCCGAACAACAACAAAGCCTTCCTCGCCGGGCAGATCAGCCTTACCTACAACGGGATCTCGATTTATTACTCGGCGAAGACTTCCAATGACCCCGAGCTCAAGGCGCTCGCAGCCGACATTCAGCATGCGCACCTGCCGATCGGTCCGGTTGGCCGCCCGACCGAGCTCGCCATCTTCACGCCCGCTTGGATCTTCAAGTACACGAAATACCCCAATGCCGCCCGCGAGTATCTGCGCTTCATGCTGGAACGAGAGCAGTACGACACCTGGCAGACAGCGTCGCTCGGCTATTTCTCGCAGTCGTTGCGCGCCTACGAATCGAACCGGATCTGGGTCGACGACCCGAAGCACACGCCGTTCCGCGACGGCCCGGGCCTGAGCCTGCATATCGGCTACGCCGGCAAAGTGGGCGCGGCATCGGCCGCGAGCCTGGCCGACTTCATCATCGTCAACATGGTGGCTGAGGTTGCTTCCGGGCAGGTGACCCCGCAGGCGGCTGCCGCGCGCGCAGAGCAGCGCGCCCGTCGCTACTACAAGACGTAGAAGTAGTTCCTCCCGTCCTGCCAGAGGAGGGGTAGGCGCGCTGGAGGGCGGAAGAGGGGCCCCAGGTTGCTGGGGATCTGACCCCGCAAACGTGCCGGCAGGCGCAGGCTAAGTTTAAGAGCGCGACAACTCTCACGGCCGGAGTCGACGAAAAGACCACGGCCTGCCCGCTATGCGGGCGGGGTGGTGGGAGCCCGCCCCGGACTTGATCCGGGGGTTGGGGAGGGGGTCGTAGTGACGACTACAACGCCGCGTCCCAAGAAGACCAGGCGACCACCGTCCCGCCACTTGCGATCGCATAGCCCCGCGGCGGCTCGCTGCCTGCGTCAGAGGGCGAACCCTCACCCTGCTGAACCACGATCGCCGCCGGGTTCCCGCTGTCCACAAGACCTTGGCTCACGAGCGCAGACGTTGCGAAAACGGTGGTGATCCAGATGATCCTTACTATAGCAACGGTGTTCATCGCTGCCTCCTCACTCTCTCGTCGATCACGAAACGTCC
>JBGPPC010000325.1:0-4213 GCA_041488355.1 Gammaproteobacteria bacterium
GTTGCGAATGACCGGTCACGGGTCTTTTGGAGGTTACGAATCACGAGTCACGAATCACGGCTCTTCTGGGGTCAGGAGTCACGGCCTTTCACGAATCACGGCTGTCCATCATCCTTCCAGCGCGGCCCACAGCTCTTTGTCGCGCTGCGCGGTCCAGACGCGTGGTTCGGGATGTTGCGTGGCTTCGTCGTATGCGCGGCTCACGTCGAAGGGCATGCAATGGTCGAAAATCACCCAATGCCCGAATGTCGGCTTCAGCTTGGAATAGGTTTCCTGATAGACATCCTTGAGCGGCTTGCCGGCGGCTGCGCCGGCGCGTACCGACTCGAACATCTGCGTGATGAAATCCTGTGTGCCCTTGAGACCAGCCTCGACCTGCTCGGGTGTGACGAGCGCATCGCCGCGCCCTGGCACCAGCTTCGCGGGCTTGAGCGCGCGCAGCCGATCCAGCGTCTTGGGCCAGTCGCGCAGATAGGCGTCGCCGGTGTAAGGCGCGGCCCCATACTCGACCAGGTCCCCGCTGAAAAGGATCTTCTCCTGAGGCAGCCATACGACTGTGTCACCACGCGTGTGGCCGCGACCGAGCTGGAGGATCCTGACTTCGCGTTTGCCCATCCACAGCGTCAGCTCTTCCTTGAACACCAACGTCGGCCATGTCAGCCCCGGAATCGACTCCACCGAACTGAAGAGGCGCGGGAAGCGATCGATCTCCGATTTCATATCGGCCTCGCCGCGCTCGACGATGAGGTCATACGTGTCGCGGCTGGCGATGATGTGCTCAGGCCGATAGGCGCTCGCGCCCAGCACGCGCACAGCGTGGTAGTGCGAGAGAACAACGTATTTGATCGGTTTATCCGTAACCTCGCGAATGCGCCGGATGACATCCTGAGCCATGACCGGCGTGGCCTGTGTATCGATGACCATGACGGCGTCGTCACCGACTATTACACCCGTATTCGGATCGCCCTCCGCGGTGTATGCGTAGGCCCCCTGGCCGAGCGGGATAAAGCTGATCTTCTTTTCAGCCAGATCGGCTTGAGACGCGAACTTCTTCTCCATCAGATAGCTCCTCTGAACGACCTTCTGTCCGGATCGTAGTTTCCCCTGGCACCCGCGCCAAATGATGCACAGTGCAGTCTATGGCACGGGCTTCAACACCCCACGCTTGATCTGATCCATCTCAATGGATTCGAACAGCGCACGGAAGTTGCCTTCGCCGAAGCCCTCGTCCCCCTTGCGCTGAATGATCTCGAAGAAGATCGGGCCGATCGCCGTCTTCGTAAAGATCTGCAGAAGCAAGCCACCGCCGGGACTGCCATCGATCAGGATGCGGTTGCGCCGCAGCCGCTCGACGTCCTCGCCATGCGCGGGAAGCCGCCGGTCCACCATGTCGTAATAGGTATCTGGCGTATCCAGGAAGCTCACGCCTTGGCGCCGAAGCGCATCGACCGTTTCGTAGATGTCGTTGGTGGACAGCGCAATGTGCTGAATGCCTTCGCCTCGGTAGGCGTCGAGATATTCCTGGATCTGCGAGCTGTCGTCGGCCGACTCGTTGATGGGAATGCGGATCTTCCCGCAGGGGCTCGTCATCGCCTTGCTGCGCAGGCCGGTGAGTTTGCCTTCGATGTCGAAGTAGCGCATCTCGCGAAAGTTGAACAGGCGTTCGTAGAAGCCCGCCCATTCCTTCATGCGGCCGCGGTGCACATTGTGGGTGAGATGGTCGACGTGCGTCAGGCCCGCGCCGGCGGGCCGTGGATCCACGCCCGGAAAGAACCGGAAGTCCACATCGTAGATCGAATGGCCCGCGTCCTTCTCCGGATAGCGGTCGATGAGATAGATGAGGGAATCGCCGATGCCTTTGATTGCCGGTATGGCGAGCTCCATCGGGCCGGGGTGGGATTGGACGCCCCATGCACCCAGCCCGACTGCGCGCTGATACGCCGCTGCCGCGTCCTTGACGCGGAAGGCTATCGCGCACACGGAGGGACCGTGAATGCGGGCGAACGACTGACCGAAGCTGCCGGGTTCGCCGTTGATGATGAAGTTGATGCCGCCCTGCCGGAACAGGGCCACATCTTTTTGACGGTGTTTTGCCACGGCTTGGAAGCCCATGGTTTCGAACAGACTGCCGAGCGCCTTGGGATCCAGCGCGGCGTACTCGACGAATTCGAAGCCGTCCGTCCCCATCGGGTTGTCACACAGGTCGGTCATGGCTCCTCCGGAGTCTAGCGGGCGAGGGGATCATTATAGGCGCCGGCTATAATCCGGCATGGATCGCACCGAGCGCTTCTACCGCATTCAACAGCTGCTGCACCAGCAACGTTCCGTTCCGGTCGAGCGTTTCCTGCGCGAGCTGGAGATCTCGCTCGCCACCTTCAAGCGCGACCTCGAGTACATGCGCAGCCGGCTGAACATCCCGATCCTGTGGGATCGGGAGATTGGAGGCTACCGCTTCGAACAGGGTGCGGGGGTGCAAGAGCTCCCTGGCCTGTGGTTCAGCGACCCCGAGATCTACGCGCTTCTGACTATGCAGCGGCTCCTCGAGAACCTGGAGCCGGGCCTGCTCGGCCCACACGTCGCGCCTCTGCTCGAACGCCTGAAAGCGGCGATCGGCAGCGCGGATCATTCAACAGAAGAGGTGCAGAAGCGCATCCGGATTCTTCATCTCGCCAAGCGCGCGATGCCGCTGAAGCACTTCCAGATGGCGGCTCGCGCTCTGTTGGAGCGAAAACGATTTCGCATCACCTACTACACCCGGGCGCGCGATGAGGAAACGCAGCGCGACATCTCGCCGCAACGCTTGATCCACTATCGCGAGAACTGGTACCTAGACGCCTGGTGTCATCTTCGTCAGGACATCCGCAGTTTCGCGGTCGATGCGATCCGCGAGGCTGCGATGCTGGAAGAGAAGGCTAGGGAGGTCCGCGATACCGAACTGGACGAGGTGCTTGGGTCCGGCTATGGGATATTCTCGGGGCGAGAAGTCGACTGGGCGAAACTGCGCTTTGCGCCGGAACGTGCGCGCTGGGTCGCGACAGAGCAATGGCATCCGCAGCAACGCTCACGCATCGAGGCGGACGGATCATACTTGCTCGAGCTTCCGTACAGCGATCCCCGCGAACTGGTGATGGATATCCTTCGGCACGGCCCGGAAGTGGAGGTGCTGGGGCCCGAAGATCTGCGCCGGACAGTGCGAAAAGCCCTCGGGACCGCGCTAAAGCTCTACCCCGAGACGCCCAGCCCCGAGTAGCGGCACGGACGAGCAAAAACGCCGTAGAATACTCGCCGGTTTCCGCGGCTCCCCTCTAGTGCGTGGTTTCGAGCGCTAAGACGAGTCGAGTTATCCGCCTGAATTGGGGAGTGGCCCAGCTGGTCCAAGGCGCCTGGCTCTGAACCAGGAGATCGTGGGTTCGAATCCCACCTCCCCTGCCAAAGTAATCAGCAACTTATTAAAAGTGCATCACCGGCGGCTGCGTGAGATTCGCGTGAACTGGCCAGGAATCTCACGGAGCACCGTTACTGGGCTGGCCGTGAGCTTCTCCACCGCATCGATCAGCTCTTGGATTTCCGCCGGCGAGTAGTGAATGGTGACATCCCCGGTAGTGTGCCCCAGCAAAACCTGACGGGTCTCATAGGGCACGCCTGCGGCCCGCAGTCGGCGTCCAAACGTGTGTTTCAGATCGTGGACTCGCAAGCGTAAGCCGCACTCCTGCCGCGCTTCTTTCCACTTGTTGGTGTTCATCTCGGCGGGCTTGGTTTTGTATTTTGGCGTGGTGAACACGTAGTTGAAAACGGGCGCTGAGCTGCCATCGGCGATTGCCTTTTGGCGTGCGTGCTGCTGCTCGCTGCGGCATTCTTCGACAACCGAGCGCGCGATTGCGTTGAGCACCACCAGACGCGGCTCACGGTTCTTCACGCCGCTATTGCGGCGCCTGCCACCGAAATCGCGAGGGACCACGAATACAGTTGTGTTCAGCTCGTGAATAGGTTGCTCCCATTCCCACTGGAGGTGACACACTTCCTGGTCGCGGCAGCCGGTGTTTAGAGCAAATAAAGCCATGCGCGCGAGCCAGCGAGGCAGCTTCGGGAAAAACGTGCGCTGGTCTTCCCAACTCAGCGGCTCTGGCTTGCGCGGGTTCAGTTCCTTCTTACCAGGCATGGTGATCTTGGGGGCACGCTCAAGCCACGGCTGCCCTGTGTACTCATCAATATA
>JBGPPC010000326.1:0-4188 GCA_041488355.1 Gammaproteobacteria bacterium
ACTCGAACTCGCGACCAACGGATTAAAAGTCGAAGACAGCGCATCTGCGCAATGCTGAATCAGTTACCTGTAGCGTTTGCCTTTTGTTTTTTCCGGCATGACAAGACACACGAACAGTCGTCTGCAGTACTACTGCGTCACAACGACGACACAGGTGCTCTACGGGCCGGCTACGCAGTTAGAAGTGCCAGCCGATTCCCAGCGTGGGCCCGAGCGCGTTCACTCCCGGGTTGACCGGGTCCTGCCCGCCGTTGGAGATGTGCTGGAAGTACAGACCGAGCGTTGCGCTGAGGTGGTCGGTCATCCGGTAGCGCACGCCGCCGTACATGAACCAGGTGAGGTTGAAATCCTGGCCTTGGCCGCCGGGGGTCTGGTAGCCCTTCGAGTCCATCCAGCCGAAGCCGCCGCCGATGCTGAAGAACGCGCTGAAGGTGCGCGTCCGCGTCCACCATTCGATCGATGGAGCCACGGTTACGCCGACGAAGTAGCTCTCTGGTCCCTGCGCGATGGGCTCGGCGAGCAGCGAGAAGCGGTTTCTCACCACGAGATCGCCGTCACCCCACGCACGCCGCATGAACGCGCCGGTCTTGAGGGTCAGGATCTGCGGCAGGAAGGTGTAGTCGAGCGGCGTGGCTTGCCCACCTACGTCCCACAACACAGCAGTGTCGAAGTCAAGTTCCCAGCGTTCGGTGGGGTCGAGCGGTGCCTCGCGCGCTTCTACAAGTGCGGGTCCGGCAAGCAGTGCACCGGCCACGCAGGGCAGCCCCCAGGCGCCAAGGCGGAGTGGTCGTAGCAAGGTTCGGATGCAACTGTTTGTCAGGCTCGCGCTTCTTAATGATGCCTACGGCCGTGAGTTGCAGCACTTGAGTTCGATCGTTTCAGGCCACGGAGCCCTATCGAATTTGCGTCATCAGTCATTTTGATCCGACCTGGTGATTGAAAGTCGAAGTCAGCTGATTCGCGCGGCGTCGAATCAGTCACTTGTAGCGCTTGCCCAACGTCACAGGCGGCCCGGACATCTTCAAACGGCCGCTGCGCGTCACAAACGCGGCACAGGCAGCCTGATGTTCGTGCGGCCTAACTTACTTCGCACTGGGGCGAGAGTTATCGCGTTGCGACCGTTGCCAGACGGTAACCGCAGCCCTGTGGGAGGTGGGCCTTTAGAAACACCGACCAAGGCGTGCGCTCTCCTCGCTCAGGAGCCGGCTCAATGCCCTCGCGCCTGAGCACGTCGGCGACGGTGCCCCGTCCCACCTCGTGCCCCAGATTGAGTAAAGCGCCCTGAATACGGGTATAGCCCCAGCTGGGATTCTCCACTGCCATGCGCACGATCAGCTCGGCAATGATCCGCATCGTCCGCGGACGGCCAGGATTGCGATGCCCGCAGGTGAACTTCTGAGCGATCAGTCGCCGGTGCCAGCGCAGCAGCGTATCGGGCGTGACGATCGTGCCAAGTTCAAGCAAAACCTTACGCGGGATGCCAAACGCCTTGCGCGCCAGCAGCGCACGCTCCCGATCCGAGAAGCGAAGCGAGCGTCCTTTGAGCCGCTCGCGCAGCATGCGGTTCTCGGCCTTCAGGTACTCAATAACAATGAGCTGCTGACGGCTGATCCAACCAGCAAGAAGGAAGACGACGAACGCGACGGGCGAGGTTTGAGCCTCACTCACAAAGTCTAGCGTGGCGCGTTCGGCTTTGCTCGACTAACTGCTCTTTTCCGTCGACTCAATAAGTGGACACTACGGGCTCCGCCATCCCGTGTCTCAGCGGCGCTTCGTGATCGTCCCGACCACCTCCACGCACACCGGAACGTCACCAATGCGTTCCGGCGCCGACACGCCCGCCGGCAGTTGGGCGCTCAGGTTCACCTTAAGTGCATAGTCCTGGCCTATCTTGGTGATCCCCACTCCTACCACGCCGGGCAGAGCGGCCAGCAGCGCCTTGGCGGATTCCTTTGCCGCCCGTGCCTGCTCTAGGGTGATGGGCATGTGCTGTCCTATGCGAGCTTTACCTTGAGGGCTTGGAGCACGGCGTCGATCGGATTGGCGTACGTCAGCCCCTTGCCGTTGGACCCGCCGTGGTCGCCACCCGCAAAGAGAAGCGCGGCCGCCCGCATCTGGTCATCGACAATCAGCGAACCGCTGTCCCCGGCGTCGCTGAAGGACCTGTTTCCCGCGCCCTCGATCTCGATCTGGTTGTCGAAAGAGATCACGCCGATGTCGTACTCGACCGCCACCCCATCGAGCTCGAACGCCGTCACTCGCCCATGGCGAACGCCGGTCGTGCGCCCTACCTTGTGAACGACGTCGCCCACCAGCAGATCGTCGCCGCGCTGGCCGGCGAGGGTGCCGATTCCCTTCAGCTTGTGCACATCCGCCTGGATCGTTGAGTTCAGCTTCGCGATGGCGCAATCGACGAAGTTCGTTTGCCCGGGGTCGAGACGGACGAACCTGGTGAGCTTGGCGACGCGGTCCGCCGTCGGGCTCCCGCCATCCAGCGCGCCGGGCTGAACGATGGATCCGCCCTTGGGATATCGGTTCTCGTCCGCCAGGACGTGGTTGTTCGACAGGATATACAGCGCGGTCGACGACCCGGACTGGACGAAGCACCCCAGCGTGCCGGCCATGATGAACCCGCTCGCGAGGAACCCCGTGGACGAACCGATGAGCAGCGGGCGCTGCTTCGATTGGTACCACGGCTTGGCGCGGGCGCGGATGCGGCCCACGTAACGCACGTCCACCTCCCCCTTGGCCCTGGCCGAAATACTGTCCACCAGTTCGCTCCTCTCGAGCGCGCGGTCCTGCAGACGGACCGCCAGACGATAGTCCCTCTTCCCCCGCGCCGAGACGCCGAGGAAGTAGCTCGGGCTTTCGCGCCTCAGCGACGCTGCACTGGCGACCGCAAGGCTAGAGGTCTCGCCGGCCGCGGCTCGGACCGCGAACATCTTGTTCAGGTGAACCGGGAGCGACCGCTTGAGTTCACGAACCGAATCAAGTCTCATGGGATCTCCTCCTCCGCGTGATTGGATACGAACAACAACTGAACGATCCTCCGACACCATGCGCCACTCGGGGGACCGATAGGAAATGCAACCGTATCACGCGTGGAGGGAGGGCTCAAGGCGGGGTGTCGGGTTGGCCTGGGGGGCTGGGAGCCGATGGGGACGCGTGCCCCTGGGCAACCAAAGTGTGGTGGACCGCGATGGCAGGTGGATCAGCGTCACGGTTTTGGGCGAGCGGGGCTGATATGTCCAGTAAGCTATGCTGCCGCCATGGGCGAATCGCGCAAGCCCATGTCGCCTCAGAGGGCCGCGCACCGTGCCGCACTGCGCGTGGTGTCGTCGATTACGGCCCGATCAAACACGGCCCCCGCGAGCGACTTGCTAAAGCTCGCTTGCCAGTTAGCAACTTCCGACTAGGAAGGTCTCCGCGCAGCGCCCGCAGGTCCTTAACGCCGTCCAGGGCGCTGCAGGCGCCCCACCCGGTAGCCCCGCCCCCTATATTGAAACCCTCCCCGGATTCCGCGCCCTCACTTCGCTCTGGGAGCGCCCTCTCCCCAACCCATGCTAAAACCAGTAGGTTTACCTCGCTGTGAACGCCGGCATCAGTGGCAAGCCGCACCTCCTTGACTCATCCCGAGAAGCTGACTCGGTTACATCCGCAGAGCACCCCCATGCGGGTGTTGCAACAACTGGTGGAGCAGCGCCGCGCGCTGGTCGACGACGTGCGCCGTCTCACCAATCGCATCACCGACGCGCTCAAGCAGTACTTCCCCCAGGCGCTGGAGTGGTCCCATGACAAGGACACGGTGGTATTTTGTGACTTCCTCACCCGCTGGCCCACGCTCAAGCAAGCGCAGCGCGCACGGCAGGCGCGCCTCAGGCGGAACCGCAGATGTTTATGCATCCAATCAACAGACTTATCGGCCGCGAGGCAAAGCCCGTCCTGAATGTGTGCTACCGAACGGACTCGCGTCCTCCCTGCGAGTAGTGTAGCTGGTGCTCACGGGGTTGCAGCCTGGAGGACAAGGTTAGCAATACCATTGCCACCATTGCCTTCCTCGAACCTGCGCCTGATTCAGGCGCTGCAACCCCGGGTTGAGCAGAACCAGCGATCTCCGCCGACCGGTTGTTGTATGACCGACCCCTGGCTCCTCTAGATTGCCGTCGACTACGGCAACTCCAGCTCCCA
>JBGPPC010000327.1:0-4007 GCA_041488355.1 Gammaproteobacteria bacterium
TCGAACTTCTGCCCGTTGGCGCCGCCGCGCGCGTTGATGTCCTCGATCAGCATCTGCAGGTTGTGCTGGCCCAGCTCCCCGACGTTGGCGAAGGTGCCCGACAACGGGTCGATGAAACCGATCTTGATGGTGTCCGCCGCGAAGCTGGACCCGGCGAATGCAGCCACAGCGAGCACGCCCGCCACGAATTTGCGAAACAGCATTTGCTTCACTCCCTCCAAGGTTTAGAGATATGGACTTACCGGTCGAGGCGCTGACCTAGCGCCGATTCGACGTCAGTCACACGCCGATCGAGGCCAGCTCCACATAGCCTACGCCGCTGCGCCTGCGCACCGGATTAGACAATGAACCGAGCCCTCCGATCCGGCACTCGGCCGTATCGCCCGACTCGATCACCACCGCTCCCGGCGTGCCGGTGCTGATGATGTCGCCCGGATAGAGGGTCATGACGTTGGAGTGGTAAGCCACCAAATAGTGCGGCGGAAAGGCCATGTTGGCCACCACGTTCTCCCGATGCAGCGAGCCGTTCTTCCACGTACCCACCTGCAGGCGCATGACGTCGAGCACCTCGTCCAGTGTGATCAGCTCGGGACCGAACGAGAAAAAGGTATCGAAGTTCTTGGCGCGCGTGAGAAACCGCGGGTTGCGCTGCAGAATGTCTTCCGCGGTCATGTCGATGATCAGGCAGTAACCGGCGATGTAGGCCGGCACTTCGTCCTCCTGCACGAAGCGGCATTCGCGGCCGATAACCAACCCGAGTTCGGCTTCCGCCGTTACCCGCTCGGATTGGGGCGGTAGCTCGATCACGTCGTTTGGGCCGATGATCGTCTGGTCGCCTTTCATGAACGAGGCCGGCTCGGTTGGATAGGGCGCGCTGAGATCGGCCGCGTGGTCCTTGTAGTTGAGGCCGATGCCCCAGATCTTGCGCGGATGGCGGTACGGCGGCGCGTAGTGCACGGAGGACGGAGCGAGCGCCCCCGGAGTACGCTCGGCATCGCGATGCAGCATGGGACTGAGGCCGGCTTGGATCAGCGCATACAGATCCGTGGGCCAGGCTCGACCGAGGTGGGCGTTGATCCGCTTCACCGGAACGATACCGGCGGCAGTAGCCACAGCCGCGCTCTCAGCGCCATCCAGCTTCAGAGTGCACAGCCGCATGCCCTTCCTCGCCTCCTCCGTCCGGTGCGTCGTCGATCGGAGTCGGCATTCTACGCTAGCGACGCGGCCGTAGAAACGCTGAACGGATGGTCAGCTGTGCAGGAAAAACACGCCAAACAGGTGATCGGGATCGGTCCACATCCGGACGCCGGGGAAGCCCGCCGCGCGCGCCATCTGCCCGAAGCCTTGCGGGGTGTACTTGTAGGAGTTCTCGGTGTGGATGGTCTCGTCTGCCGCGAAGGCGAACACGCGCGAGCCGATGCGCACGCGCTGCGCGCGCAGGCTGCGCAGGTGCATCTCGATCCGGCTGCAGCCGACGTTGTAAAACGCTTGATGCGCGAACGCCCCTGGGTCGAAATCCGCGCCCAGCTCGCGGTTGAGCCGCGCCAGCAGATTGAGGTTAAAGGCCGCGGTATAGCCTTCGGGATCGTTGTAGGCGAGGTCGAGAACGTGAGCGGGCTTCTGCAGGTCCACACCGATGAGCATACCGCCGGTATCGCCAACGACTGCACGAACTCGCTGCAAAAACGCCAGTGCCTGCTCGGGCTCGAAGTTGCCGATCGTGGAGCCTGGAAAGAACACGACCCGGCGCGCGTACGCGGGGAGGCTGAGTTGCGATTCGAGCTGGGCACCGTAGTCGCCGCTTACGGCGATGACTGCCAGCCACGGATAGTCCAGCGCCAGGCGGCTGCTGGCCTGCACGAGCTGGTCGCGCGAGATGTCGAGCGCCGCATAGACTGTGGGTCGCAGACTCGGCAGCAACCGCCGGATTTTTTCGATCTGACCGGCGCCGAACTCGATGATGACCGAGTCGGTGCCGATCTCACCTGCGATCTCTACGGCGCGCCGGTCGAGAATGGCGTTCTCGGTACGAGTCGGGTAGTAAGCCTCGGTGCCGCAGATCGCGCCGAACAGCGCGGCGCCCCGCCGGTCGTAAAAGAGCTTCGGCGGCAGCCGCTTCTGCGCCTGGCTCAAACCGTCGCATACCTCCTGCAGGATAGACCCCACGGCCGGCGCGAGATCCACTATCCACAGGTTGCGGGGCTCCAGTCGCAGGGCGGCGCGGGCGGCAAATTTCACAGCAGGACCTCCTGGTGCGCGTACCTAACGCGTCGTGCACGGGGTTACCAATGCCCATCGAATCACGGGCAGATTGCCACGCCACGCGGGCCTGATTAGACTCCGAAAGACGACGCATTCTGGAACATGATTGTCCATGATGGCACAACTTCGGGGGAGCCTGCTACCTGGTTGCAGACGGGCGCAAATTTCTGACATATCAGTCAAATGATCGCTCGCGCGAGCTCCACAACTCGGCCTGATCTGCGTCCGGGTGGGAACCTGCTCAACGCGTACGCCGCGGTACGTGAGCTGACCGCGGAGCTCTGCCGCCCGCTCGCAGTCGAGGACTATGTCATCCAGAGCGCGCCGGAATGCAGCCCGGCCAAGTGGCACCTCGCGCACACGACCTGGTTCTTCGAGAACTTCCTGCTCACGCCCTGTCTGCCCGGCTACCGCACTTTCCATCCGCAGTACGGATATCTGTTCAACTCGTATTACGAGACGGTAGGCACGTTTTTCCCGCGGCCGATGCGCGGCTTGCTTTCGAGACCCACCGTGGAAGACGTCTTCCGTTACCGCGCGCACGTGGACGAGCACATGCGCAGCCTCATCGCCCGCTTGGATGCGCAGCGCGATACCGAAAGCGTGTCCCGAGTCACGCTCGGACTGCATCACGAGCAGCAGCACCAGGAGCTGCTGCTCACCGACCTCAAGAGCTTGCTCGCGCTCAGCCCTCTCCGCCCCGCCTACCGCGAGGCGGCTGATGAGCCGCCCTCGAACGCAAGCAAATTGACGTGGCTCGAGTTCCCGGCCGGAATCCATAGCGCTGGTTCCGACGGTAAGGGATTCAGCTTCGACAACGAAACGCCACGCCACCGCGTGTTTCTCGAGCGTTTCGCGCTCGCGGCGCGTCCGGTGAGCAATGGCGAATACCTGGAGTTCATCGAGGCGGGCGGGTACCGCAACCCGGCGCTCTGGCTCTCAGACGGCTGGCGCAAATTGAACGAGGCCGGTTGGCAGGCGCCGCAGTACTGGGAGCAGGTCGAAGGACAGTGGTGGCACATGACGCTGTCCGGCTTCCGGCACGTCGATCCGCACGCACCGGTGTGCCATGTGAGCTACTTCGAGGCCGACGCATTTGCGCGCTGGGCGGGTAAGCGCCTGCCTACCGAGTTCGAGTGGGAAACTGCCGCCGCCTCGCTGCCGGTGACGGGGAATCTACTGGATGGCGGCAGGCTGCATCCCAGCGCCGCAGGTAACCCTTCCCATCAGCTCTTCGGCGACGTGTGGGAATGGACCAGCAGCGCTTACTCGCCCTATCCTGGCTACAAGCCTCTCGCCGGTTCATTGGGCGAGTACAACGGCAAGTTCATGGTCAGCCAACTGGTGCTGCGCGGAGGTTCCTGTGTGACGCCGCGCTCGCACATCCGCGCTACGTACCGCAACTTCTTCTACCCGGCCGATCGCTGGCAGTTCATGGGGCTGCGGTTGGCAGCGTCACCAGGCTGAGGCTGAGCCCGGTCAGACCCGCTCGCCGGCGCGCAGCGCCAGCGCGAGAAACCGGACGCCGGCGATTGGGTTCAAGGCATAGGGTGCCGTCTCCTCAAAGCCCAACGCGGTGATCCCGGAGCTCGAAGGGCAGAGGAATCTCGGCTGAGGGCATCCGGTCTCGATCTCCTAAAGTCAGTGTGTGTCTACTCCGCGACGGCTGAGCGCGGTCCGATCACAGCCGTGGTGCGCGCTCGTAAGCGTGTCCACAGCTCGCGGCTGCGCGCAACGCGAGCCCA
>JBGPPC010000328.1:0-4001 GCA_041488355.1 Gammaproteobacteria bacterium
CACCCTGGTTCGGTCTCGCATAGCGAAGGGGCAGTGGCTTTCGCTTGCAAAGGGATAAGCGCGTGAGCGGCGCTCGAAGCAACGACAGCGAGACTCGCATGAGGCTGCTCGTGCCTTGGCGGCGTCTTGCGACGCTGGCATCGATGTGCTGCTTCTTCCTGGCTGTCTCGGGTTGCCAGAACACCGCCGGTCATGACACAGCCGTCTCGGCCCCTGTGCCCCATCCAGCCCGCTTCCTGCTGACCTTCGATGACGGTCCGAGCTTGCTGCAACCCTACAACCCGACGACTGCGATCCTGGATCAGCTCGCCAATAACACAGTGCAGCCGCAGATCAAGGCAGTATTCTTCGTGCAGACGCGCTCCTTGAGCGCTGGTGGCACCGCCTACGGCCAGGAGCTCCTCCGGCGTATCCGCGACGATGGCCATGTCATCGCCTTGCACAGCGGATCGGCTCGCGGCCACATGAACCACCGCTATCTTTCGCCCCCCGAGCTGGGCCAGTCGCTGACCGACGGAAGTGCGGACATCCACGCCCTGTCGGGCCACGATCCCACCTTGGTCAGGCCACCGTACTGGTCCTTCGATGCCAGCACTCAAGCCGCGTACCACGCACACGGCTTGGAGATGCTGCTTACGGATATCAGCGCACGCGACGGGAAGATCTGGGGTTGGCACATCAGTCTGCGACGCCGCAGCCACTTCCACGCCAAGCTGGTTGAGGTACGGCGCGGTATCGAAGAGGACCGGCTGCCGGTCGTGGACGGCGTCGTTCCAGTCGTGGTGACATTCCACGACACGAACGATTTCACCGCCACGCACATGGAGGAATACCTCGGGATCCTGGTCGAGGAGTCGAGGCGGGCGGGTTTGCCGCTGGCGCCGGAGCCCTTTTACAACGACGGACCCACGATTGAACGGGTCGCGCGCCTGCGTGCTGAAGTTGGTGTTTATGCCGCGGCACGCTGAGACGATGATGCACGAGACGCCAAGGAAGGAATGGTGACCATGCGTCTGCTGTTGATCAATCCGCGGTTCCCGGAGAGCTGGTTCAGCTTGAAATTTCGCCAAACCGGCGCCCCGGATTTGGCGGTCTGTCTGAAGGACCGGCTCGACGGGCCTTTCTTCAAACGCGCGGCGCCCGACTTGGAGCGCCTGCTCAAGCACACGCGGGCCAGCGTCACCCTGCGCGTCGATGCCTTCCAGGCGCATGAGCTCGGCCACTTCTAGGCCTGCTGCGTCGGCTCGCCCGCTACGGCGACCGCGTGCATCGTCGTTGATGAACGCCTTCGCGCGCTGGTGCCAATCGACTCGTCGGTGTTCAACCTGGTCCTTGCGCGTTCAGCGGACTAACTCGCATTTCCCGTGCCCTGCGAAAACTGTGTCTGCCGGATACCGTGGTTGCACCAGTGCCCGTGGATCTCTATAGTGCCATCGGCGGCAGCCATTTCAGAACCCGCTTTGCCTTATGGCATCTGTAGCGGTCACCTCACTGGTCCGGTATCACTGCTAACCGCCTTGTAAAGGAATAACCGTGAACGGGCCGAAACGAGCGCTTCCTCAGCCCCTGTCCAAGATACCCACTGGCATCCAGGGATTTGATGAGGTCAGCCGCGGCGGGCTGCCACGGAACCGGACGACTCTGGTCATGGGCCGTGCGGGCTCCGGCAAGAGCGTCTTCTCTCTTCAAGCCCTCGTAAACGCAGTACGCCGGCGGCGAGAGCCCGGCATCTTTGTTGGGTTCGAGGAAAGCACTCGCCAGATAGCCGAGAACGCGGCCGCGTTCGATTGGGGCCTGGCCGCCCTGCCGAAGAGCAAACTCTTTTTTCTGGACGCCCACCTGTCGCCCACGGTAGTCCAATCCGGCGAGTTCGACTTGACCGGCATGTTGGCCATCCTCAAAGCAAAGAAAGAAGAGATGGGCGCACGATGGATCGTGTTTGACGGAATCGATGTACTGCTGACGCTGCTGCAGGATCCGATTGCGGAAATGCGGGAAATCTATCGTGTCCGGGATTGGTTGGCGGACAACGAGTTGACTGCCATCATCACGGCCAAACTCGATGGTCATACTTCTGAGGTCGCGCCCTATGGCTTCATGCAGTTCATGGTCGATTGCGCGATCCGGTTCGAGCGCCGCCTGGAGCACGGAGTCTCGGTGCATCGACTCCAGATAACAAAATATCGTGGCTCGGGTTTCGCGGCAGGTGAATTTCCTCTGGGCATCGGGCCGACCGGAATGGAAGTGACCGGCCCCGAACCGACCGAAATCAAGCACGAGGCTTCGACCGAACGAGTTTCCGCTGGCTTTGAGCGCCTCGATTCGATGCTGGGCGGCGGCCTATTCCGTGGTAGCAGTACGCTGATCACGGGTGCGCCCGGCACGTCCAAAACGACTTTGGCGGGTAAGTTTGCGGAGTCCGCTTGTCGGCGGGGCGAGCGGACGCTGTTCGTGAGCTTTGACGAAGGAGCCGATGCGATCGTGCGCAATTTGTCTTCGGTCGGAATTCGGCTCAAACCGTACGTCAAGTCGGGCCTTTTGCGGATGTATTCGGGCCGGACCGAAACCAGCAGCCCGGACGAGCATTTGATAGCACTCAGCGCGCTGGTTCATGAGCATCAACCTCGTTGCATGGTGGTTGATCCGCTTTCGGCGATGGCCAAGGCAGGAGGCCTCAGTGCAGCGCGCGCTGTAGCAAGCCGGCTCATCTACATGGTGAAGGATAATGGGGTCACTGTGGTAACGACCTCTCTGATTGAGGGCGATAATCCCGAGGCTGAAGCGACCGAGCTCCAGATTTCGAAGATTGCAGATACGTGGATTCACCTCTCGTATCTAGTGCGCAGCGGCGAACGCAACAGGGCGCTTACCATCGTCAAATCGCGAGGGACGCGGCACTCAAACCAGGTGCGCGAGCTCACCTTGAGCGAAACCGGGCCGATGCTAACGGACGTCTATACCGCAGGGGGTGAGGTGCTGATGGGCACGTTGCGCTGGGAGAAGGAGGCCGAGGAGATTGTCAGACAGAAACAGCGTCGTGCCGACTTTGATCATAAGCAACGCGAGCTCCAATCTGCCGAAGCAGATACTCGTGCCCGAATCCAAGCCTTGGAGCTCGATCTCCAGAGGAAGCGAGCTGAATTAGCGTTGTACTCGAGAGACGATGAAGCGCGTACGCTGTCCTCGACCGAAAGAGATGACGACCTGCGCAGGATGCGTAGCGCGGACCCGGTAGCGCGCGCGGCAACGGCAGCGGCACCCCCGCTCGTGAAGCGGCGTGTTGCCCGCGGTTCGGGAAATTCCGGAAGAAAGAAGACCCGGAGGGAGGCGCGAAATGGGCCGTAAGCGCGCAAAAGACAAAGTCTCGAGCCCCGAAATCGAGACGGTGGTTGTGTTGCGGCTGTACATTTCGGGTAACGCACCCAATTCGGTTCGGGCCATCGCTAATCTTGAAGCGATTTGTCAGCAGTACTTGAAAGACGGCTACAAGTTGGAAATTGTCGATGTTTTCGAACAACCGCTCCGCGCTTTGGCCGATGGGGTTCTCGTCACACCCAGCCTCGCTAAGGTGTCTCCAGCACCGGTCGCGAACGTCGTCGGCAACCTCAGCGATAAGAGGAATGTGCTTCTCATGCTCGGAGTAGAAGGAAACGTCGGATGAACCCCAAGCTTCGCGCGCCGAAGCTGGGCCCCTCTCGCACGCATGCAACGGCCGGGTTCGAGGAGTGGATCCGGCGGCTGGTCAAAGGTGCCTCTGAGCTTCAGGCTATCGAATCGGGCCAGGTTGACGCAATTATTGACCCCGCGACCGGCAGAGCCATCCTCCTGCCCGAGGCGCAGGAGGCGCTGCGCGAGGACCAAGCACGCGACCACAGCTTAGTGAAACTGTCCTCCGATTGGCAATGGGAGAAGGACAAGCACTACCGCTTCGTCTCGTGCGAAGGCGCCACGATCGGAAGCTCAGGCTTCGAGGACAAAACAATAATCGGCAAGAGGCTCTG
>JBGPPC010000329.1:0-3988 GCA_041488355.1 Gammaproteobacteria bacterium
AGCACATGCGGCCAAGGAAACCGTTAACAGCACGACAATGAGTACTCTGAGCATAGACATCGTTCAACCCTCCTCTGCGATGCACAAGAAAACAGCGCCGGACGCTGCCCTGCTACTTCCCAATCATTCGGCAGCCAGTCGATGGGTGCAGAAGCGTTGGTTGGACCTCGCCTTATCCAAGTGACACATTACACCGTGCCGAGGACTCTGGCGATTTGATCCAAATCAACTCGACCAACTACGGTTCGCGTCGCTAGAGCGCGACGCGCGGCAGGCGCGTGGCGCCCTACGCCATTGGCAACGTATCGGCGTTTTGGCCCATCCAGCGGGTCGCGGCGCTCTGAAGAGCGGAACTGAGCGGTCGGGGCCAAGGTAACAAAAGCCAACGCTCAGGTTTTTCGGTTGCGATAGAAATTGACCATCTCCGAGTTGTCCCGGTCGCCAAGGCCGTCGGCCACCATCTTGCGGAACGATTCCGTCACGCCAGCTGTCACCGGCATCGGTGCGCCGACATGACGGGCGAAGTCATGGATGAGTTCGAGATCCTTGAGCATCAGCGCAGCGCGTCCGGTGATCGAAAAGTCCGAAGCCACCATCTTGGGAAACATCTCCTGAAGCTGACGGGAGTCCGCGCGCCCGCCGGCCAACGCCTTCGGAATCATTGCTGCATCGATGCCGGCCCGCTCGGCGAATGCGCAGGCTTCAGCAAGCACGGCAAGTCCGGTAGAAACCAGCACCTGATTGATCATCTTGGTCGCCTGACCTGCACCGTTCGATCCCATCAACGTTGCCCGGGCGGCGAGCGCATCCCACAGCGGGCGGGCGCGCTCGAAAATATCCGGCGACCCTCCAACCATGATCGCCATTTTTCCTTCGCGCGCAGCGGGCGCACCACCGGAGATCGGCGCATCGAGCCATGCCATCCCGCATTGGGCAGCCAGTCGGGCCGCCATGTCCCGCGTATGCGCAGCCGCGCAGGTGGACATGTCGACGAGAACCTTGTCGGCGCTCCCAGCCGCGGCTACCCCGCCTTCGCCAAAGACAACCTTCTCCAGCGCGACTCCATCGCTCACGCAGGTGAGCACGAAAGTGCTGGTACGGGTGAGTTCCACCAGGCTGCGCGCCTCGGTCGCGCCCGCCTTCAGCAGATCGGCAAGTTTCGTCCTGTCCCGATTCCACACGACCGGCGCGAATCCGCAATCGATCAGGCGGCGCATGATTGCCCCGCCGAGAACGCCCGCTCCGATGCAACCGACGCGCGGTTTTTCGTTATTCATTTCTCTTCTCCTGGAAGCTGAAACTGGGCGATAGCCGCTCGTAGTCAATGGCTACCCCCACCCGATCTATCTTGAGTATAGATGACTCGCGGCGGCAAGGAGCGGTCTTCGGTCGATTGATTCGCTAACGGCTGAGAAGGTCAGCGACAGGAATGGACTCGCGACGCATGCTAGCCAGAAAGTCTTCCGCGCCCTGCGAGTAACTTAGTCCAATTTGCTGCTATTTCTTCGGACCACCGCCAAGCGGGATGCTCATGGTCGCGAATAGGGCATAGCCCTCGAGCCGGTTCTGCGCCCAGAACTCCCAGTAGCCGCGCAGGTTCGCATACCACTGCAGTCCGCCGACGGTGAACGAATAGCCGACCTCGGGGCCGATCGATACGACCCGTGACTTAAACGATCCCACGTGGTCCCCGCTGCCGCTGTCGGCGGTGAGCTGGTAGTAGACGTAACCTACCAGCCCCACTTGCCAGTTCTGAGATAGAAACTGCGAGACGTCCCAGTCCAGGTGCGAGTCGACCCCGCTCTGGTAGTTCGTGCTCGTGTTCATACCGTTGTAGGTGAAACCCAGTGTGGCCGAAGCCTCGAATCCGCTGGTGTTGTTCAAGTATGTGTAGGCGCCTCCGACGTCGATGGCGGTGTGGCCCAGCCCGATATTGGACAGGCGTGTGCTGCTGTAACTACCGACGGGCAAGTCGCCGGTGACATAGGCCATCCAGTTGTTCTTCCCGCTCGTCCAGGCGATTTGCGCCTGCGGATAGAGATCCATCCCGCCCGAGTCGGAGTCGCTGCGATTGAGAGTCTGGGTGCCGAGCATTGCCGAAGATGCGGAGAGGTTGGCAGAGGTCGAGTTCCAACCGCCTCCGAAGGTCAGTGAAAACGACGGCTGGCCGCCGAACCATTTCTCGTTCGGAACCCAGGTCGGCGTGAAGAAGATGAGCGCGGCACGCGAGCTGAGGCCGAGGTTCGCCGAGTCGCCGCGCTGGAATGTCTTAGTGGTGTCGGCGCTGCCGTTGTAGTAGTAGAGCTGAGTCGGTATATACCAGCCCGGTTGCGAGGGCACCGCAGCGAAACTGGCGTACTGGCCCGGTAGCCAGAAGCTCACACCGCCTTCGTCGGCGCGCGTGCTGGTCCAGGGCGACAGCGCCAGGGCGAGAACCAGGAGCGCTGTCGCGCTCCGTACGGTGAATCCACGGTCATGGAACATGCGTGAATGCTTCATCGTTCTCTGACTTCCTTCTGTCCAGAGCAGAACGCGCATCGGGAGATCAGCCACCACCACTATCGTAGATTAGAATGTGCAGGAGACCCACGGATCTTGACGTAGATCAAACGTAGGGGAGCCGCGTTGAGTATCTTCTCACCCACGGCGAGCCTTTTGTACGGTTCAGGATAGTACAGCGGAATTGTATGGACGAGACAGAGTTCACCCGGGTGCACAGGCGATACGTCGTGATCGGATCGATCGCGGCGGCCGTGCTGTTGGTGGCAGCCCTCGCGGTCTCCCTCGCTATCATCGATCCAGCACCACCCCGCACGGTGGTGATGACGACAGGATCGGCGGGTAGTGCCTATTCCGAGTTCGCCCAACGCTATCGGGAGATCCTGGCGCGCGACGGTGTCGAGCTGCGGTTGGTCCCGTCCGCCGGGGCGATAGAAAACGTCAATCGGCTGAGCGATCCGCGCTCCGGGGTCAGCGTCGGCTTTGTTCAGGGCGGCATCACCAACGCACGGAAGTCGCCCGAGCTGGTGTCGCTCGGCACCGTCTCTTACGAGCCGCTCTGGTTTTTTTACCGAGCCGTGCGACTCGACCAAGGGCTAAGTGAGCTCCGGGGCAAGCGCATCTCGATCGGACCCGAGGGCAGCGGCACGCGCGCTCTGACGCTCGAGCTGCTCGCCCGCAACGGAATCGACCAAGCCTTCGCCGAGTTGCTCCCGTTTACGCCGGAAATGGCCAGTGAGAAGCTCCTCAGCGGCCAAATTCAGGCCGCGATCATGCTCACGTCGTGGGACTCTCCCGTGGTGCGCAGGCTGGTGGCCGCTACCGACGTGGATCTCGTGAGCTTCCCGCGCACAGACGCGTATGTCGCGCTGTATCCGTTCCTGAACAAGCTGGTGCTTCCCGCTGGCGTTGGTGACCTGGCCAAGAATCGGCCACCGAGGGATGTAGTGCTCATCGCGCCCAAGGCCAGCTTGGTGGTGCGCAGGGATCTGCATCCGGCGATTCAGTATTTGTTGCTCGATGCCGCCTCGGAGATCCACGGCGGACCCGGCATCTTCCACAAGGCGGGGCAGTTTCCTGCCGCCGAAGCAACCGACCTGCCGCTCAGCAACAGCGCACATCAGTTCTACAAGTCGGGCCGGCCGTTTCTCCAGCGTTACCTGCCCTTCTGGCTCGCCGTGCTGGTTGGGCAGTTGCTGATTCTGGCGATTCCGGTGGTTGGCGTCCTGTACCCGCTGCTGCGACTGGCGCCAGCCGTCTATGGGTGGGGCATGCGGCGCAGGATCTATCGCTTATACGGCCAACTGAAATTTCTGGAACTCGAGCTGGACCGGCGTCGCCCGGAGCAAGACGTAACGGATCTCGTGGGGAAACTGGATCGGCTGGAAGCGCATGCGAACCACCTCCGGGTGCCGGCGGCTTTCACACATATGCTCTACACGCTGCGGCTTCACATGACCATAGTACGGACACGGATCGAGAAGCGTTA
>JBGPPC010000330.1:0-3983 GCA_041488355.1 Gammaproteobacteria bacterium
ATGAAAATCGGCATCATTGGATCGGGCAACATCGGGGGGACGCTCGGCGTGCTATGGGCGAAGGCGGGCTACGAAGTGTTCTTTTCGTCGCGCCATCCGGATGAGCTCGGGGATCTGGTGAAGCGCGCCGGGCCCTCGGCACAGGCCGGCATGCCGCGCGAGGGTGCCGCCTTTGGCGACGTCGTGTTGATTTCTGTTCCCTATGGCGCAGTACCGCAGGTCGGCCGTGATTTCGCGACCGAGCTGGCTGGAAAGGTCGTGCTCGAAACGGGGAATCCGTATCCGACGCGTGACGGCGCGATGGCAGAACCTGCGCTGGCAAAAGGCACGGGACTCGCATCGGCGGAATTCCTGCCGGGCGTGCGACTGGTGCGTGCATTCAATTCCATCCCGGCTCACGCTCTAGCCAGCGAAGCTAACCGATCTGGAGAGCGCATCGGGGTCCCGCTCGCGGGAGATGATGTCGGTGCACTCGAAATCGCCTCGCGCCTGGTGCGAGATGCAGGTTTCGAACCGGTCGTGGTTGGGCCTCTTGCGAGCGCGAAGAAGTTCGATCGCGATACACCGGTCTACGGCCGAACGCTCACGGCGCGTGAGTTGCGGCAGCGTCTTGGGCTTGATCCGGCTGCCAAGCCCTGATCGCGGGAGGGTGAACATGCCTCGAGTGTCTGCCGCAATCTTCATCGCCGCGTTCGCCTGTGCGCCGTGCCCCGTCCTCGCCGACGAAGAGAATCCCTATGTGAGCAAGCCAAAAACCCAACAGGACATCATCAGAGAGCAGGAGCAGGCCTGTCGCAATTTGAAAGGAGAGGCGCGGTCGGAGTGCTTGGCCAACTATGTGGGGCCGATGCACGAGAAGCCGGGCGGAGCCTGGAAGAGACCAGCGAATCCTCCGAGGGCTCAAGGGCGTACCTAAGGAGCGAATAGCACATGGCGCGCGTACCCTATCTCGAGCAGGCCGATCTCGCACCGCAGAACCGCGACCTCCTGGCCCGAAACATCAACCTCTATCGAGCTCTGGTGAACAGTCCCGACGCAGCTCGCAGCTTCTCCGGTTTGGGGCGCTACATACGCTTCCACAGTCGGCTCGATCCCAGATTGCGCGAGATGGCGATTCTGCAAGTCGGGTACGTGACCAGATCGCCGTACGAGTACTCGCATCACATCAAGATCGGGCGTGAGTTCGGTGTCACGGACGAGGATATCCGCGCCATCGAAGCGGAGACGAAAGGCCAGGCGACCGATCTCCCGCCTCTGGCGCGAGCGGTCTTGCGCGCGGCTCGCGAGCTGACCGCTCAACCCAATCTTTCCGACGCCACTTTCGTCGAGCTGAAAAAAGGGTTCGACAACAAGCAGCTCGTTGATCTTCTGCTCACGATCTCGTTCTACTGCGGCGTCGTGCGACTGTTGGCGGCGCTGCAGATCGATGTCGAGGACGACTACATACAGTATCTGCGGGAGTTCCCGTTGCCGGGGTGAGGGGGTTAGGGTCTTTGCATTCTGCAGATCGTGGGCAGGACGGTGGCCTGCGCCTCGATGCGAGCGTCAGTGCGGGTGCCGATCCCGGTGTTCTCGAAGTCGTACCTCACCTGATGCCCATCAGTGCGCGTCAGCGTGAACAGGTACAAAGGCTGCATGAGCTGATGATCCTCGGCTCGCATCCAGACCTCGCCGGTGACGCTGTCGTGACGCATACCTTCCAGCGCGCGCGCCACGTCGAGAGCTTCGGTTGAGCCGGCGAGATCGATGGCTTTGACCAGCATTTCCAGCAGATTCCTCACCGGCAGACCGTAGTAGTCCGTGCCGTAGCGCTTGCGGTAATGGACGTTGTCTGTCTCGCCTTGCGCACCAGCGATGTTGGGATGCCAGCGGTAGACGACTTTCACCTTGCCGATCGCGGCGTCGCCCATGGCAGTGGGAGCACCTGGCCCATTGCCATAGAACGTGTAGAACTCTGCCCGGAGTCCCGCTTCCCCGGCCGCCTTGATGAGCAGCGCCAGGTCGTTCCCCCAGTTCGCCGTGATGACCGCGTCTGCGCCCGATGCTTTGATCTTGGTTGCGTAGGGTGCGAAGTCCTTGACCTTGCCCAATGGATGCAGGTCATCACCAACGATGGTGATGTCGGGCCGCTTGCGCGCCAGCATCTCCTTTGCCTCGCGGCTCACGTTTTGCCCGTGAGCATAGTCCTGGTTGATGATGAACACGCGTTTGATGTCCGAACGAGCAGCCAGGCTCGACACCAATGCCTCCATCCGCATTTCGCTGTGTGCGTCGAAGAGAAAGGTCCAGAAACTGCATCGCGAGTTGGCGAGATCGTAGTCGCCGGACTGATTGAGATACAGGAGCCGATTGGCCGGCTCGCGCGCATTGTGGCGGGCGACGCCCTCCGCCAGGGCTAGCGCGATGTGGGAACCTGCCCCCTGCACGATGAATGGAATCCGTTGATCGGTGGCAAGCTTGAGATTGAGCAGCGCCTCCTGCGGACTGTTCTTGTTATCCATGGGGACCAGCTCGAGTTGCCTGCCGCCCAGCACGCCGCCGCGGGCGTTCAGGTCCTCGGCGAAAAGCTGGTACTCCTTCATGTACAACTCGCCGTAAGTACCGAACGCCCCACTGAACGGAAAGCTCAACGCTATTCGAACGTTGTCCGCCGCCGTGCATGGGAGTGCCCAGGCCAACGCAAACAGACTTGCCGCGAGTCGGATCATCTATCGTTTGTTGGCGTGCGCAATGCGGTCGAGCGACTGCGCGGATAGTATAGCGGACGGGCTTATCCGACCAATACACATGATTCGCTCAAGCTCCAATCTCGCCAAGCTTACCCGACCGCGCATCTTTGGGGCGATTCCGCGCGAACGCCTCTTCGCTCTGCTGGACGAAGCCCGCGCACGCCCTGTGACGTGGATCTCGGGGCCACCCGGCGCGGGCAAGACCACGCTAGTGGCCGGCTACCTCGATACGCGCAAAGTTGTCGGCATCTGGTACCAGGTCGACTTGGGCGATGGCGATCCAGCCTCGTTCTTCTACTACCTCGGGCAGGCCGCGCCGGGCCATCGTCGTAAGAGCCTTCAGTCCCTCCCGGTACTCACACCCGAGTATCTTCCGGACTTGGCCGGCTTCGCCCGCCGCTACTTCCGCGTCCTGTATGCACGTTTGCCTGTGGGGGCGGCGATCGTGCTCGACAACTATCAAGAGGTCCCAGTCGAGTCTGGGTTCCACCAAGTGGTTGCCGTCGCGGTCGAGGAGCTGCCGGAGAACGTCGGCCTCATCGCCATCAGTCGCGGCAGTCCGCCACAGCAGTTCGCGCGGCCGTTGGCCGCGCGGCAAATTACCATGATCGAATGGGATGACCTGCGACTGCGGTTGGAGGAGACGCGCACTATCGCGAGCGCTGAGGGTGCAATCCAAGAGCGGACGGTGCGCCGGTTGCACGATCAGTGCGGGGGCTGGGCGGGCGGGCTTAGACTCATCCTCGAAGAGTTCCGACGCATCGGCGTCGTGAGCAGCGTCGAGCATCCGCAAACGCTCGACGGTGTCTTCAACTACTTCGCCGATCAGGTCTTCGAGGCCGCGCCACCTGAGACTCAGCGGTTTCTGCTCCGGAGCGCAGTACTCCCGAGAATGACGCCGAAGGTAGTGCAAATCGTCACCGACGAGCCGAACACCGCGAAAATTCTGGAGGACTTGTACCGCCGTCATCTGTTCGTCGATCGTCGAGTCGGCGAGGAGCTTACCTACCAGTATCACGCACTGTTTCGCGCGTTTCTACTGGCACGCGCGGAGGAAGTCCTGACGAAAGACGAGATATCCCGGTTGCAACGTCGGGCAGCAGCGCTCCTCGAGTCTCTAGGGCTCCCAGATGACGCCGTGAGCATCTACCTGTCGACGCAGGACTGGGATGCGGTTGCTCTGCTCATAGGCATGCATGCTGTACGTTTTCTGGCGCAAGGCCGCGGCCAGACGCTCCGCGAATGGATTGCCGC
>JBGPPC010000331.1:0-3874 GCA_041488355.1 Gammaproteobacteria bacterium
ATGCATCTATCGCTCTACCCCCAAAGGCACCGACGTGATTCCACATGACGTGACGGGCGGCAGCCATGAACGACGCGAACGGCCCGGCTTCCGCGATCCTCTTCTTGGTCTGGAAGATGGCTGTTCTGCCGAGCGTCCAGCAGATGAGACCCTCGCTGGCTTCGATGATCCTGGCAACCTCTGCTTCGGTCAATCGATCGATGGGGCGCGGCAGGTAGGTGAGGTGAGCTGCTTCCAGGCGCTTGATCCGGAAGGTGACCTCGTAGACGATCCCGCACAGTCCGTAGCTCGAGCGAATCAGCCGCAGGAGCTCGGGGTTGGTATCCTCGGATGCTTCTTCCAGCTCCCCCGAGGGGCTGACCCACCTGATTCTGGTGACATAAGAACTGACTTGGCCGTGCTCGATGCCATCCAATGCGTCCTTGGTGTGGCAACATGCGGCGGACCCGAGCGTCATGTTGCCGATCTCGATGTTGGTCATGAACTGCAGGTTCTGGGCGCGTAGCGCTTTCGACGCTTGGATGAACTGCAGACCCGCCTGAGCCGTCAAGGTCATCGTCTTCGGGTCGATTTCCTGGATGCGGTTCATCCGGGACATGTTCACGATGGTGCCGTCCGAAGAAGCGCATGGCGTCAAGGAGTGGTAGCTGCCCATCGCTCGAACGGGGCTCGGAAACCGTAGTGAATCCTTCAGGATCGCCTGAATCTGTTCGACCGTCTCCGCATAGACCAGCTCCCGCGGGGATGTTGTGATTCCTCCGTCATAGTTTGAAATGCTGTGATTCATGTGAGCAGGCGATCTCCAGACAGCGGTTGTCAGTCAAGTCTGGCACAATCGATCGATTTCGCCAATGCTGCCGATACTGCCGCAGAGAAACCGATCCGCGCGAAACCGCCTGTGCGGATCAGGTGGGCGATACAGTCCTGTCTAGCAAAGAGCAGCATTTGCTTTCTCAATAGCAGAGGCGATCTCGCCGCCGTGTCAGAAGGGCCCCGACCATGAATACCTCCGAGGCGGTGCAGGCGCTCGAGTGCCGTGATTTCGCGCGTGCGATCCGGATGCTCGAAACCGAGCTGGCTCGGCAGCCTGGGAGTGATGTCCACGCGTTGCTTGCGCTGGCATATTTCCAGAGCGAAAAATACGATCTGGCAGCGCGGCACTATGCGGAGGCGTTGAAGCTCGAGCCGCACCGCGCCGATTGGCGCGACATGGTAGCGGTCGCTGAGGCCAACGCGACAGCGGGGGTTCACGTGCATGTGCCAGAGGTGTACTACTTCGATCGCGAGGCGTTGCTCGCTGCGCCAGCCGTGCGCGAGAATGCGCTTCCCGGGCCCTGGCCTGCGCGGCCGCCCCCGGGTCTTCCCCGGCGGATGCGGATCGCGCTCGGCAATGGGTTCGGCGTGATCGCTTCGCTGGGCATGGACGCCGCCACGCACGTGTGGGGCTGGCTCGCCGGTTACCGCGACGCGGTGTGGACTAACTGGTATCGGCGCCCCCTGCTACTTGGGATTCTCACGCTCGCCTACATGCGCGAGCGGCTTAATGCGCGAAACCTCGTGACGACCTATCCACAGGGCGCGCTCACGGGATTGCAGAGCGAGGGCCAGACGCCGCCGCCGGGCGTCACGCATTTTCGCACCGCGGACGGCAGTTGGAACAACTTCGCCGATCCGAAGGAGGGGGCGGCCGGCACGCGTTTCCTGCGCAACGTCGATCTCGCCGCGACCCGGCCCGAAGCGGGCGCGCAACTGCTCACGCCAAATCCGCGCGAGGTCAGCCGCACGTTTCTCACCCGCACCGGGCCGATGAAGGAAATCGAGTTTCTGAATCTGCTGGCGGCGTCGTGGATCCAGTTCATGAACCACGACTGGATCAGCCACGGGGAGATTCTCTTCAACGACGTGATCGAGGTTCCGCTGCCCGCGGACGATCCGGCGCGCACCCGCTACTGGCAGACGACGATGTTCATCGGCAAGAGCCAGCCAGACCCCACGCGCGTGAGCGGCCACGAGGCAGCCTCGACGAGCTCTATCAATGAAGTCACGCACTGGTGGGACGGATCGCAAATCTACGGCAGCGATCAGGCTACGCAGGATCGCTTGCGCAGCGGCGTGGAGGGGAAGCTCCGGCTGAATATGGATGGCACGCTCCCGCTCGACCCCAACGGCGTCGAGGAAGCCGGCTTCACGCGCAACTGGTGGGTCGGCCTCGCGATGTTGCACACGCTTTTCGTGCGTGAGCACAACGCGATCTGCGACCACCTCAAGACCGCTTATCCCTCTTGGGACGACAACCGGCTCTTCAACGTGGCGCGGCTGATCAACGCCGCCGTCATGGCAAAGATCCACTCCGTCGAGTGGACGCCGGCTATTCTGCCCAATCCGGCGCTCGACGCGGGCCTGAATGCGAATTGGTACGGTCTGCTCACGAATTTTTTCCGCAAGGGCAAGGCGCGGAAGACTGTTGCGGGCATCAACGTGCGCAACCCGGAGATGGGCGGGGTGGTTGGCAATCCGATCAACAAGCACGGGCAGGGCTTCGGGCTTTCCGAGGAGTTCGTGGAGATCTACCGCCTGCACTCGCTGCTGCCCGAGACACTCGCGCTGCGTCGACGCGAGGGCAAGGGGGCCGCCGAGCACGTGCCGTTTCAGGCGACGCGCCAGTCGGGTTCGGCACAGATCACGCGCCGCTATGCGCTCGCTGACCTGTTCTTTTCCTTCGGGACGCAGCATCCTGGGCAGCTCGTTTTGAACAACTATCCTCGCTTCATGCAGGAGCTGAGCATTCCGGGAAATCCGTTCTTCGACATGGGTACCGTGGACATCCTGCGCGCACGTGAACGCGGCGTGCCGCGCTACAACGAGTTTCGTCGACAGCTAGGCCTGAATCCGATCCGCGCCTTCGAAGATCTCACCAACTGCGCCGAGCACCTGAAGAAGTTGAAAGACGTCTATGGCAGCAGTCCGGATGACGTGGAAAAGCTCGACCTGCTCGTCGGCACGCTCGCCGAGGAGCATCGGCCAACCGGCTTTGGCTTCGGGGAGACGATGTTTCAGATCTTCATCCTCAACGCCACGCGCCGGCTGCAGGCCGATCGTTTCTACACCGACTGCTACAACGAGGACGTCTATACGCCGGAGGGTCTGCGGTGGATCGACGACACGGACTTCAAGACGGCGATTCTGCGCCAGTACCCGGAGCTCGCGTCGAGCGGGCTCGCGAACATCAAGAATGCGTTTGAACCGTGGGACACCGAGGAGGCGCTCGATCCCACGCGCCATCCTCTGCGCGCATGGGATCCAGAGTTGAAGGCCAACCCCTGGCGCGGCGACGCGTATCCCCCGTTCGGATAGTCCCGGTAATTGGCTGTTCGCGTTGCTGGTTGCCGCTCCGGCTTGGTGGTCGGCGGTGACCGGCCCGGTTTGGGGCGCTGTTGGCTTTGTGTACGGAGGCTTCGCAGATGATGTGTACCGTGTCGGTTACATCTTGATTCGACTTCTTGGCTGGGCGGCGGCCGAGGGTTTCGCGGTCCGTGCAGTGTCGGTAATGGTAGGCCATGCCCTGGAGACCTCTCGCTCGACACGAGTCAGATGCCGTCGCATCAGGCTCGCAGCCGCCCGCGGGTCGCGTCCTGGTCGGCTGTCGTTGACGGTGCTCGATAGCCTATGTACGACCGGCTCGATGAGCTCCATCTCAGCGCGCATTTCGAGAAGTTGATTTATTATCATCATTCAGAAGTGTCCGGTTAACTTTGGGGGTATCGGCTTGAAAGCCAATACTGACTTGGGTTTCGAGGCGAAGGGGGGTGTCTCCGACTTGAATCGGAAAGAGCCACTTGCGCTAGCGTTCGGGTTTTTATCAACCCGGAGCTGG
>JBGPPC010000332.1:0-3803 GCA_041488355.1 Gammaproteobacteria bacterium
CAGTGGACGGGTGCGCGAGGAGGTCGACGACCATGGTGGGCACGTTGGCCCAATGGGTGCACCCGTAACGCTCGATCATGTAACCAGCTGCCTCCGGGTCCCAGCGCGGCAGCAGAGCGATGGTGGCGCCGGCGTAGATCGGCGCGTTCATGCTGTGCTGCATGCCCGTGACGTGGAACAGCGGAGCCGTGTCCAGCACGACCGAGTCGGCGCACATGCCCTCCCAGATCGCACCACCCACGGCGGTGAACATGATGGTGCTGTGGGTGTGCACACACCCTTTGGGTTCGCCGGTGGTGCCTGAGGTATACAAAATAGCGCACAGGTCGTCGGCGTCGGCCTCCGAAGTTTGCGGCTCGCAGCCGGCCGCCAACGCGTCGTTCCAGGCGACGGTGCCCAGGTCGAGGATCTTAGAGCGCCGTGCGCTCACGACATCTGGGAGTTGCAGGGCCGTGGGCGCGATGAGGTAATCCGAGTAAGTGGCCAAGATCGCGTGCGTGACTCCCGCACCCATCAGCGGCTTGAATTGCGGGTACAACTCCTGAGCGATGACGGCCGTGCTCGCCCCGCTGTCAGTCACGTAGTGCTCTAGCTCCTCGGTGACGTTCATCGGACTTACTGGCACGACCACCGCATCGCAACGCAGAATGGCGTAATAGGCGAGGATGAACTGCGGGCTATTCTGCGCGTCCAGCAGGACACGGTCGCCCTTGCGGATGCCGCAGCGCTGCTGCAGGAACCCAGCCAGACGCTCGGCCTGGTGCTTGAGCGCTGCGTAGCTCAGCTGGGAGTCATAGAATATCGTCGCCGGCTTGTCCGGGTAGCGCGCCGCGGCCACCTCCAGGTTGTACCACAGCGAGGTCTTGGGGGTGGTCAGGTTCTTCGGGTACTGCTTCGGCCAGACCTTCGGGTAGTCGTCGGGTTCCATCTGGCGGAGAGGTCAAGCCGGAGTCCCTTGCTTCTCGCGTTCCTGAAGCAGGCGCCACTGCACCTTGCCGGTAGCAGACTTGGGCAGGCTGTCGGCAAACTCAATCAAGCGTGGAATCTTGTACACGGCCATGTGGTCGCGGCACCAGCCGATGATTTCTTCGGGACTGACCTTGCCGCGCCGGTCTGTCTTCAGCACGATCAGGCCTTTGACCGTCTCGCCGCGAAGCGGATCGTTGGCCCCGATGATGCAGGCTTCTTGCACATCGGGGTGCCCGTACAAGATCGCTTCCACTTCGGCGGGCCACACCTTGTAACCCGAGGCGTTGATCATGCGCTTTAGCCTGTCGACGATGAAGAAATAGCCTTCCTCATCGTAGCGCCCGAGATCGCCGGTGCGGAAGAAGCGCTTACCGTCCAACTCCACGAAACAGGCTGCGGTCGCGTCTGCATTCTTCCAGTAGCCGCGGAAAATCTGCGGCCCGCTCGAGATGATCTCACCCACTGTGCCCGGGCCCAGCTCCTCCAGCGTATCCGGGTTGACCACGCGCGCATCGGTGTCGCAGATCGGAATGCCAAGGCATTGCCTTTTCGGGCGGTCGGGCGGGTTGATGTGCGTGGGCGCGATCGTCTCGGACAATCCGTAGCCCTCGATGTAGTCCAGCCCGGTTAGATCCTTGAGCCGCTTCGCCACCGCCTCGGGCATGGCAGCTCCACCTCCGCCGATGCGCGACAGGCTGGAGATGTCGTACTTCGCGAGATCGGGGTTGGCCAGGAAGTCGATGGCCATCGTGGAGATGTTGGTCCAGCCATCAACCCGGTAGCGTTGAATGAGCTGAGCTGCAGTGCTGCGGTCCCACCTCGTCATCAGCACCACGGTGCCGCCGGTGAACACCGGCTGATTCATGCTACCTTGCATGCCGGTGACGTGGAACAGCGGCAATGTGCCGAGCAGAGTGGCGTCGGTGCCGGCACCAAACCACAGGGCACCGGAGACGATCGTGCTCATGACGGTGGAATGGGTATGGATGCAGCCCTTGGGTTTGCCCGTGGTGCCCGAGGTATAAGGCATCACGCACAGGTCATCGGGTCCGGCGAGGTGTGGTCCGGGGGCCAGCCCCGCACTCAGCGCGTCGCGCCATAGCGTAACGCCAGGGTCGGCTATGGGCTGAGGCTCCAGCCGCACAGCCTCCGGAAGGTCGAGATCGGTGGGTTGCGTCACATAGTCTGAGTACGCTGCGACCAAGACGTGGCGCAGGCCCGTTTGACACAGCAACGGCGCCACTTGTAGATAGAGCTCCTGGCCGGTGAGGATCACGGTGGCGTCGCTGTCGGTGACGTAGTGGCGCAACTCCTCCGAGAGATTCATCGGATTCACCGGCACCACCATCGCATCGGCGCGCAGGATCGCGTAGTAGCCGACGATGAACTGGGGGCTGTTCTGCATGAACAACAGTACGCGGTCACCGCGCGTCACGCCGCAACGTTGCTGAAGGAAACCTGCAAGCGCATCGACCTGCGCCTTCGTTTCTCGGAACGTAAGCGGCGTGTCGTAGTAGATCAGCAGCCTCTTGTCAGGGAAGCGTGTTGCCGACACTTCCAGGTTGTAGTAGAGGCTGGTACGCGGGTAGGTCAGGCTCTTCGCCAGTTGCTTGGGCCAGAACTTGTAGTGGCGTGCCTCCATGCTGCTCCCCCTTCGCCCGCCGGACGATATCATTTCTTCATATGTTACGTCCTCCGGCCGGATTGAGCGCGCGAGCCGTCTACGCCGCGGCTTGCCCAGTAGCCTTGCTTTACCCGCAAAACCGTTTGTGTCAGTATCCAGCGCAAAGCGCCATGCGCCTGGGTGACGCGCGCGCAGGTGCCCTGAATACAGAACGTAAAACAAGGGGGAGACGTGTCACTCGCGGGAGCAGAGCCACAAGCTTCTGTCACGCCGGACCCTGCGCGCTCGCCTCCGCAGCTGACGAGTCCCGACGTCCCCCTGTTGTCGGTACGGGATGTCAGCGTGCGCTTCGGCGGTATCATCGCGCTCGACGGCGTTTCCTTCGACGTTTACCCGGGTGAGATCGTTGGCCTGATCGGCCCCAACGGTGCCGGCAAGACCACGCTGTTCAACTGCTTGTCCCGCTTGTACGACTTCGAGCGCGGTTCGATCGTGTTCAACAGCCAGTCGCTCCAAGGTCTGCCCCGTTATCGTATAGCCGAACTCGGCATTGGCCGCACCTTTCAGAACCTAGCGCTGTTCCGCAGCATGAGTGTGCGGCAGAACGTCCTGCTCGGCGGCCACTGCCGTACGCGCGGTGGGTTTCTGGTCAACGCGCTGCGATTGCCGCTCGTGGTGCGCGAGGAGCGCAGACTGGAGCGTCAGGCGCGCGAGCTCATCGAGCTGCTAGATCTGGGCGCTGTCGCCACGCGCCGAGTGGCCGACCTTCCATTCGGACTCCAAAAGCGCGTCGAACTCGCACGCGCGCTCGCCAGCAAACCAAACTTGCTGCTTCTGGATGAACCGGCCGCCGGTCTCAACCATGAGGAGCTGGAGGGTCTGATGGCCCTAATCCGGCGCTTGCGCGACGGGTTGCGGGTCACCGTGCTGCTGGTTGAACATCACATGAATCTGATGATGCGTGTGTCCGACCGCGTCGTCGCGCTGGACTTCGGACGCAAGATCGCCGAGGGAACGCCTGCCCAGGTGCAAAGCAACCCGGAGCTGATCCGCGCCTACCTGGGAGTGGCGGGTTGATGGCCGCGTTGCTGGAGGTAAAAGAACTGAGGGCGGGGTATGGGTCCACGCAAGTGCTGCACGGCATCGGGCTGGAGGTGGCCGAAGGCGGCATCACCACGGTGCTGGGTGCCAATGGTGCCGGCAAAACTAC
>JBGPPC010000333.1:0-3707 GCA_041488355.1 Gammaproteobacteria bacterium
CGCAGGACGTCGCGATTGCCGAGGTGTTGCGTACCCGCATGTACGCGGTCGATTACGGCGACGCTGTGCTGGCCAAGGCTGAGTACGCCGAGCTCGGAGACGGCGCGAACGCGTGCCTCACCTGCACGCATCGCTCTTGCCTGCATGCTTGCCCGCTCGGCATCCCGATTGCCGAGTTGACCCGCGATGCCGCGACAAGGTTGAGCTGAATCGCGATCCGGGCGACGATCGGCACACGTGGTTACCTTCATCGCCCACTTCCTGTTCATCCTCGCGGCCTGGACGCTGGTTATCAAGTACGTCTTCCCCATGGCCTATGCTCTGGCCGAAGGCGTGCCGATACTCACCTACGTCTACTGGGATTTCTGGTGGATGGTGCACATCTGGCTGGGATGGTCTTTGTTGCACTGGCGGCGCTACACCTACGCCGCAGCCGTTAGCGTCTCCGTGGTGGAGATCGTCATCATCACGACCAAATTCGTCTCGTTCCTGTCTGCGCCGCAGTGGACGATCTGGCGTACGAACTGGTTCATCAACAAGGTGTTCGTCTTGTCGTGCTTCGTTCTGTTGCTCGCCTACTGCCTGGCCAATGCGACGCGTCTGAGAACGTAAAGGCTAGAGCACAGCGTTAGGACAAGAGGGCGTTGGTGGTGTATAGACGACGGCGCACTTGAGAATGCGCGCTCCCGATGACAACCGACGTCGCGCGGTCAGGATGCATCCCGGCACGGGATCAGATGGTTTCCGTATATCATATTTAATGCTCCAATCCCTGGGAGTGGCGACTATGCCCGATCAAACTCACGTGCATCCGGCTATCGCTTCCGTGCAGCAGAGAACCGACGCCGTCCAGGCTGCGTTCGAAGCGCGCGGGCTGCTGCCCGGCGAGCTCATCCAGGAATTAGAGCAGTTCGCTGAAGAAAAGTGGATTCCCGAAAACGGCGCGCGGGTAGTAGCAAAGGCCTGGACCGATCCGGCCTTCCGGCAACGCTTGCTGGCCAATGGACGCGAGGCGGTCGCCGAACTCGGGCTCACCATGCCGGCACACCATCGGCATCTCGTCGTACTCGAGAACGCGCCGACGCTGCAAAACGTGATCTGCTGCACACAATGCTCCTGCACCGCTTTCACGATCATCGGATTGCCGGCGGACTGGTACAAGGATCTCGAGTACCGCGCGCGCATCGTGCGTCAGTCGCGCACCGTGCTCAAGGAGATGGGCCTCGACCTGCCGCCCGAGGTCGAGATCCGGGTGTGGGACACGACCGCCGACACGCGCTACATGGTGCTGCCGGTGCAACCCCCTCACACCGCCGGCTGGTCGGAAGAGCAGCTCGCCAAGATCGTCACGAAGGATTCGATGATCGGCGTCGCGCGACTCTAGGACGGGGTTCGATCATGGACGGCATGCACGATCTGGGCGGCAAGCAGGGTTTCGGCCGCGTCCGTTACGCACTGAATGCTCAAGTTTTCCACGAGCCCTGGGAGAAGCGGGTCAATACGCTGTACTCCCTCGCGGTTAAGCTCGGCATCTTCAACATGGACGAGTATCGCCACGCCATCGAGCGCATGGAGCCACGCCACTATCTCTCCGCCAGCTACTACGAACGATCGCTCACGAGCCTCGCGACGCTCTGCGTCGAGAAGGGCATCGTCACGCAGGCGGAGCTAGAGCAGCGAGCGCAGGGATCTTTCCCGCTCGCGGCGCCCAGCGCTCCGGGCCGTTCAAACGTCTCGGAGCGCGAACGCTTCAAACCCGGTGACCGGGTCCGCGTCCGCACCGACTATGTTCCCGGTCACGTACGCATGCCGGGCTACATCCGGGGCAAGAGTGGTGTCGTGGTGAGCGAATCGCCCGCCTATCCGTTTCCCGACGCGCACGCCCACGGCCTGAAGGCGGCGGATGAACCGACCTACGACGTGCGCTTTCGCAGCGAAGATCTCTGGCACGACTCCGCCGATCCGGCCCTGGTGCATGCCGCCGTCTTCCAGAGCTACCTGGAGCGGATGTAAGCACGACGTGATACTGGGCCGTCGAATCAATTCGGGTTACGACATCCTCATCTACGCCTCCGGCAGCGCGCGTTCTATCCGCGGGTCCGGGATGAACCACATGATCGCGACGAAGACGTACAAGGCGCAGGATACCCAGGGGTTCACGAACGTCAGGGCAATCGCCACGACGTAGATAAACACAGACAGCACGCCTTTCAAGTCTTTCCCCATAGCGCGCGCCAACGGCGAATCCTTGGCATGGTGCGCGATCAGGATGCGCTCGAGCAGGTAGTAGCTGACACCCGACATGAGCAGCACCACGCCGTAGAGTGCCACGGGCACCGCAGCAAAGTGATTTTCGTTCACCCAGCCGGTCACGAACGGGACGAGGGACAGCCAGAACAGCAGATGCAGATTGGCCCATAGGGCGCGGCCGTTGATGCGCTGTACCGCATGCAGCATATGGTGGTGGTTGTTCCAGTAGATTCCGATATAGACGAAACTCAACACATAGCTCAGAAATGCGGGCGCCAGCGGCACCAGCGCTGCCAGGTCGGTGCCGTGCGGCACCTTCAGCTCCAGCACCATGATCGTGATGATGACGGCGATCACGCCGTCGCTGAAAGCTTCGAGTCGTCCCTTGCCCATGCCCCCTCCTTCGCATTCAGTGCGGGTGAGCAAGAATACTTCAAAGAAATGGGCCGGTACGATTCGGGCGGTGGGCTAGCTTAGCCAGGGCCTTGATGAAGCGCACATGTAAAGCTGACGGACAGTCATCACGGGCGTGCAAGTAGAGCCAGGGCAGGTCTCGAGGGATGTAAGCAATTCAGGATGGCCAAGCGAAGGCACGAGTCCGCTGCATGGCAAGGTGCTATGCTGCTCCGCATGCACTTCATCCCGGCAGCCTGCAGCCTCGAGGAACTATCAGACGGCGGTCTGCGGTTGCGGTTGACCGCGACCACGGGCGAGTGTGTGAACGTGGTCATACACGGCGCTGACAAGCAGCGTCAGGCCAGGAAGATAGCCGAGCAGTTCAATCCCCTTTCCGCTATGGCCTACCGCAGGAGTTGGCCTCAGTGGGTGTTGCCGCGCTACCGCTAGAAAAGAACTGACGATGGCGGTGGCCCCGTGTTCTGAAGCGTAGAGCTAGTCCCAGCGCGCAGCGCACTGGATGCGGCGATAATCGGACGCCAGTGCTGGTAGAGGGGCCGCCGATGCGCGATGCGGAAAACCGGAACATGAAACCCACGAAGAAAGCATTCCCGCTCGCGGTGTGTACCCTCTGCGGCAATCTTACCAATCGCCCCCGGGCGATAAACCTTCAATGCTTCAGGGAATACAACGAGAAGCGCTGCGAGGGCATGGTCGCGAGCGCGCCGGTTGAAGGCTGGTCTGAGTGCCCGAAATGCTCAGCCACCGGACGCGAGGGTGATGCGAAGTGCGTGCGTTGCGGTGGCTGGGGCTGGCACTATCGACGAAGATACGTGTCTTAGGGTTGTTTCCCTTCCTCCCATCACCGGCGCACTGTTCTAGAGCCTGGCTGGTTACGCTGATGAGCGAGCATCTCGCTGTGCTCCACGACATGACCTACCTACAGGCCAGGCAGGTTGTTGTTCCGCTCCGCCAGGCTAGTCGGCGAACTGCCTCTGCGTCCGTTCGCGCTTGTCCTGGGCCTCCACGCTGAGGGTGGCGGTGGGTCGCGCAAGAAGGCG
>JBGPPC010000334.1:0-3643 GCA_041488355.1 Gammaproteobacteria bacterium
AAATTTTGAAAATTTGCCGCGTTTGCCTGCTAGAATCAGCATCGCTCGCAGGCTGATCGATGCGGCAATTGGGGAGATGCATGCGTCGTAGTTTCGCATCTCGGTCATCAACGCTCGTGGGGATTTATGCAAATTGGACGGATTACACATAGTTGCAAATCTGTACCGTTGCGGGGGGGATGCACGGTACCTAACTGACGCAGCCGGGCTGCGTCGTTTTTGTCACGACTCCATCAACAGGGCCGGCCTCACGATTCTCGGCGACCTGTTCCACGAGTTCGATGGTGGCGGAGTCACGGGCACTGTGGTGCTGGCGGAGTCGCATCTCGCCATCCACACCTGGCCGGAACTCCAGAGCGTCACCCTCGACGTCTACGTCTGCAATTACACTCAGGACAACAGCGCCAAGGCGCGGCAGGTTGTCGCCGACCTGATGGAAATTTATCGTCCCGAGGAACATGTGCAGCATGACGTGCCACGCGACAAGCGCCTGATGAACGAGTGGCTGAACGGGGACTACGGGTTCTTCCTGCGCTCCTCGAAACTCATCGAGTCCTCGAAGACGCGCTTCCAGGACCTGGAAATCCACGAAACGCCCCAATTCGGAAAACTCTTCCGCCTGGATGGCTGCTTCATGACCTCCGAGCGGGAAGAGTTCGTCTACCACGAGACTCTGACGCATCCCGCGCTCACGGCTCACCCTGCGCCTAAGCGCGTCCTGATCATCGGCGGCGGAGACGGCGGGGCTGCGGAAGAAGTGCTCAAGCACCCCTCGATCGAGCAGGTCGTCATGGTCGAGTTGGACGGGAGGGTGGTTGAGGTTGCCAAGGAACATTTCGCCGCGATTCACCGCGGCGTGTTCGACAACCCCAAGCTGAAGGTGCTGATCGAGGATGGGTTGAAGTACCTGGCCGATACGAAGGAGAAGTTCGATCACATCGCGCTCGACCTACCCGATCCGATCGGCCCTGCCACAGCGCTATACGAAGAAGCTTTCTTCCGCGACTGCAAGCGGGCCTTGGCCCCCGGCGGCATACTCACCCTGCACATGGGCTCGCCATGGTCCCGGCCCGAGCGGGTGAAACTCCTCTATGCGCGACTTGCCAAGTTGTTCAAGATCGCACGGCCCTACACGATGTTTATCCCGCTCTACGGCTGCCTGTGGTCCATGTGCGTATGCTCGGACTCAACCGATGTCGCCGCAGTAAGTGCCGGCGAGATCGACATTCGAATCGGCAACCGCGGGCTTACCCATCTGCAGTACTACAACGGCAGCACACACCAGGGCCTGTTCGCGCTGCCCAATTTCGTGCGCGAACTGACGGTCGATGCGGTACCGAAACCCAGGCTGGTGGCAGCAAGGAAGCGCGCCGCCGGCGGCGTGAAGTAGGGCGGCTCTAGCCGGTTGGACGAGGGGCGACCGATGAGGTCGCCCTTTTCGCTGGGGCTTCCATCCCGAGAAAGCTGAATTCCGGCTCGGGTTTGCGTCCGCTTACGATATCGGCGAGGGCTCGGCCCGAACCGCACGCGAGCGTCCATCCCAGCGTGCCGTGACCCGTATTGAGGAAGAGGTTCGGGTATTTCGACCGCCCGACAAGCGGGAGATTGCTCGGTGTGGCCGGCCGCAATCCGGTCCAGAAATGCGCGCTTTCAGCACGGCCCGCCATCGGAAACCACTCAAAGCAGCGCCTCAGGAGCGCGTTGCAGCGCCCCTCGTTCATTTCCGTGTCGTAGCCGTTCAATTCCGCCGTACCAGCCACTCGCAAGCGATCGCCAAGCCGGGACAAGACGATCTTGCGTGCGTGGTCGGTCAGGCTGATCCGGGGGGCTACGCTACCCGGATCGAGCGGCAGAGTGATGGAATAACCCTTCACCGGGTATACCGGAATCGACATCCCGATCTTCCGAAGCAGGAGTGCGCTGTAGCTGCCCAATGCGATCACATAGGCATCCGAGCGCAGCGACTCCTCGATCCCCGCCTCGTCGTCGATGACGACCCGCTCTATTGCCCCACGACTCGCTTCCAGGCGCTTCACGCTTACGTTGAAGCGGAAGCCCACTCCCTGGGCCCGGCATAGGTCCGAGAGATTCTTGGTAAAGAGCTGCGCGTCGCCGCTCTCGTCGGAGGCTGCATAGGCGCCCCCCACGAGTTGGACCTTTGAATGCTCGAGGGCCGGTTCGATCTGAACGCACTCTGCTGGCGTCTTGATTTCCAGGTCCAGTCCGTGTCCCTTGAGCACCTCGGCTTGCCGCGCCGCATGCTCGAACTCGCGCCGCTCTTGGTACAGATGCAGGATCCCCGATGTCCCGGCGTCGTAGCCGATCCCGGTATCGCGCCGCAGTTGGCGCAACTGCTCGCGACTATAAAGAGCGAGTGCAAAGGCGGCTTCGGTGTTGTAGCGGGCGCGGGCGGGCAGGCACTCCAGAAGGAAACGCAGGCCCCACACCCATTCCCCGAGATCGGCACGCGGGCGAAAGAGCAGCGGCGAGTCCTCGTGTCCAAGCCAGCGCAAGATTTTCAGCGGTGCCATCGGATTCGCCCAGGGCTCGGAATGGCTGACGGAGATCTGCCCGCCGTTGGCAAAGCTCGTCTCGAGCGCGGCTTCCGGCTGCCGGTCGACCACGGTTACCTCGTGGCCCGCGCGTGCCAGGTACCAAGCACTGGTCGTGCCGATGACGCCGGCTCCGAGAACGATCACTCTCATGCCCGTCTCCGACAAAGGCAGCGGCGAACTGCCCTCTGGATTCGCTGTTTGACCCTAGGGTAACGACCGAGTTCTAACGCCTAACATACCAAGTCGGAAGCGTGCAGCAAGCGGGCTGTCTACTTACCTGTGTAGGAAATCACTTTTTGCCGCTGCTCGCCCAAGCCCTTGATACCCAGGGTCACCACGTCCCCCGGTTTCAACCACGCCTGGGTTGGTTTCATGCCCAAGGCGACACCGGCCGGCGTGCCGGTCGTAATGATGTCCCCTGGAAGGAGAGTCATGTAGTTGCTCGCGTAGGAGACGAGTCTCGCGCACGAGAAGATCATGTTCTTGGTGTTGGAGGACTGCCTGCGCTCGCCGTTGACATCTAGCCACACGTCGAGCGTCTGCGGATTGGTGATCTCATCCGTTGTCACCAGCCACGGCCCGATGGGCCCAAACGTGTCGGCACCCTTGCCCTTGTCCCACTGCGATGACTGCAACTGGAACGCCCGCTCGGAGACGTCGTTGACGATCGTGTAGCCGGCGACATAGTCCAGAGCCTTGTCCTCGGAAACATGCTTGGCCCGGGTGCCTATGACGATGGCGATCTCGACCTCGTAGTCGAGCTTGGTGGAGTTTCGCGGCTGCTGGACATCGTCATTCGGGCCGCTGATGCAGGTCGTGGCCTTCATGAATACCACCGGCTCGGCAGGGATTTGCAGGCCCGCCTCGTGCGCGTGGTCGACATAGTTCAGGCCGATGGCGACGAACTTGGAGATGCCCGTATAGGGCACGCCGAATCTCGGATTGCCCCGCACCAGAGGCAGGGACTCGGGCCGGATCTTGCGGAGTCTCGCGAGACCTTTTGGCGAAATCGTCTCCTGGTCGATATTGGAGATCACCCCGGAAAAGTCGCGCAGCTGGCCTTGCGCATCGATGACACCGGGTTTTTC
>JBGPPC010000335.1:0-3567 GCA_041488355.1 Gammaproteobacteria bacterium
AGGCTCGCGCGATCGCGGGCCCCGTCGCATCATTAGTGGACGTGATGGCGAGCCTTACTACACAGACGATCACTACCGTACCTTCAAGCGCATTCTTGAATAGCCTATGGATCGCCTAGCCCATCTGCTCTCCCGAGGGCGGTCAGGCCTGTACCTGCTCACCGGAAGGCCAGGGCTAACGGCAATGGAAAGGCTTTGCCGGTTGAAGGGGGTACGGCTATTTCGCCTCGACGGCAGGAACGTACTCACCAAACTGCGGTTTCTTGCTGTTGCGGCGCGCACCTTGGATTTTCCGAGCTGGTTCGGAGCCAACTGGGATGCGTTCGAGGACTGCGTGACGGATCTGGAATGGGTCCCGGCCCCCGCGTATGTTGTACTCTTGGAGAACATGGAGCGGTTTGCGCAGCGTGCGCCGCGAGACTTCGACACTGCCCTGCGGATTCTGGAGGCGGCCGCGGAGTTCTGGAGCGAAAAAGGGGTCCCGTTCCATGTGCTGGTGTCGGGTGTCCAGACTGCGAGCGCTCCACTGCCCGGGGTAAGCGCGCTCTAAGATGCCGGACGGCGCTCGCGCTCAGCCGCAGCAAGCCTCGCCCGAGTTCCTTAGGCGGTCTTCACTTCCGGGTCAGCTTTGACGCCCACTGGCGAGATCGGACGAGCAGCGGCCACCGCAGGGATGAAGCGGGACAACTCAACCAAGGCTTGGAAGTAAACCTCCCGCTTGAACTCCACCACGTTCTCCAGCGGCACCCAGAACTCGCTCCAACGCCAAGCGTCGAACTCCGGCCGATCGGACCGGCGCAGGCACACGTCGCAGTCACGCCCCAGCAGACGCAATAGATACCAAATCTGCTTCTGACCGCGATAGCTGGCCCGCCAATCCCGGCGCACCCAATTGGCTGGCACGTTGTAGCGCAGCCAGTGTCGCGTGCGACCAAGGATTCTCACATGCTCGGATTTGAGGCCGACCTCCTCCATCAATTCCCGGTACATGGCCTGCTCCGGCGATTCCCCGGGCTTGATCCCGCCCTGAGGGAACTGCCAAGCGTGCTCGCGTACGCGCTTGCCCCAGAACACCTCGTTGCGCGGATTGACCAGTACGATCCCAACGTTTGGGCGATATCCATCGCGATCGAGCATGAGCATCACCCAGCAAGGATTGGACTTAGTCCGATTTTTTCATAAAGCTGGCATGTAAATCAATGCGAGAGCGATGGAATTCCAGGCAAATCAGATCCCTTAGACACCCGCTTTCGGCCGTTAGATGAGAAGGTGCTTATCGGTGTGCGGGTTGAGGCGCCTTAGCCCCTCTACGAAACGCACAAACTCGAGGCCATAGCGCGCCTCGAGGAGCTTCGCCCGCTCGCGCAGCTCGTCCCAGCGCAGCGACAGGGGACGGCGCTTGAACGCGAGGACGATGATATTCCCCTTCTGCAACGCCGGGACGCAGGCGACTTGACCCTCAAATGCGGCCTCGATCCGGTGCACGTACTCGTCGAATTGGCGGTCGCTGCCCCACAGGTTTACCGCCAGGATGCCATCGCGTCGCAGCGCGCGGGCGACGGCGCCGTAGAACTCGGGGGTTGCCAGTTCCGCCGCGTGCGACTCCCCGTCGTAGCCGTCGACCAGCACGAGGTCGGCGCTATCCGAGTGCTCGGCGACCCAGCGCGCACCATCGGCCTGGACTACTTGCAGGCGCGCATTGTCTGCGGGCACCTGAAAGTATTGCCGAGCGACTGCGATAACGCGTGGGTTCAGCTCGATCGCCACCTGTTCGGCCTGCGGAAAATGTCGGTAGATCCATTTATTGACCGAGCCGCCGCCCAACCCCACGCTCACCACGCGCTGCGGCTCAGGTGCGAACAGCAGGAAGGCCATCATGCTGCGGGTATAGGCCAGGACCAGATCGTCTGGGTCACTGACGCGCATACCGCTCTGGATGGTTGCGCTTCCCAGGTGGAGGTAGCGGATCCCATCCTGCTCGCTGATCTCGACGCTGGCGTCGGCCCCGTTGCGCCGGGGGCCGCGCAATCTGCTCAACAGCCTCAATTCTGTCCTCGCTATCAGGTCGTTATGGATTGTAAGATAAGGCCTTTTTTACGGACACCCCGATGCGCGTCTCCGCTTTCTTTCTTTCCACACTGAAGGAGGCCCCAGCCGAAGCCGAGCTGGTCAGCCACAAGCTGATGGTACGCGCCGGCCTGATCAAGAAGCTTGGCAGCGGCCTGTACACCTGGATGCCGCTCGGCCTGAGAGTCCTGCATAAGGTAGAGGCCATCGTGCGGGCGGAAATGAACCGCTCGGGTGCGGTCGAGCTGTTCATGCCCGCAATCCAGCCGGCCGAGCTGTGGCAGGAGAGCGGTCGCTGGGAGCAGTTCGGTCCGCAGATGCTCAAGATCAAGGACCGCCACGAGCGCGACTATTGCTTTGGGCCAACGCATGAGGAAGTGATCACCGACATCGCACGCAAAGAGATTCGCAGCTACCGCCAGCTACCGGTCAACTTCTACCAGATTCAGACCAAGTTTCGCGACGAGATCCGGCCGCGCTTCGGGGTCATGCGAGCGCGCGAGTTCATCATGAAGGATGCCTACTCCTTTCATGCGGACTACTCTGACCTCGAGCGCGAGTACCGCAGTATGTACGACACATATGCGCGCATCTTCGGGCAGCTCGGGTTGCGCTTCCGGGCGGTGGCGGCAGACCCGGGCGCTATAGGCGGCACCGGGTCGAACGAGTTCCACGTTCTGGCCGACTCAGGTGAAGACGTGATCGCTTTCTGCCCCAGCTCGGACTACGCCGCGAACGTGGAGTTGGCGGAAGCGCTGCCCCCCTCTACCCAACGTTCCGCCCCGGCGCAAAGTATGCAGAAGGTGACGACGCCGGGGACGCACACGATGGACGAAGTGAGTGCACTGCTCCGCGTGCCGCCCCAGAAGATCGTCAAAACGCTGATGGTTGTCACTGGCGACGGCCGCGAATACCTGCTGCTACTGCGCGGGGATCACATGCTGAACGAGGTGAAAGCGGCCAAGAAGTTCACTCTGAACGACGGCTTCCGGTTCGCGTCGGACAGCGAGATACGGGCGCGGCTTGGCGCTGGTCCAGGATCGATGGGCCCCGTGGACACGGACTTACCAGTCATCGCCGACCGCGCTCTGCTGGCGGTGAGCGATTTCGTCTGCGGAGCCAACGAGGACGGCTATCACTACAGCGGGGTCAACTTCGGCCGCGACCTACCCGAGCCCGAGGAGTATGTGGACATCCGCAACGTCGTGGAAGGCGATCTCAGCCCGGACGGCAAGGGCACGCTATCAATCTGCCGTGGGATTGAGGTCGGGCATATCTTCCAGCTCCGCACCAAGTATTCGGAGGCCATGAGCGCGACGTTTTTGGACGAGAACGGCCAGGCCAAGCCGATGGAGATGGGGTGTTACGGCATCGGCGTGTCGCGCATCGTGGCCGCAGCCATCGAGCAGAATAACGATCCGCGCGGCATCCTCTGGCCCCTCGCGCTGGCACCCTTTCAAGTGGCTATCGCCCCTATCGGCTGGAGTAAGAGCGCCGAGG
>JBGPPC010000336.1:0-3537 GCA_041488355.1 Gammaproteobacteria bacterium
ACGGTGACTCAGATGGTCTACAAGCACGCCATCTCGACCGTGGTTCCGGCGCGTGCCGTCAATCTGTCCCTCGACCACTCTGCCGACGGTTGAGCTTCCAGCTCGCTGGCGCTGGCCCGGCCGCGCGTGTACGGCGCCGGTGCTGGAGGCCGAATCCATGATCCGACCGCAGCACCGGCGGCGGCGCTTTTATTCTAGGCGGCACGTCCCCATCTAACGTCACATGTTCGAACGCCCTCAGTTCGGGGATCGCGCGCTGCTGGTCAATCTCGATCTCGGCGAGCCCGATCAAGCCGCCCGCGTCGGCGAGCTCAAAGAGCTCGCGGTCAGCTGCGGACTCGACGTCGTGGGCCTGGTACAGGGACGGCGCGAGCGGCCTGACCCGGCCACCTTTGCGGGGCGCGGCAAGGTTGACGAGCTGGCGGCGGCGGTCGCAGCGCTGCAGGCGTCCGTCGTGATCTTTAACCATCAGCTATCCCCGGCGCAGGAACGCAACCTGGAGCAGCGGTTGTCGTGTCGTGTCATCGACCGCGTGAGCCTGATTCTCGACATCTTTGCCCAACGCGCGCGCAGCCACGAAGGCAAGCTGCAAGTCGAGCTCGCGCAGCTTCAACACATCGCGACGCGACTGGTGCGCGGGTGGACCCACTTGGAGCGGCAGAGAGGGGGCATCGGTTTGCGTGGCCCGGGCGAGACTCAGCTGGAAACGGACCGGCAGCTGTTGGGGAAGCGCGTCAAAGTGCTCAAAGACAAACTGGCGGCGGTGGCGAGACAGCGTGAGGTCCAGCGGCGTGCACGCAAGCGCGCGCAGGTCTTGTCGGTCGCGATCGTGGGCTATACCAACGCCGGCAAGTCGACCCTGTTCAACCGTCTCGCGCGCGAGAGCGTATACGCCGAGAACCAGCTGTTCGCGACGCTCGACACCACCACGCGGCGGCTGCATCTGCCTGCGCTCGCGGACCCAGGTTCGGCCGGCGCCGTGGTGCTGTCGGACACGGTGGGCTTCATCCGCGATCTTCCGCCGACGCTGGTGGCGTCGTTTCGCGCGACGCTGGAGGAGACGGTGCAGGCCGACCTGCTGCTCCACGTGGTGGATGCCTCCAGTCCCACTCAGGATGCGCAGATGGCGCAGGTCGACCTGGTGTTGAGCGAGCTCGGTGCCGGCGTGCTTCCGCAGGTGATCGTGCTCAACAAGGCCGATCTCACGGCGCTTCCGGCTGGTTTCGAGCGCGACGAATATGGTAGAATTTCGCGCCTTCGCGTTAGCGCTAAGACGGGCGCTGGAATGCAGTTCGTGCGCCAGGCAATCGACGAATTCCGCTCCGGCTCGATCCGGCCCGAATCGTCGAGCCGCGCGGTCGCCTGAACTGCGACCCACCTCTGCGGGCTCGCTGCTGCGGAGCCTTTGTTCTAAAGAGCTTCCTTAACCATCGACGACTATGGCATTGAACGACCCAAACTGGGGCCGGCGCGGCGAAGGCCCGCCTGACCTGGACGAAATCTGGAACCGCCTCCGCCAGCGGGTCGTTGGGCTGTTCGGCGGGCGCGGTGGCGTGCGCAGACCCGGCGACGCAGGAGGCAGGGGCTTCCCCGGGGGCGCCTGGCTGCTTGTCGTCCTGGTCGTCATTATCTGGCTTGCCAGCGGCTTCTACATCGTCGATGCCAGCCAGCGCGGCGTGGTGCTGCGTTTTGGCAAGTATCACCAGACCACCGAGCCGGGACCGCAATGGCACTTGCCATACCCGATCGAATCGGTGGAGGTCGTGAACTTATCGCAGGTGCGCACACTGGAGGTGGGCTACCGCACCAACGTCAAGAACAAGGTGCTCAAGGAATCGCTCATGCTCACCGACGATGAGAACATTGTGGATCTCCAGTTCGCGCTGCAATACATGCTCAAGGATCCAAAAGACTATCTGTTCACCAACCGCAACCCCGACGAGACCGTTATGCAGGTAGCCGAGTCGGCCATGCGCGAGATCGTGGGCAAGAGCAAGATGGATTTCGTGCTGTACGAGGGACGCGAGTCGATCCGCGCTCAGGCGCAAAAGCTGATGCAGGAGATCCTGGATCGCTACCAGACCGGCATTGCCATCAGCCAGGTGACCATGCAGCAGGCGCAACCGCCCGAGCAGGTGCAGGCCGCTTTCGACGACGCGGTGAAGGCGACCCAGGACCGCGAGCGGCAGATCAATGAGGGCCAGGCTTATGCCAACGACGTAGTGCCGAAGGCGCGCGGTACCGCCTCGCGTTTGATGCAGGAGTCCGAGGGCTACAAGCAGCGCATCATCGCGACTGCCGAGGGCGAGGCTTCCCGCTTTCGCCAGATCGTGACAGAGTACAGCCGCGCGCCGGCGGTGACTCGCGAGCGCATGTATCTGGATACCATGCAACAGGTCCTGAGCAGTACCAGCAAGGTGATCGTGGATCAAAAATCGGGGAACAGCCTGCTATACCTGCCGTTGGACAAGCTGTTGCAGCTGTCGGCTGCCGGCGCGAGCGCGCCACCGGATAATGGGGAGCGCTCGGTCGCGCCCGAGATGCAGTCGCAGGCCCCTCCGACGGTCGACTCGCGCCCGCGCGACGCGTTCCGCAGCCGTGACCGGGAGCCGCGCCCGTGAATCGCAGCGTGAGCACGGTGCTGATCGTCCTGGTAGTCATCCTGGTGGTGGCGAGCCTGGCGTTGTTCACCGTCGACCAGCGCCAGAACGCGATCGTGTTCCGGCTGGGCGAGCCGGTGCAGGTGATCACCAAGCCGGGGCTGTTCCTCAAGGTGCCTCTGCTGGATAACGTGCGCTTCTTCGACGTGCGCATCCTCACGATGGACCCGGACGAGCCGGAACGCTACATCACCTCGGAGAAGAAGAACCTCTTGGTGGACTCCTTCGTCAAGTGGCGCATCGTGGACGTGGTGCTGTACTACATCAGCGTCGGCGGAGACGAAACGCGCGCGCGCATCCGCCTGGCGCAGACGGTCAACGACAATATGCGCGCGGAGTTCGGCAAGCGCACCATCCACGAGGTGGTCTCGGGCGAGCGCGAGAGCATCATGGATCTCATGCGCGAGAAGGTCGACACCGACGCGCGCAAGATCGGGGTGCAAGTACTGGACGTGCGCCTCAAGCGCGTGGATCTGCCGCTCGAGGTGAGCGAGGCGGTCTACCGGCGCATGGAGGCGGAGCGCAAGCGCGTGGCCAACGAGCTGCGCTCCCTCGGTTTCGCCGAGAGCGAAAAGATCCGCGCCGATGCCGACCGGCAGCGCGAGGTGATTGTTGCAGAGGCTTACCGCGACGCCCAGCGCATCAAAGGTCAGGGCGACGCGCGGGCCGCCGCGACCTACGCTCAGGCATTTCAGCAAAACCCCGAGTTCTACTCCTTTTACCGCAGCCTCGAGGCCTACCGCCAGAGCCTCAAGACTAAGAGCGACGTGATGGTGCTGGACCCCAGTTCCGATTTCTTCAAGTACCTGAAGAGCCCTACAGGCAAGCGATGAGGCGTGGCGGCGAAAGCGCCGGCGTCCGTTACCATGTCCAGCCC
>JBGPPC010000337.1:0-3493 GCA_041488355.1 Gammaproteobacteria bacterium
AGGCCCTGGGCGGTCTGTCGCACGCGGCGACGCTATTCCTGGTCGCGAGCGGACTGTCCATCATCTTCGGCGTAACCCGCATCGTCAACTTCGCGCATGGCTCGTTCTACATGCTCGGGGCGTACGCGGCTTACAGCTTCTCCCAGTTCCTGATGGCCCGGCTCGGTGCGCCTCTGGGGTTCTGGAGCGGCATCGTGTTGGCTGCGTTGGCGGTCGGGGTTCTCGGCGTGCTGATGGAGCTTGTGCTGTTGCGGCGGGTCTATCGTGCGCCCGAGCTGTATCAGCTGTTGGCCACGTTCGGCGTAGTGCTGGTGGTCCAGGATGCGGCGCTCGCGATCTGGGGGCGGGAAGATTTGCTGAGTCCCCGCGCTCCCGGTTTCAAGGGCGTGGTCGAGATCTTTGGCCAACGATTCCCGCAATATCACCTGCTGTTGATCTGTCTGGGCCCAATCGTGCTGGGCGCACTCTGGTGGCTCTTCCATCGCACCCGCTGGGGCACCTTGGTACGTGCCGCAACCGAGGACCGCGAGATGACCGGAGCGCTGGGCGTCAACCAGCGCTGGCTGTTCACCAGCGTGGTATTCCTCGGCTCCGTCCTCGCAGGTCTGGGTGGCGCGCTGCAGATCCCGAAGGAAGCGGTGAACCTGCAGATGGATATCAACATCATCGTCGAGGCTTTCGTCGTCGTCGTGATCGGAGGGATGGGCAGCGTGACCGGCGCGTTTCTCGCGGCGTTGCTGGTTGGCGAGATCTCTGCGTTCGGGATCCTGATCTTTCCGCAGTTGACGCTGGTGCTGACATTTCTGGTCATGGCAGTGGTGCTCGTGGTCCGTCCTTATGGACTCCTCGGCAAAGCCCGGCGGGAGGCCCGCGGCACCGCGCACGTTTCGGACATCAACTTGCAGCTCGCTGGCATGCGCCTGCGGCAAGCTGCGCTTGCGGGGCTGGTGGTGCTCGCACTGGTGCCGGTATTTGCCAGCGAGTACGCTCAACTCCTGCTGACCGAGATCCTGATTCTGGCTCTGTTCGCTGCCAGCCTGCACTTCATCCTGGGTATCGGTGGCATGGTCTCCTTCGGCCATGCCGCCTGGTTCGGAGTCGGTGCATACGCCTGTGCGCTGCTGTTCACCAAATTTGCCGTCCCCATGGCAGGTGGGCTCGTGGCAGCGCCCCTCATGGCCGCGGCTGTGGCGTTGATCGTCGGCTGGTTCTGCACCCGACTCACAGGCGTCTATCTCGCCATGCTGACGTTGGCCTTCGCACAGATCCTATGGTCGGTGGCATTCCAGTCCACCTGGACCGGAGGCGACAACGGGATTCTCGGTGTGTGGCCCTCGGCCTGGGTCGCAACTCCAGCGCGCTACTACTATCTGACGCTGGCTTTGTGCGTAACCAGCCTCATGATCCTGCGGCGCGCCGTGTTCGCTCCCTTCGGTTATGCGCTGCGCGCCGCGCGCGACTCCACGTTGCGTGCCGAGGCTACCGGCATCGGAGTGCGCCGGCAGCAATGGCTGGCCTTCGCGCTTGCTGGCGGATTCGCCGGCTTGGCCGGCGCGCTGCACACTTTTCACAAGGGCAGCGTATTCCCCAATGTGCTGTCCATTCCGCAATCCATCGATGCCCTCGTGATGGTGCTCCTCGGTGGCCTCGACACTCTGAGTGGACCGGTAGTCGGCGCGGCGGCCTATCACTTCCTGCAGACCGAAATCATGCGCTCGACGGAGTACTGGCGCATCATCCTTGGCGGCGTCATCCTGCTCCTGGTGCTAGCGTTCCCCGAGGGTATCGTCGGTGCGTTCCAGAAGCTTTCACGAGGCGGTACGGAGAAAAAGTGAAGAAAGCGCGGAACTTTGTTTTCAGCTCAAGAAGCTGTGCATGTAGGCACGAATGACGAGTCACGAGTCACGGCCTTCCACGATGCCTCTTCTGGTAGTCAAGAATCTCACCAAATCCTTCGGCGGAGTACAGGCGGTGGCCGGCATCTCGTTCGAGCTGGCCGCTGGTGAACTACTCGCGTTGATCGGACCCAACGGCGCCGGCAAGTCCACCTGCTTCAATCTGCTCAACGGCCAGCTTCGTCCCGAGGCAGGTAGCGTGTCGCTCGCGGGCCGGGACATCACGGGCAGGGAGCCGCGCGAAATCTGGCGTCTTGGCGTCGGACGCACGTTCCAGGTTACGGAGACTTATGGCTCGATGACGGTGCGGGAGAATGTGCAGCTCGTGCTGCTGTCACGTGCGCGTCGCCTGTACGGAATATGGCGACCGGCGGCGAGTCAGTTTCGGGCTGAGGCGCTGGCTCTGCTCGAGCGTGTGGGTATGGCCGACCAGGCCCAGCGGCCCTGCAGCCTGCTAGCGTACGGTGATCTCAAGCGTGTCGAGCTCGCGATGGCGCTGGCGAGCGAGCCGCAGTTGCTGCTCATGGACGAACCCACCGCCGGCATGGGACCCGGAGAGCGCAACGAGTTGATGGCGCTTACCGCGATGCTCACCCGGGAGAGAGGCCTCGGCGTCCTGTTCACCGAGCACAGCATGGATGTCGTGTTTACCTATGCGCAGCGGGTGCTGGTGATGGCGCGCGGGCGCATCATTGCGCAAGGCACACCGACGCAGGTGCGCGAGGATCCGGAAGTGCAGAAGGTGTACCTCGGGACCGGCCTCAGCTTTGCCTCCCAGGCCGCGACAGCATGAGCGGCGCGCTGCTTGGTGTGCGGGGTCTGAAGGCCTGGTACGCTCGCGCGCAGATCCTGTTCGATGTCAGCGTCGAGGTGGGGCGCGGCGAAGTCGTGGCGCTGATGGGCCGCAACGGCGCCGGGAAATCCACCACCTTCAAGGCCGTCATGGGATTGATGGAGCGCCTGGAAGGGGAGGTAGTGTTCCATGATCGGAGCTTGCGCGGGCTCGAGCCGTTCCAGATCGCGCGCCTGGGGTTGGGCTACGTTCCCGAGGAACGGCGCATCTTCAGCGAGCTCACGGTCATGGAAAACCTCGAAGTGGGGCGCCAGCCCCCGCGTCTAGACACGCCTGCGTGGACGCCGGAGAGGCTGTTTCGCATCTTTCCCAACCTGGGCGAGATGCCTGATCGTTTGGGTGGTCGCATGAGTGGAGGCGAGCAGCAGATGCTGACGGTGGCGCGCACGCTGATGGGCAATCCGTTCCTGGTGCTGCTGGATGAGCCTTCAGAGGGCATCGCTCCCAAGATCGTCGAGGACATGGCCAACATGATTCTGGAATTAAAGAAGGAAGGCTTAAGCGTGCTGCTGTCCGAGCAGAACCTCCATTTCGCCAAACTGGTGTGCGACCGCGTCTACGTGATCGAAAAGGGACAAGTGAGATACGAGGGAACAATGACAGAGCTCGCACGCGATGATCGGGTGATGAAGGAATATTTGAGCGTGTGAATCACGGAGGTAACCATGGCAGTCGATGCAACCACAACCCCCAAAGGCAAGCTGGTCATCAAGAACATCGGCCTGCTCTTGTCCGGCGACATCCA
>JBGPPC010000338.1:0-3479 GCA_041488355.1 Gammaproteobacteria bacterium
GCATCCCGCCCCGGACTACTGCCTTCCGGGGTGACGAGGCCGGGATGACGGCGTGGGTTTACGTCACGGCCGCTTGATACTCGTCAGCGCCTCGGAGCGGAACTCGCGCCAGTAGAGCACGAACACTACCCATGCGGTACTCCCCATGAACAACCACCCGTTGAGAAGCCAGGCTATTGCTGCCATGGCGAAGTAGTAGGCGCGCAACCCGTAGTTGAAATGCTCGGCGCCGTAGTGGCTCACGCGCCAAGCCTTGTCGATGAACTCCGACTCGTCCTCGGCGCGCGCCGGCACCGGCGGTGCCGCTCCGACCAGCACGGCCGCTATGTTGAACTGGCGCAGCGACCAGGTGAACTTGAAAAATGCGTAGATGAAGATCGCCACCAGCAGCAGGATCTTCAGCTCCCAGACCGTATCCGGGGTCTGCCGGTTGAAGGGTAGCCCGCCGACCACCGCCGATAGTCTTTCCGTTGTGCCTAGCAGCGCGAACAAGCCACCCAGGATCAGCAGCGTGGTAGAGGCGAAGAACGTGGAGCTGTTCGACAGATTGGTGATGATCGACGTATCGATCATGCGCAGCTCGCGCTCCATCATGCGCACCCACCAGTCGCGCCGGTATTGGGCCATCGCCGACAGCAGGCTGGGGACGTGTTTCCCGTGCTGGATGGCAAAGACGGAATAGCCTACCCATCCGGCGAAAAACCACAGCAGCGCAACCACGTCGAGCCAGGTGAACCCGAGATTGCGCATGACTTACATCACATGAACAGCGTCAAGACCCCGGTATACCCATACAGCCGATTGTGGGAGATCTCGCCGTTGCAGAAGAAGCCCACGATTGGCACTTCTCCCAGCCGGTCGCGAATGATGCGCAGCTCCTCTGAGTTCTCGCCGAACAGGCTGGCGCCGCGCCCCACGCAGGAGAAGTACACCCCGCCCTTGGGCTCACGAAACAGCCCGCTGCGGATGCTGGTCAGCATGCGGTCGAGATCGTCGCTGGCGCTGCCGCGGTCGCGCCGGCAGAACATGATGCTGCGCCCGGGGCGCACCACTTCGCCCACGGCTACCAGCTTGTGCCCGGTGTCGAGCCCCACCAGGTTGCGCACCAGATAGTCACTGGTATCGCTCCCTTCAATCGGCAGTGCTGCGAAGATCCGCCCTGCAACCAAGGTAAGGTTGCCGGAGAGCTCGCTTCCAATGTCTTCCCGGAACACGTCGAGGGCTGGCCGCCCATCCAGGCTGACGATGATGTTCTGGCGCGCGTCGGTGACCACGTGCTTCGGACCTACCGGCGCACAGCCCTGGGTCAACCGCGTGGCGACCACGACCTCGTCGGAAAAGACCACGCCGGAAAGTCCGCTGTCGGTCACCCCGTCGGCATACTGCACCGCCCGTCCACGCGAGCTGGTCAGGCCCCCGACGATGAATCCGCTTTCGGTGCGCGAGGCGAACTCCCGCACCAGCGACGTCAGGGACTGCGTAGCCGGGTCGGCGTGCACGACGGCGAAAGCAGCCGGCCCCCCAGCCCACTGCAATTTCGCTTTGCCGATGTCGCGCGGCACCTTGAGGCCGGAGAAGATGCGGAAGGCGTCTGCCGGGAAGCTGCAGCACAGCAGCGCGATCGCGGGCTCATCCAAATATTCGCGCCCGCTGGCACAGATCCCCAGGCCTACCGTTCCCACCCAATGCGTGATGCCGGTGCGGCGGCGCAGGAACTCAACGATATCGGCGTATTCTTCGACGAACGCGTCCGTCGCGTAGACAAAGCCCAAGGTGGCGCCGCGTACCCCCGACCCGCATTGCGCGAGCGCAGCCTCCGCCGCCGCACGCCAGTTGGTGCTAGCCGCGTGGCCGCAGGCAAAGTAATCCGTCAACGTGCTGGTTGTCATTAGATCACCGCGTAAGACGGGCCTCCTCGAGCGACATTCTAGACGCGAATGTCAATGCCAGCCACTAAGCGCTTGAATGGTAGAAATTCGGATACTTGGCGATGGATATAGACAGGCGTCGGCTTCGGACCAACGACAACACGCTGACGTATTCCGCACCGATGAAGTGATTCTCACGCAGGAATTGGAGAAGAGCGATCTCCAGTTCCTTTCCGCTAGGTGGCGATTTCTTCACCACGTGACCTAGCCTGACTTCGTGGAACGCACAACATCTCGAGTGGCTAACGTACTGTGGCCTGGGGGTCCAGATCCGGTGCGTAGAACTGAACGGTGTTCCGGCCCAGGTCCTTCGCCCGATACATCGCCAGGTCAGCCTTTCGAAGCAGCGGGGCGGCCGCCTCGCCGTCGCGCGGATACAGCGCCACGCCGATGCTGCTCGTCACATTTACCTCCTGTCCCTCGATCGCCAGCGGTTCGGCCAGCACCTCCCGCATCCTGTCGGTGACTTGCTCGACCTCCTCCTGCCTCTCAATATCCTCTAGGAGCACCACAAATTCGTCTCCTCCATGACGCGCGATCATGTCGACTTCGCGGAGACACCCCGACAAGCGGGTCGCGACTTCCCGCAGCAGGTCGTCACCAGCGGCATGCCCTAGGCTATCGTTGACCGTCTTGAATCGATCAAGATCAATGAAAAGCAATGCGAGCAGGCGCCCGGATCGCCGGGAGACGGCAATGGCATGCTCCGCCCGCTCACGTAGGAGCGCGCGATTGGGAAGCCCGGTCAGGGGATCGTGGGTTGCGACAAAGTTGAGATGCTCCTGGCGTTCCCGAAGCGCTGCCTCCGCTTGAATGGCTCTGCCGAGCTGAACATTTTTCTGCCTGACCATCTCCTCCAAGCGCTTGCGCTCAGTGATGTCGGTAACGATGCCTCCAAGGGCGGTGACCTGCCCCTGGCTGTCGAGCAGAGGGAACTTGTGGACGATGCTGGTGTGCAACAAACCATCGCCGTAACGAGCGATTTCCTCGAACTCGATTCCGACGCCGCCCATGAGCACCTTGACGTCGTTTGCCAGGAACTGCGCTGCAAGTTCAGCTGAGAAGATCTCTGAGTCGGTGTGAGAAATGATGTCTTTGCGTTCCACCCCGAAGGCCTGCGTAAACCGTTCGTTGACGTACAAGTAGCGGCCCTGCAGATCCTTGATGAACATAAGTGAGGGGCTGTTGTTTAGGAAAGCCTGCAGCCGCGCGTTGCGCTCTTCGCTCAGCCGCAAACGCTCGTCCTTGAGCACGCCCCTCGGTTTCAAGCTCTGCTGCTTCTTTGTCATCGTGGCCTCTTTCCGTTTCCTGCAGGCGTCGCTGGAGACCCCTTTGGCCAGCGTCAAGCAAACGACGCTCTCTAAGTTGAATAGAACATCGCTTGCGCACTGGCTGCAAACTGGTCTGGTCTTTTGGTGACTTCTGGAACCAGATCTAGGCATGGCCAGAAGTGCGATATGGAGTTCAGAGCTGAGCACTTCGCTCATGCTGCAGCGCCAGTCTAACGCCTTGAAGGTCACGGCGGCGTAACCTCATCGCGTTGACCTAATA
>JBGPPC010000339.1:0-3455 GCA_041488355.1 Gammaproteobacteria bacterium
CGCTCGTTTCAGTCCGCCGTATCTACTCCTACGGTATCGAGGTGCTGGCCGGGTTCATTATCGGCTTCGACAACGACACGTTGAAGACCTTCGAGCAGCAGTACCAGTTCATCACGGACGCGGGTATCCAGTCGGCCATGATCGGGCTGCTCACGGCGTTGCCCAAGACGCCGCTCTACGACCGCCTGAAGAAGGCTGGCCGGCTGAGCACGTTGGAAGACGTGCACGAGAACACGCGGCCGAGCACCAACGTCATCCCCAAGAACATGCCTTACGACGCGATGGTCGACGAGTACATCGCACTCTACAAGCGCTTATTGACGGACCGCGAGATCTCGCTGCGGCTGCGCAACAAGCTGCGCTTCCTCGGCCCTCCGGTGTACGGCGGCGGTTACTCCAGGCGTCAAGGGCTCGCGATCGTCGGGCGCCTGGTGTGGAAGGGCATCTTGCCCGGAGGCCCGACCCGGGTCTGGCACTTCCTACGCACCCTGCCATTGCGTCCGTCTCTCTTGCCGACGGTTATCTCGGATTGGATCGCGGCGCTGTCCATGCGGGAGTTCGCGGAGCGACGCCTGATAGTCGAGCAGGCTGAGGCGAGCTCGGTGGAGCGCCGCGTGGACTTCGTACGCAGCGCCATCGGGGGGTACGTGGCTACTGGGGACGTGACGTTGAACCTGCAGCAGACCAGCGCCCCGGACTTGGCCGTTTGCCTGAAGGGCCGGCTCGACGGATCCTTCTTCAGACGCGCTGCACCCGGCTTAGAGCGCCTGCTCAAGCACACGCGCGCCAGCGTCACGCTGCGCGTCGATGCATTCCAGGCGCATCAGCTCGCCCCGTTCCAGGAGCTGCTGCGTCGGCTGGCCCGGTATGGGGACCGTGTGCACATCGTCGTCGATGAGCGCCTGCGCGCACTGGTGCCGATCGACTCGTCGGTGTTCAACCTGGTACTCGCGCGAAGCGCCGATTAGTCCCGCAAGCCGCTGCTCGGGTCGAGCGGCGGCCGTAACCCAAACCCGTCGCGACCTGCGGCCGGTTGGTACACCGCGAACCGTCTGACTCTCACCCGCGGCCGACGAATGGCATTTTGGTCGCCATGATCGTCATGAACTGCACGTTGGCGTCGAGCGGAAGACTCGCCATGTAGAGCACGGCGCTCGCAACATGGTTGACGTCCATGAGCGGTTCGACGGCTATCGAGCCGTTCGCTTGCGGTACACCGTTAGCCATCCTCGCCGCCAGCTCGGTGTGAGCATTGCCGATGTCGATCTGGCCGCAAGCGATATCGTACTTGCGCCCGTCCAGAGCGGTGGACTTGGTGAGCCCGGTCACAGCGTGTTTGGTCGACGTGTAGGGAGCCGAGTTGGGGCGCGGGGCGTGCGCCGAAATCGACCCGTTGTTGATGATGCGCCCGCCTCGGGGGTCTTGGCTCTTCATGAGCTTGATTGCCTCCTGGGTGCATAGGAACACCCCGGTGAGATTGATGTCCACCACGGCTCTCCACTGATCGAAGGTCAGCTCTTCCAGCGGCACGCCCGGTGCACCGACGCCCGCGTTGTTGAACAACAAGTCGAGACGCCCGAAAGCCTCCTTTGTTTTCGCGAATAGCGCTCGCACCGACTGCGGGTCGGACACGTCGGTGGGAACAGCCAGTGCACGGGCGCCAGCGCCTGCCTCCCCGACGGCTTTGTCCAGAGGCTCCTTACGGCGTCCGGCAAGAGCCACCCTATATCCCTCCTTCAGCAACGCGGTCGAGACAGCTTTACCGATGCCGGTCCCTGCCCCCGTGACGATCGCAACCTTGTCGTTCGACGCCATTTTTCAGTCTCCTTGAAGTCGGCCCTGCTGCTCTATCGAACAACGCCGACCGCGATTGCCGGCGCTGTAGTCAAGCGCCCATCGTATCGCACCGGAGGCAAGCGCGCGAAACGGTTGCCTTCCGATTGGCGGGCTGCCCTTGCTGCGCAGCAATCGCTCCATACGGTGTCGATGGACAGTGCAGGCACACATGGGGTTTGTGGCTTGACGCTGGGAAGCGCAATGCAGTATAGAAGCGCGAGGGGATCATGCCGATCCGGGCTTTGTGTGCTGTCCGAACACCGCGCGCCATGAGCAGTTATTCTGTAGAAGCTGTTCCAACACATCCATACGCCAGGTCTTAGGAGGAGGTAAACGCATGAGCTCGTCATGGACACGTCGCCAATTCCTGACCCGGACAGGCGTGGCGGTTGCCGCCATCCAGACTTTCGAAAATCTCGACCCTTGCTGCGTCTATGCGGCCGATGCACCGACGTCCCGCGAGGAGCTGTTCGAACTGAAGCCGGTGGCGGACGGCGTTTATGCTGCCATCGCCGCGCCGCGCTACAAAGTCAACAGCAACGCGGCCGTGATTCTCACCGACGATGGCGTCGTCGTGGTCGACTCCCACTCCAAGCCCTCTGCCGCCTATGCGTTGTACAAACAGATCCAGGCAATCACGCAACAGCCGATCCGCAAGATCATCAATACGCATTTCCACTGGGATCATTGGCAAGGCAACCAGGTCTACGCGGAAGCGTTTCCCGATCTGGAGATCATCGCGTCCCAACGCACGCGTGAAAATCTGACCAATCCCGACGCCGGCGTCGGTGGCATCCCCTACATCGACAAGCAACTGGCGAGTGTGCCGAAAGAGATAGACAAGCTGAAGGAGGATATCGCCCGCTCCACAAGCGCCGACCAGAAGGCCCGCCTTGAAGGGAATCTCAGGCAAACGGAGAGCTACCTCGAAGAGTTGCGGGCGATGAAACCGACACTGCCAACCCGCACGGTGGCGACCTCGATGACGCTCAACGAACAGGGACGCGAAATCCAGTTGTTGTTGCTAGGGCGAGGCCACACGGATGGCGACGTGTTCATCTACCTCCCCAAGGAAAAAGTAGTGGCAAGCGGAGATGCGTTGATCGACTGGATGCCGTTTCTCAACGATGGCTACCCAGAGGACTGGGTGCAAACCCTGAACGCGCTGGAGAAGTTCGACTTCACACGCGTCATCCCCGGTCATGGGGAAGTGGTGTCCAAGGATCATCTGGCGTTCTTCCGAGGGTATCTGACCGACCTCGTTTCCGCGGTCAAACAGGCGGCCGCAGATGGGGCGGGGCTCGATGAGATGAAACGTGAGATCGCGGAGCGGCTGGCGCCCAAGTACGAACCGGGCATGTCGAAATATCCGCTCGGCCAGTACCGGGATCGTATCGGTCTGAACGTCGAAATGGCCTATCAGAAACTGGTCAAAAAGGCCTAGCGCCAGTCCTTGTTGGCGGTCTGGACTCAGCAGCCAGTGCAACATTCAGTCCTGGGATAAAGAGCGTTTCCGAAGCGATCCGCGGTTGTTTGGCGAGCCGTAGTCCCGAACTGCTCATCATCGCTGTTGAGTACCGCTGTTCCCCCGGAACGACCTGGGCAGCTCCCGCCCGGCC
>JBGPPC010000340.1:0-3441 GCA_041488355.1 Gammaproteobacteria bacterium
CCTGCTTGGCCTCCGACAGCGAGATTCCGGCACGCTCGTGAATCAGCCGGCGGATCCTCTGGAAGTCCTTGTAGGAGTATTGAAACTCCCGGGTTTCTATCGCCGTCATGCCGGCTGCCACGGCAGCGTCTGTTCTCGTCTTTGACACTTTGGGCCGGGCGGCGAAAAACCGTTCGCCGCCGTCAGGCGGATTAACGGTGCGCTTTGACATCGCCTTTAGGGGCAGCAGTGCGAGACGAACCGCCGCTGACTGTGTGCCGGCACGCAAAGGAATTTTAGGCGCGACGCCGCTGCTGCGGCATGCGAACCGATCCTCTGGTGGTGAGAACAGACTTCGCTAGCTGCCGCTTCGGATGCGGGCCAGCATGCCACTGGTGGAGCGATCGAACAGGAATGGGATCGAGTAGACCTGCCCTCCCCATGAGAGCACTTCCGTGGCACCGACGATCCTATCCACTGGCCAGTCCCCGCCCTTGACCAGGATGTCCGGGCGCGTGAGCAGTATCAATTCCAGCGGCGTGTCACCGTCGAACCAAGTTACCAAGTCCACTGCCTCGAGCGCGGCCACGACCGCTAAGCGGTCCTCAAGAGGGTTGATGGGTCGGTTCCCGGCCTTACCCAGCCGTCGCACCGAGGCATCGGTGTTGAGCGCAACGAGAAGGCTCGCGCCCCGCGCGCGCGCTTGTGCGAGGTAGGTCACATGACCGCGATGGAGGATGTCGAAGCACCCGTTGGTGAAGACCAAGGCCCGCGCCAACTCTGGTAGGCACAAAGCCAGCCGCTCGGGCGCGCAAATCTTGCGCTCGAATCCACGCGTCTCGGTATCGGAAAGGTTGGAAGTGGACATCAACTATGATGATAGCTCGTCGGCGCCGCATTCGTCTCACACTTAGGACTCCGAGCAAGCGAAACGAGATGTAAGCAATCGACATAAGTTTGACAGTGAAGCGTTGACTGGCTATTCTCAACCCAGCTCCGTGCAATCGAGTAGGACAAACACGATGGCGAAGATAAGAGAAGTGTTGCTTGGTGCCAGTCTCTTGCTGGTGACATCGATTGCCAGCGCGGGTCCCGCGTCGCCAGGAAAGGGTTCGCCGCTGACCGGTTACCCGGAATGTGAGAATGCTGCGTACGGGACGCCGCAGCGGGTCGCGGCTCCCGGGCGCAGCAACGCGTCTGCAGAAGACGTCACACACAACGAAGTGAGCGATGCTCAGAACCGCAGCATCGACGAGTACCTTTCCTTTCACGCGCGCGTGACCGAGGACAACGGCAAGTTCACGCTGATGCCTTGGTCGGGTCTGCGTACCCACGCGAATTAGCACACCGCTCAACGGCCGAACGGCCGCACCTTCGTTCACCCGCCGAGTCGCTCGATAGCGACGAGGGGTTGTTGCTCGATTGTGTCGGGCGCGCATCGCGAAGACCTAGACGCTCGAGCGCGCCTGAGCTCCTGACGCGATCCTTAGCGTTAGCACGCACGCTGAGTTCTCATATGGGCGAGCGACGCTGCGAGCGCATCTTAGTCTGGTTCCGCCGAGACTTGCGCGCTCACGACCACGCCGCCTTGTATCACGCGCTCAAGGATAGCCGTGCTGTGCACTGCGCGTCTGTCTTTGACACCGAACTCCTTCAGTCCCTGCCGCGTCAAGACCGACGCGTAGAGTTCATCTGGGACAGCATCTCGGAGTTGCGCGCGGCGCTCCGACGTCTGGGCGGGGGGCTCAGTGTCCTGCATGGCCGCATGCGCAACGAAGTGCCGAGATTGGCGGCTGCGCTTCATGTCCAAGCGGTCTACACCAACCACGACTACGAGCCGGATGCAGTAGAGCGTGACCTTGCCGTCGAACGTGCCCTGGTGAATCACGGGATCGCGCTGCGTACGTTCAAGGATCAGGTAGTGTTCGAGAAGGACGAGGTGCTGACGCGCGACGGCCGCCCATTCAGCATCTTCACGGCCTATCGGAACGCGTGGCTCCAGCGACTCGCGCCCTTTTAAGCGACCGCTTATCCAGTGGAAAAGTACGCCGCATCACTGGCTCGTTCGCCCTCGGGAGGTATTCCGACTCTGGGGGAAATGGGGTTCGAGCGTAGTAACCTGGGAGAACTTCGTCTGCCGACGGGCACGTCCGGTGGCCGGACCTGGTTCCGCGATTTCCTGTCCCGCATGGACCGCTATCATGAGCGGCGCGACTATCCTGCTCTCAAAGGTCCATCCTACCTCTCTGTCCACCTGCGGCTGGGGACCGTGTCGATCCGTGAACTGGTAGCTGCCGCGCTTTCGCGTGATGGGCCGGGCGCAAGCACCTGGCTATCGGAACTTATCTGGCGCGCCTACTTCATGATCCTGCATCATCATCCGCGGGTCGTGAGCCATGCGTTTCATGCGCAGTTTGACGGTATCCGCTTTCCCAATCGGGAGGATTGGTTCCTGGCCTGGTGCCAGGGACGTACCGGATACCCCTTAGTGGATGCCGCGATGCGTCAGATCAACGGGACCGGCTACATGCACAACCGCCTGCGCATGGCGGCTGCGTCTTTTCTGGTGAAGGATCTGCGTGTAGATTGGCGCTGGGGCGAGCGCTACTTCGCGCTTCATCTGAATGACTACGACCTGGCGGCCAATAACGGAGGGTGGCAGTGGGCGGCTTCGACCGGATGCGATGCGCAGCCCTATTTCCGGATCTTTAACCCCGTGACTCAGTCCGAGAGGTTCGACCCCGAAGGGAAGTTCATACGGCAGTACGTGCCTGAGTTGAGAACGGTGCCAGCCTCCCATATTCATGCCCCATGGAAGATGAGCGCAGCGGACCAACGGGATTGCGGGGTGTTGGTAGGCAAAGACTATCCGGCGCCGGTCGTGAACCACGCGGATGCTCGCAGGGCGGTGCTGAAGCTTTACGGCAAGACGCGGGGCTGAGGCTCTGCAGCCCCTCTCTGTGGCTCCCAGCTTACGCGTGGAAGCGCGCCGTGTTCAGTCGGTATACTCGAATACTTTCACGACTTTCCGCACCCCGCCGGTAGTGCTGGCGATCTCCGTTGCCTCGTCGGCTTCTTTGTGTGTCACCAGCCCCATCAGATAGACCACGCTGTCTTCAGTCACGACCTTGATGCGGGCGGGGCTCACTTTGCTCGCGGTCGCGAGACGGGTCTTCACTTTGCTGGTCAGGTAGGCGTCGTTGGCGCGTGTGCCGCTCGAGGTAGCCGGGCCGACGACCATCTCGTTCTGGACATTACGCACATTCTGGACCCCTAGTGCGAGCGCCCCGATTTCATCCTTTGCCTGCTGGGTCGGAGCTTCGCCCATCAGTACGACGTAGCGGTTGTAGCTCACAACGTCGTAGTGAACTTCGGTGCCGAATTTCTCTTCGATCCGATTGCCGATCTTTCTCTCGATGCCGCTATCCTCGATTTGGGTGGCGCTGGTGCGGCGGTCGTCGA
>JBGPPC010000341.1:0-3297 GCA_041488355.1 Gammaproteobacteria bacterium
GAGATAGATGATGGGCGCCACGAGCATGCCCGCAATCGCGCCCACCGAGGCCGCGAGACCCCAGCCCAAAGCGAGCATCCAGCCGACGCGGATCCCGACTAGACGGCTGGACACGTGGTTCTGCGCCGCTGCGCGCATCGCCAGCCCGAGCGGTGTAAAGCGGAAGAATGCGTAGAGCAGCACCAGCACCGTAAGCGTAATGCCGATCGCTCCCAGCTCGTGCGAGGAGATGAAGCGATTGCCGAACAGCGGCTGCTCGGGGAAGGGGCTTGGAAAGGTCTTGATGGTGTAAGTGAAAATCCAGCCCGCGACGCTGTTGAAAATAAACAGCAGCGCGATGAAGACGACGACTACGGACAGCACCGGCGCACTCTCCACTGGCCGAATGATCACGCGCTCGATCACGACCCCGGCGAGAAAAGAGAGCGCAACCGTCAGCAGGAAGGCCCCCCAGTAAGGGATACCGGCGTTGATCATCGCCCAGGCCAGATAGGTAGAGAACATCGCCATCTCGCCCTGAGCGAAATTGATGTGGTTGGTCGACTGGTAGATCATCACCAGCGCGAGCGCAAGGCTCGCGTAGATACCCCCGGTAGCCAGTCCCGATAGGATTTGATGCAGCAGCGGTTCCATAGTTTTGGCTTTAGTTCGTTATCGATGGACGGCGTTGAAACCAGGGTCGGGCCCCTTCCAGTTGCGCGGCAAGGCGCAGCAGCGTTGCCTCGTCGCCGTAGCGTCCTGCAAACTGCACGCCGATCGGCAGCCCATCCGAGGTCCAGTGCAGCGGAACCGACATCGCCGGGTTGCCGCTGGCGTTGAACGGTGCTGTGAACGCCGTAAACAGCGCTACTGCACGGCCGTAGCCTTCGGTATTCTCGGTATTCATGTCGAACACGCCGAGCTTCTCGGGCGGACGTGGTAGCGTGGGAGTGAGCAGCAAATCGCAGCGCTCGAAAAATTGCGCCACCATTCGACCCGTACGATGGATGGTCTGAACGGCGCGCGCGTACTCTGCGGCGGTCGCCGCTGCGCCCAGCTCGTACATCAGCCAGGTGACCCTCTCGAACGCCTCCGCAGACGGCTTTCGGCCGAGCTTCGCCGCGTAGTTCTCAATCGCGACACGCGTGTTGCCGGCGATGACAGTCCGGAATCCGGGCCCCAACTCCTCGGGGACGAAATCCAGCTTAGCCTGCTCGATGCGGTGGCCCAGCCCTTCCAGCAATCGCACGGTTTCCGTCACGGCCTGCTCGCACTCCGGAGCGACCTTTTCTCCGGCCGGGGTATGCGTGGCAAAGGCAATGCGCAGCCGGCCCGGATCGGCACCCACTTCGCTGGCATACGGCCGGCCGGGCGGCATAGCGAAATACGGTGCGCCCGGCTCCGGCCCGCTGGTGAGGTCCAAAACAGCGGCGCTGTCGCGCACGCTGCGCGTCACCACGTGCTCAGTGCTCATTCCCGACCAGCCCTCGCCGCGGTCGGGCCCCGGCGGGTTGCGCCCGCGCGTGGGCTTGAGCCCGAACACTCCGCAGCAGGATGAAGGAATGCGGATCGAGCCACCGCCGTCGGACGCATGGGCCATCGGCACCAGATCTGCCGCGACCGCTGCCGCCGCGCCGCCGCTCGAGCCGCCTGCCATGTGATCGCGATTCCACGGGTTTCTCGTCGGACCGAAGAGCACCGGCTCGGTGGTGATCGTCAGACCGAACTCCGGCGTGTTGGTCTTGCCGAAGATGACCAGCCCGCCTCGCTTGTATCGTGCGACAAGCTCAGTGTCGTGGTCGGCTACGTTATCCTTGAAGAAACGGCTGCCGTTGCTCGTAACGGCGCCGCTGCACAACGCGTGCAGATCCTTCAACAGAAACGGTACGCCGCGCAAGGGCCCGTCGGCGAGCCCAGCCCGGATCGCATCGCGCGCGTAGTCGTAGAGCTTGTTGACCACCGCGTTGAGCGCCGAATCACGTTGCTCCACACGCGCGATGGCCTCGTCCAGCAGCTGCTCGGGCGTCACTTCGCCGTTACGCACCAGCTGCGCCAGCCCTACCGCGTCATATTGGTCGTATTCCTTGAACATTGAGAGAGCTCGAAGTCAATAGCCAAGGTAGGATCTACGCACTGCTTCGTCATTGCGGATCACCGACGAAGGCCCCGACACCACGACCCGCCCGGTCTCCAGCAGGTACACGTGGTCGGCCAGGTCCAGCGCCAGGGTTGCGTTCTGCTCGACCAGCAGCATGCTCACGCCCTCCTCTTGATTGATGCGACGCATGATGCGGAAGATATCCTGCACGACCAACGGCGCCAGCCCGAAGGATGGCTCGTCCAGGAGTAGCAGCCGCGGCCGCAGCATGAGCGCGCGCGACAGGGCGAGCATCTGCTGCTCGCCGCCCGATAGCGTCCCCGCCTGCTGGTGACGCCGCTCACGCAGCCGCGGGAAGTAACCGAAAAGCCGTTCGAAGTCTTCGGCCACACGTTTCTTGTCCTTGCGCGTGTAGGCGCCAAGCTTAAGATTCTCCTCTGTCGTCAGGTCGAGGAAGGTACCGCGGCCGTCGGGAACATGCGCCACACCTTGACGCACAATGTCTTCCGTGGCGCGGCCGCTGATGACTTGGCCGTGCAAGCGCACTTGGCCGCTGGACCTGATCATCCCGCAGAGCGCGCGCAGCAGCGTAGTTTTGCCGGCGCCGTTCGCGCCCAGGACCGTGGTGATGCCGCCTTCGGCCACCTCCAGCCCTATTCCGTGCAGCACCTGCGTTGACCCATAACCCGCGTTCAGTTCTTTCACCTCCAGCAACGCGGCCATCAACCCGCCACTCCCAGGTAGGCGCGGATCAGCTCCGGGTTGCTCTGCACCTGGGCCGGCGTTCCCTCGGCGATCTTGCGTCCGAAGTCCAGTGCGACGACGCGGTCGGACACGCGCATCACCAGATTCATGTGATGTTCAACCAGCAGCACGGTGACCCGCAACCCGTCGCGCAAGCGCCGGATCAGGGCCATCAGACCCTCCAGCTCCTCGTGGTTGAGACCGGCGGCCGGTTCATCCAGAAGCAGCAGGTTTGGTTTGCTGGCGAGCGCGCGTGCGAGCTCGACGCGCTTTTGGAGTCCGAATGGAAGATCGGCCACTCGGCGCGCAGCGACAGCGCCGAGATCTAGCAGCTCGATGAGCTCCCGCGCCTGATGCTCCAGTCTGCGCTCTTCGCGCGCCACGAGCGGCAATCGCAGCGCGTTGACCAGAAACCCGCCGCGCGTACGGCAGTGGCCGCCGAGCAGGACGTTCTGCCGCACACTCATGCTGCGGAA
>JBGPPC010000342.1:0-3264 GCA_041488355.1 Gammaproteobacteria bacterium
GCCTCCTCCTCCTCGGAGGGCGCACCGGTAATCAGGATGACCGCGTTTCTCCATTGATCCAAAATTCTTTGAGCAAGCATGGCGAAATGGCCATGTGGCCAGCGGCGCTGCGGCAGAAGCTCCGAGGCATGGGGATTCAAAAGAATCAGCCGGTGGCGAGCCGGGTTATAGCCGGAGAAGGCGCCGGCGACGCGCGTTTTCATGGCCAATTTGGCCGCTTCGCTCACCGCCACGAGTGGCACGACCATCTCACTATCGTTGATTCGCATCTTGGAGTAAGGGATCTCCTCTTGTGGCGCGGCTAAAGCGTTGATCAGTGCGATGAAGTTCTTAGCGATGTGAATGTGCGGGTTGTAAGCCACCCGACGTGTAAGGAGCTGCCCTCGGTACAGCCCCTCATTGTGGAAGCGGTAGAAGCCCACCCGATTGGCAGCGCCCGACAAGCCCGTCAGCAGGGCCGTGAATCGCGAGAACAGCTCGAGGTCGACCACTGTGTCGATGCGATTGCGACGGGTCCAGATGAGAAATCGCAACGTATCCAGCGCCAACACGAAAAGTCCGTCCTCGCGTATGGTCGCCACGTTGGTCCGCGGCACCGTTCGCAGAAGTTCCAAGCTGGCGACGTTGCGCTCGAAGATCACGAAAAAGATTTCGGCGTCGAACACGCGCTGCGCTTTGCGCATAGCTGGGTCGGCCAAGATGGTGCTGCCCATCTCGGATAGCTCGATGAACAGGATGCGGCGGGGGAGTTTTGGCTTTACGCTGTGGAACAGTCCGTAGAGCAAGGTCAACGCGAAGCACAGTGGCACGCCAATCCACCGGTCAACCGCCCGCATCGTGTCTACTTTCATATCACGAGACCTCGGTCGTCCACCGCGCCGCCTCAGGCCCTGCCAAGGAACAGCGGAGCGGCGAGGATCCCCTGGAACACCGCCGCCAGCCCGAATAGCAGCGCCGCAGCCGTGGCCATATCCCCTGGCACGCCCGCCCACCCGAGCACGACGACCGCGGCCAGTTCGCGTGTCCCGAAACCAGCAACCCCGATTGGCACCGAGGCCAGAATGAAGATCGGCGCAGCCGCCGCAAGCATCACGAGGTAAGGCAGCGACACGCCTACCGCCATCGCGCAGATCCACAGCGTGCAGGCAGACAAGCACTGCACGCCCAAGGACTGCCAGATCGAGGCGAGGAGCGCAGGCCGCGCCTGGCGCAGGCTCTCACGTAACCGATCCCAGCGCGAGACCAACGCCGAGATCCACGCAATATCGGAACTCTCTAGAATCCGAAAGCGCAATGGGACGAATGGTGCGGCCGCGATTCCCGCCAAGATCAACAGGTAAGCACTTAGCTGATGCGGCGCGATGAGTACGCTGCCCGCTCCCGCCACGCCTCGCACCGCAATGCCCACCGCTGCCAGCAAGGAAAGGATGCACAGTACCCACAGCCCACTGAAGCGATCCAGCACAACCGACAGCGCGGATGTCCCAAACGGATTCCCGAGACGCGAGAGTTGCATGCTGCGCAGCAGGTCGCCAGACAGCGTGGCGCCTGGCAACAGCATATTGGTGGTGATACCGCGTGCATACATAAGGACCAGTCTCGCGCTGGGTGCGACCAGGCCGAGGCCCCGTGCAATGACGGCCCAGCGGGTCGCAGACAAGAAGTTGGCGGCCGTGGAAACTACAACAGCCAGCACAACCAACCAGGGGTCGGCACGGCGCAGCTTTGTCAACAACGCCACCGGATCCACGTACCAGGCCACGAACGCCAGCAGAACCAGCACGAGCCACACTCGCGGGCTACGCCAGGACCGGGCGAAAGGGATCGCAGTCATTCCCCAACTCGGATGAGCACGATGCCGTTCCTGGCGTAGATCACATCAAAGCCATAGCCTGGAAGCTCAGGCAGCCGCTTGGCCTTCGTGATGACGATGTCCCCGGGACGCGGCTCGCGGGTCGGGGTCGGGTGGCCGTAATAGACGCTGAAGCTGGGTGCGACGAGCCGCCACATGATGACTTGATAGCCTCTGTCGCGCGCGAGCAGCGCGGCTTCCTTGATCGGTCCCTGCTGCACGCCCGCCCCCACCGGCACCACGAAGGCAGATAAACCGACGACACCGATGATGCCACTGACCACCAGTTTCCGCGGGATGTCGAAGCGGCGCTCCAGCACGAAATACACAGTGACTAGCACTGCAATCGCCGCAAAGGCTACGTACCCCGGCCCGAAGTACTCCTTCGCGCCGGCAGCAGCCTCGCGGTAGTAGGGGTCCTTCACACTCGGGAGCAAGATGTCGACGATGGCAGGCAGCGCCAGCAAGACTAACGATGACAGCAGCGCCGGCAGAAATGCCAAGAAACGCGACCGCACCTCGGGGCCATAGATCGCCATCAGGACGAACATCCCGGTCATGCCGTAGAGCAAGTAGTGCGGCAGCTTGGTGCCGGACAACGAAAAGAACACGAATACGAAACCGAACCAGAGCCAGAGATAGCATTGCAAGTCGTCACGCCACGCTTCGCGCGCGCGCATCACCGCGCGGATGAAAAAAGCGGTGAAGGGCAGCGTGCCGATCAGCACAACCGGAACGTAGTACGCCACGGTGCCGGAATGGCCCTGCAGCGTTCCCAGGAAGTTGTTCACGTTGTGCCTCAGGAAAAACCCCTGCACGAACGCCCACCCTTCCCGATGCAGAACGAGAACGTACCAGGGCAAGGCGATGGCTGCGAACAGCAACAGGCCTCGGTAGTCGAACACCGCGCGCGCCCAGGTCTTCAGGTCGCGGCGCAGAAGGCAAAACAGAAATGTCACCCAAAGAGGAATCAGGATCGCCACCGGGCCCTTGGCGAGGAACCCGAATCCGATAGCGGCGAAGGTCGCATACAACCAGGCGCGCTTGCCGGTTTCCAGGTGCAGCCAGGCCGCGAACATGGAGGCAGCGATCAGCATGTTGAGCAGCGCGTCGGTGGTCCCCGCACGTCCGATGATGTATACACCGAGCGACGTGGCCATGACGCCGGCAGCCAGCAACGCCTTGTTCCTCCCGAATCGCCGGCGCGCGAACAGGAAAGTCAGCAGCACCCAGATCGAGGCGCACACGGCTGAAGGAAACCGGAACGCGAACTCGTTCACGCCGAACACCTTCACGCTTGCCGCCTGCAGCCAGAACACCAGGATCGGCTTGTCGTAGTACGGCTGACCATTCAGGTAAGTAGACAGGAAGTCGCCACGCTCGAACATTTCTATGGTGGCCTGGCTGAACGC
>JBGPPC010000343.1:0-3243 GCA_041488355.1 Gammaproteobacteria bacterium
CCGACGGCTGGATCGACGACGCCCGCCTGGTGATCCTCAACCTGCGCTCCGCCTTACTCCATGGCGCCACCCTCCTCCCGCGCACTCGGTTCGTAACCGCGCATCCGGAGCATCGAGGCTGGGTCGCGCGCCTGCAAAGCACGGACGGACGCTGGATCGACGTGCGCGCGCGAGTGCTGGTCAACGCGGCTGGCTCGTGGGTCGACGAGGTGCTGTCGGCCACTTCTGCAGCCCCCACCCGGCCGCGCGTGCGGCTGGTCAAGGGCAGCCACATCGTCGTTCAGCGCCTGTACGACGGCGATCACGCTTATCTGCTGCAGAACGAGGACCGCCGCGTCGTGTTCGTGATTCCGTTCGGGTCGAACCACACTCTGATCGGGACGACCGACCTCGCGGTGAATTCTCCGCTGACCCCGATGACCATCAGCCCGCCCGAGATCGAGTACCTGTGCAGGGCAGCCACGCGCTACCTGCGAAAACCCGTGTTGCCGCAGCAGATGGTGTGGAGCTATGCCGGCGTGCGCGCGCTGTTCAATGACCATCACCAGAACCCTTCCTCGGTCACGCGCGACTACACACTGGCGCTCGATCAAGTGCAGGGCTCAACGGTCCTTTCCGTCCTGGGCGGTAAGCTCACAATCTACCGCCGACTCGCGGAAGCCACCCTGGCCAAGCTCGAGCCCTGGCTCGAGCCAAGCCGCGGAACTTGGACGGCACACGAGCCGCTCCCCGGAGGCGCCCTCGGAGCAGGAGGAATGAGCGGGCTCATCGAAGAGTTGAGCGCGCGTCATCCGGGTGTACCGGCTGCGCTGGTGCATGCGCTGGCTCGGCGGCATGGGACGCTGACTGACGCAGTACTGAGGGGTGTACGCAGCGAGGCCGATCTGGGCATTCACTTCGGTGCGCAACTGTTCGAGCGCGAAGTGGACTACCTTATCCGTCACGAATGGGCGCAGACCGGCGACGATGTGCTGTGGCGCAGGACCAAGGCGGGCCTCGACATGCTGGAGGCCGAGCGCCGCCGCCTGGACGAATACGTACGCGAACGCGTGACCCGTCAAGGGGTAGATCCCTCCCCCGCTCGCGGGGAGAGCCCGCCCCGGACTTGATCCGGGGGTAGGCTTGCCCCGGACTCGGTCCGGGGGAGGGAGAGATCAGCTGCGGCCGAAACGCTCGAGGCAGGACTTCTCGTCGGTCGCGATGAAGCCCTTGCCCTTGCAGGCGTTTTGTCCCTTGCAGGAGTTCATCGAGGTCTTGCATTCCGCCTGGCCCTTGCAGGCGTTGGCGCCATAACACTTCACTTTGACCGCACCGCTGTCGTCGGCCGCCATGCTCGGCACGCCGGTTACGAACAGTGCCGCCGCGGCGGTTGCAAGCGCCGCGCCCATCAGTCTCCGATTCCTGTTCATCGTTGCTGCTCCTTTCGTAGAATAAGTTGTAGAGTTCAGCCGGAGCGCGAGCCTCAGACCGTGCGCACCGAGACTCCGAATCTTTCTACGAGGCCGAGCAGGGTTCGGATGCAGTCTCAAGAAAACAGGGGCGGAGGGCACGATGATCGAGAAAATCCTGGTTGCCTACGACGGCACGCGCGAGGGCCGCACTGGCCTGTTCCAGTTCACCGAGACCGTGGCGCTCAAAGCGGCGGAAATCCACTTGCTCGCGGTGGTGGCGATGCCCACCGGCGCGCTGCTCTCCGATGGTTTCGTTCCCGATGTGGTGATGGACGGCGAGAAACAGCGCAGCGAGGAGATCGTCCGCGAGGGCGTGCAGCTGCTAGCCGAGCGTGGTTATCGCGCCACGCCGCACCTGGCCTACGGCGATCCGACGCAGGAAATCGTGCGGATGGCCGCCGAGTTGCCCGCGAACCTGATCGTCGTCGGACACAAGCGGCACAGATCTCTAGCTGCGCGCTGGTGGAAAAGCTCGGTGGGGGTTTCGCTGCTGGAGCAGTCGCCCTGCAGCATCCTGGTCGCGGTTTGCGACTGAGCGCTCAGGCGCTCTCGTACACTTCGGCGTTAGCGTGCAGGCGCGTGGCTATGGTCTGCGCAACCTGCGCGAGTGACTGGTCGGTCTGAGCTGCAAACCAGCGATCGGACAATGGGATGACGTGGTCGCGACCCTCGAAAGCGATGAGGAAGCGGTGCTGCGGACCCGCGCGCTCATAGTCCAGGCCCGCATCAGGCAGCGCAGCGGTCAGCAGCTCCAGCAACGTGCCCGCCTTCAATTCCATGCTCTCGGACATCTGTTTTCTCAACGATTCGGTCTATGTCGATCTCTTCGGACCATGGATCGTGCTAACCGGTTCCGCACCCAATGCAGGGAGCGTTCCACGTCCGGAAAAGCTTCTTTGGCCAGAGGCTTAGCCCTCATCTACGCGGTGCCGCGATCGACGCTCCGCGACCATCAGCAGCGCGGAATGTCATGCAGTCGGAATAGCTCTGCATTACGGCAAGAGACGCGAGCGCAGCCCGGGCGCAGCGTAGCGGGGATCCCAGGAATTGCCTGGACCACGCTGCGCCCCATCCGGGCTGTGTTTGCGGTCGGTTCAACTAGTGGCTGACGAAGGCGTGATCTGCCTCGACAGCGCGAGGCACACGATGCCGAACATCACGTAACCCAGCGCGACGAGCGGGGTCACCATCCAGCCGAGCGCGGGGCCGTGGATCAGTCCCACCCACGACAGGACCGCTCCGACGAAAGCGGCGGCTGCCGCGTGCGTCAGCTTGCGGTCGATGATGAACGCCGCCATCGAGCCCAGCACCATGCCCGCCAGTACCGAGCCGCCACCCAGCAGCGCAATCCCGTTGTATACGACACCGACCTGCCCCAGCGCGGCGATACCCACTTTGTCCGCGCTGGTGCCGGCTACCCCGAGTGCGCCGTCGATATTGATCTTGGCCCACTCGGCGATGTTGGGGATGATCGCCAGCACAACAGCCGGCGCATGGTTGGACGGGCTCGCCTGGAAAGCTTGCGCACCGATCACCAGCCCGATGTAAAGCAGGATCGGGAGGATGGCCACCAGCGGGATCACGTTCAGCAGCAGCGCGGTCAAGCCGAGGAAGCAGACCAGCGCGATGCACACTCCAGTCGCCAGCGAGTAGCCGATACGGCCGCCCACGGACTTCCAGCCCGGATGACCGATATACACCGCCGGTGGGAACGGGCTCCCCAGCAGCGATCCGACGATCGCGCCGGCACCGTCGGCGAGCAGGATCTTGCGCAGGTTGTAGTTGTCGCCCG
>JBGPPC010000344.1:0-3227 GCA_041488355.1 Gammaproteobacteria bacterium
AAGACGCGTTGCTCATACACTGTGACCTTATAGCCGCGTTCGGCCAGCCGCAAAGCCGCGGTCATCCCAGCGATGCCCGCGCCGACAATGCCTACTCTGATCTCGTCCATGCGGGATCGGGGGCGCAGGGGAAGCACATGCGTTGAGCCCGCCACGAGGAGACGTGCCGGGATGCGGGATCACTCGATCTCTGTTCGACGCAGTTGTGCGTCTCAGACCGGTAAGTTCTGGGATTCAAACCGCTGACTTTGTCGGGGGGATCCGGTTCCACTGGTTGCTCCGCTTCTTCCCCTACATCGGGAGGTTTTCGAAAGTGTACATCCAACGGCGCAAGACGTTGCAAATCGCGATGACATCGGGTTGCGACTCCGCCACGGTGAGGCAAGAGCTGGCGAACGGTCCGCCTCCACACTATCCCTGCCTACCGTTCTCGGCGATGCAAACCGATCACGGATGCCCGGGCCGTCGCGGGCCAGGATGGGCAAGCTCTGGGGCTTTCTTTCGCGGCGCAGCGTGGCGGCAGGGCTGCTGGCCCCTTTGGTGATTTGCCGCTGGGTGCGCGTACTCACGGCAGAGTACACTACACTGCGCCTTGCACTGCAGTCGGCGCCTGACGGGTAGCCGTCACTGCCGAGGTAAGTCCGTTCTTGGGATGCCCCGTGGACACGTCCACACCCGCTGTCTCCCGAACACCTGTGCCTGAGAGCGATGGCCGCTCACCTGCGACCGTGGTTGAGCTCTCGGGCGTGCGCTTCTCGTGGACGAGAGGCGCGCCGCCGGTAGTCGACATAGAGACGCTACGCGTCGCGCCAGGAGAACGCGTGTTTCTGCGCGGGCCCAGCGGCAGCGGCAAATCCACGCTGCTCAGCCTGGTGGCCGGCGTGGTGACGCCGCAAGTAGGAGTAGTGCGGGTCCTGGGCCGGGACTTGGGCGCGCTCGGAAGCGTCGAGCGCGACCGGTTCAGAGCCGACCACATCGGCTTCATCTTTCAGATGTTCAACCTCATCCCCTACCTGTCGGTGGTCGAGAACGTGAGCCTGCCCTGCGGCTTCTCGAAGCGCCGTAGAGCGCGTGCCCGCGAAAGCGTGCAAGCGGAGGCGGTCCGTCTGCTCGAGCATCTGGACATGGCGGCAGCGGACGTACTGCGCCGTCCGGTGACGGAGCTCAGCGTTGGACAGCAGCAGCGCGTCGCGGCAGCCAGAGCTTTGATCGGCGCGCCGGAACTGGTGATCGCGGACGAGCCGACTTCCGCGCTCGACGTCGATCGTCGCGCGGCGTTCATCGATCTGCTGTTCCGCGAATGCGCCCGGGAACAGGCTGCACTGATGTTCGTGAGCCACGACGCATCGCTCGCGCCGCTGTTCGATCGCGCCATCCAGTTTACCGAGCTCAACCGGGCCGGCGTTCCGTCCGCTGGCCCACCTGCGGTCGCACGGGGGATAGCGTGATCGTCGCGCTCGCCATCAAGAGCCTGCGCAATCGCAAGTTCACCGCTGCGCTGACCGTCCTGTCCATCGCGCTTGCGGTCCTGCTGCTGTTGGGTGTCGAGCGCATCCGCCGTGAGGCGCGCGAGAGCTTCGCAAGCACCGTCTCTGGCACGGACCTGATCGTGGGTGCACGCAGCAGTCCTGTGCATCTGCTGCTCTATTCGGTGTTCCGCATCGGCAATGCCACCAACAACGTCCGGTGGGCCAGCTACCTGACCATTGCGGACCGCCCCGAGGTCGCCTGGACCATCCCCATCTCCCTGGGCGATTCGCACCGTGGCTTCCGCGTGCTCGGCACCTCGCAGGACTACTTCGAGCACTTCCGGTTCGCGCGCGACCACAAGCTCGAGCTGGCGCGCGGCAAGCGCTTCGAGGCTGCGCACGATGCGGTGTTGGGCGCCGAGGCCGCGGAGACGCTGGGCTATGGACTCGGCCAGACGATCGTCATCGCACACGGGACGGGCGACGTGAGTTTTGCCCTGCACAAAGATCAACCGTTTCGGGTGGTCGGCGTGCTGGCGCGTACCGGCACGCCCGTGGACCGCACGGTGCACGTGAGTCTGGAGGGGTTGGACGCCGTCCACGCCGAACACAACGAGGCGGCCGATCCGCTCGCGGCCGCCATGCATTCCCGGCAGGAAGGCTCGAAGCACGCTGCCGGGCGACACGAGGGCGAAGAGGCCGAGGGGCAAACCGACGCGGTAGCGAAGCGTTCCATCAGCGCGTTTCTGGTGGGGCTCAAATCGCGTGGCGCGGCGCTATCGATGCAGCGGGTCGTGAACGAATATCCGGATGAACCACTCACAGCCATATTGCCCGGTCCCACGCTTCAAGAGGTCTGGGAGATCGTCGGCGCCGCGGAGAAAACGCTGTTCGCGGTATCGGGGCTCGTCGTCGCTGTGGGTCTGGTCGGAATGCTGGTTGCGCTGCTCACGAGCTTGAGCGAGCGCCGCAGGGAAATGGCGGTGCTGCGTTCGGTCGGCGCCCGGCCGCTGCATGTGTTCGGTCTGATCCTGGGGGAGGCGGCCTTCCTCACGCTGGCCGGGATCGCGCTAGGCCTGGCGGCCCTTTACCTAGGCCTGCTGGCCGGTCAGCCGTGGCTCGAGTCCCGTCTCGGACTGCACATCGGCGCGGGCTGGCCCTCGCCCTACGAGCTTGGGCTGATAATCGTCGTGGGCGCAGCGGGCGTCCTGATCGGGCTGGTCCCGGCCTATCGGATCTACCGCTACTCGCTGGCGGACGGCATGACCATACGTATTTGATATTGTAGAGTCGTGCCATGACGAGGATGAAGCGTCTGCGTAGTTTGCTAGTGGTGTTTTGCGCCCTGCTGGCGCCGATCGCGCACGCCGATGCGCCTCGTCAACTGATGTGGGAGGATCTGGTCCCCAAATTGCAGGCCTCGGAGAATCCCTTCTCCAAGCTTACGAGGGAGCAACTTTCCAGGCTGAGCGAGATCGCTGCCACCCGCGACCGCAAGGCACGCGCCGACACCAAATTGTCAGCGCCAGAGCTCGAGAATGAGCAGGCGCTCGCGCGCAAGCTGCAACAATCGGGTGTCGACGTGGACGGTTTGTTGGCGAAGCGCAAGGAGATGGCCGAGCAGCAGCGCCTGCGCGGCCAAGCGGTGAACTCGGCGCTGGACGGCCAACTCGTTCGGCTACCCGGCTATCTACTGCCGCTCGAGTTCTCCGGCAAACAGGTCACCGAGTTTCTTCTCGTACCCTGGGTCGGCGCGTG
>JBGPPC010000345.1:0-2924 GCA_041488355.1 Gammaproteobacteria bacterium
TGCAGTCAAGGGGATCGATCTGAGCGTCCAGGAAGGCGAGATGGTTGCCTTGATCGGCGCCAACGGTGCCGGGAAGACGACTACGCTGAAGGCGATCTGTGGGTTGCTGCCTCCTGCCGCCGGGCGGGTTCAATACCGCGGCGAGGACATCACCGCCGCTCCGTCCTATGCGCTGGTCGAGCGGGGCTTGGCGCTGGTGCCGGAGGGGCGGCAGGTGTTCGGCCGTCTGACCGCCGAGGAAAACCTGGAGATGGGAGCGTACGCGAGGCGGGACGGCGCGGGCGTCAGGGCAGATCTGCAGCGCGTGTATGGCCTGTTCCCGCGCTTGTACGAGCGTCGACGACAGACTGCAGGGACGCTGTCGGGCGGTGAACAGCAGATGCTGGCTATCGGACGCGCATTGATGAGCGCCCCAAAGCTCCTGCTACTGGACGAACCCAGCATGGGGCTCGCTCCGCTCATGGTGCAGCGGATCTTTGAGACCATCAGGAAGGTCGCATCAGAGGGAGTTACCGTTCTGCTGGTGGAGCAAAACGCCAAGCTGGCGCTTGAGCTAAGCAGCCGAGGGTATGTTATGGAAAGCGGACTGATTACGCTTGCCGCCCGTTCTGCAGCGCTACTGGCCGACCCGCAGGTGCGGCAGGCTTACCTGGGCGAGTAGATTCTACGAGAGGTTCGCGGCGATAGCGGCTCGCGTCGAGGCGCAGGTGCAACGGCACAGTGCGTTTATCTCAGCGGTGCCGGTGTTTGGAACTTAGAATGGTTTGAAAATGGAATCGAAGCAGCGGAGCCGTGCTCCAGGCTCCTTGCGGCAGGTGAAAGCATGAGACAAGATCGAAGCCAACAGAAGACATGGCCACGCTTCGTGAGCGCGGGCGAGGCCCTCACCGATTTCATCCGTGTCGGTCCCGACCGGTGGCTGTCGCGCCCGGGAGGAGCGGACTGGAACGTCGCGCGCGTGGTGGCCACTCTCGGGCTGCCCAGCGCATTTGCCGGCAGCGTCAGCATGGACCGCTTCGGCGACGAACTGGCTGGGCTCAGTGAGGCGGCCGGATTGGACATGCGCTTTACGCAGCGCTACGCGAAGCCTCCGCTGCTGGCCATGGTGCACGAAACCGCGCCACCGCAATACTTCTTCATCGGGCAGGACAGCGCCGACCTCGCGTTCGAGCCGCAGCAGCTTCCTTCCGGATGGATGGACGCCGTCGAATGGGTGCACTTCGGCTGCATCAGTCTGGCGCGTGATCCGCTTCGCGCCAAACTGTTGCGCGTGGTGGACGAAGTGAAAGCGGCAGGAAAGCGCGTCAGCTTCGATCCGAACTTCCGCAACATCATGACCGAGGCTTACGACCCGACGCTGCGTTATGTGGCCGAGCGGGCCGACGTCATCAAGGTTTCCGACGAAGACCTGATCGGACTGTTTCGCACCGAGCGTCCCGTGGAGGGTTTCAGTCGTCTGCGAGCCATCAACCCTACCGCACCGATCTTACTGACGCGTGGGAGTGAGGGTGCCGAGTTGCATCTCCCAGGTACCGTGTTCGCACAGCGGCCGCCACCCATCGAGGTCGTGGACACCGTGGGTGCTGGTGACGCCAGCATCGGTGGCTTACTGTACAGCTTGATCACCGAACCTGCAGCCGGCTGGACGGCGCATCTGCGCGTGTCGGTGGCAGCGGGTGCCGCCGCGTGCTTGCAAGCGGGCGCGACACCGCCGACGTTGGCTTTGGTCCAGCGGGTCCTGACGGAGATGAAGGCGGCCGGTCTGTGACTTCTGCGAGCAGCCCCTCATCCCCTGATTTCCGCAGCCGCGCGTTCCTGGTTGATCACATCGAGCGCACCATGGCCTTTTATCATCCTCGTGCGATCGATCCAAGCGGCGGCTTCTACCACTTCTTCAAGGATGACGGCACGGTCTACGACGCCCACACTCGCCATCTGGTGAGCAGCACGCGCTTCGTATTCGACTACGCGATGGCCTATCGTCATTTCGGCAGGCCTGACTACCTCGATGGCGTCAAGCACGGCGTAGCCTATCTACGTCAAGCGCACCACAATCCGCAGACCGGAGGCTATGCATGGCTGCTCGGGAAATCAGGCGTGTTGGATGCCACCAACCATTGCTATGGCCTCGCGTTCGTGCTGCTTGCCAGCGCGCATGCACTGAAGGCTGGGCTGACTACGGCGCGCCGCGATATTGCGGAAACCTTCGATCTGTTGGAGCGACGCTTCTGGCGCGCCGATGCCGGCTTGTACGCGGATGAGGCTAGCGCGGACTGGGCGCAGCTGTCACCTTATCGCGGCCAGAATGCGAACATGCACAGCTGCGAAGCCTTGATTGCCGCGTTCGAGGCGACCGGTGAGCGCAACTATCTTGAACGCGCGGCTACCCTCGCTCACAACATCACCGTCCGCCAGGCCGCGTTTGCCAACGGGCTGGTCTGGGAACATTACCACGCCGACTGGTCGGTGGACTGGGACTACAACCGCCATGACAAGACCAACATCTTCCGTCCCTGGGGCTATCAGCCCGGCCACTTGACCGAATGGGCCAAGCTGCTGCTGATATTGGAGCGGCACCGCGCGAAGTTGCAGGGCGATACCGGGTGGCTGCTTTCGCGGGCAATGGAGTTGTTCGACTCTGCGCTCGCGCATGCGTGGGATGCCGAGCTCGGCGGGATCTACTATGGGTTTGCGCCAGACGGCAGCATTTGCGACAGCGACAAGTACTTCTGGGTGCAGGCCGAGTCGCTCGCCGCCGCCGCTCTACTTGCACAACGCACGGGACAAGATAAATACTGGAGTTGGTACGATCGGATCTGGGACTACTGCTGGCGCTGCTTCGTCGACCATCGCTACGGCGCCTGGTACCGCATCCTGACCCGCGACAATCGCAAGTACAGCGATGAGAAGAGCCCTGCGGGGAA
>JBGPPC010000346.1:0-2881 GCA_041488355.1 Gammaproteobacteria bacterium
CAGCAGACCTTCCAATGGGCCGCAAGTCATCCCGACATGGTGGCGCGCATCGCGCCGTTCTGCGGGACTGCGAGGACGACGCCGCACAATCTGGTGTTCCTGGAGGGGATCAAGGCAGCGTTGACCACGGACGCCGCCTGGATGGACGGGTTGTATGAGAAACAACCCAGCCGCGGCATTCGCGCCTTTGCCCGCGTCTACGCGGGGTGGGGCTTGTCTCAGCCGTTTTACAAGCAGGAGCTGTATCGCCAGCTCGGTTTCTCGTCGCTGGAGGACTTTCTGGTCGGCTTCTGGGAGCGCCGTTTTCTGCGACGCGACGCGAACAACCTGCTGGCGATGCTGTGGACTTGGCAACACAACGACCTGGGCACCACTCCCGGCTGCGGCGGCAATCTGGAGCAGGCTCTCGGTTCCATCCGGGCGAATGCGCTGGTGATGGCGGGCGAAACCGATCTTTACTTCACGCCTGAGGACATCCGATACGAGGCTTCGCACATCCCTGGCGCGACCTTCCGTGTTATCCCATCAATCTGGGGTCACCAGGCCGGCAACGGCCTCAACGCCGTCGACAGCGCTTTCATCGACGATGCATTGAAGGGCTTGCTGGCCTCCTAGGGAGTCTGGACGCGACACGTGTCGCGATAAATTGAGTTCCTCGGGTCGGCGAACAGCCGCCGCACCATCGGCTCAAAGAATTCGAGCGGCGCGCATTCCATGGCCGGATCGAAGGCCGGGTCATCGTACAGATCGACGAAGCGCTCGGTGCGTTCGAAGTGCGGGTGACCCCGGAATTGTTCACGCATGTTCGGGTCCATCCCGATATGCTCGAAGAAGTGATAGCCCTGAAAGATGCCGTGCTTCTCGACCATCCAGCGATTGGCTTCGGACACGAACGGTTTGAGGATGGCGGCGGAGACCTCCGGATGGTTCCATGAGCCCAGCATATCGCCAATATCGTGCAGGAGTGCGCAGACGACGTATTCTTCATCCTCGCCACCCTTGTGGGCGAGAGTCGCAGTCAGCAGCGAGTGATGCAGGCGATCGACGGTGTAGCCGCCGGAGTCGCCGCCGAGAAGTTTGAAGTGCAGCAAGATGCGATCGGGCAGCTCCCGGGCAAAGGGTACGTAACGGGTGGTGATGATGTCCCAGTCCTGCTTGGTACTCTCCCGCATCGACTTGAACGTCGCGCGTTGCTCCTGCAGAGCGTCTCCCATGGCACCTCCCACTTCGGTCAGATTGCGCTGAATGAAGCGAGAGTATAACGCTCGCGCAAACTCGCTGCCCCGGCGTGCCCGGTGACTAACGATATTTGTCGAGGGACGGCGTAGCGTCGCCAGGTTCAGAGGTGACGCGGAACCGCGCTTACGCGGCGGCCAAGGCCGACGATTGTCCGCTGCCCAGCTCGTCGTAGCGGCAGACGCGGTTGCGCCCCTCGGCCTTGGCGAGATAAAGGGCCTGATCGGCCTGCTTGATCAACTCAGCCAGCGTTGTAGCGCCGGAGTTGAAAGACGCCACCCCGAAGCTCGCAGTAATGCGTGCCGATTCCCCGGGGATAACGGCGGCCCCGCAGGTGTTTTCGATCAACTTGCGGATCTGGTCGGCAAACTGCTGCGCTTGTTGGCTCTTGACGCCGCCCAGAAGCATGCAGAACTCTTCACCGCCATAGCGGCAGACGAGGTCACTCTCTGGAGTGGCATCGCGCAGCGTCAAGGCCACCCGGTGAATGACCTGATCCCCAACCAGATGACCATAGCGGTCGTTGACCGACTTGAAATGATCGATATCCACCATGATGCAGGTCACCGTTCCGCCGGGCTGCGATGCGCTCCTGAGGAAGAGCTGTTGCGCTCGCTCCAGGAACGCGCGCCGCGTGAGCGCGGAGGTGAGCTGGTCGTGGTCGGCCAGATGCTTGAGCTCAACGTTCTGCTGCTCGATCTTGTGCTTGGCAACTTCGAGCTGCGCGACCATGTCCAGCAACTGCTGGTTCATGTGCTCCACCAGCGTCAGGTCGTCCAGCGTAATCAGACAGCCGCGCGCGCTCTTGCGCTCGTCCAGGATCGGCGCGCAATTGATCGTGACTTTGACCGACGTGCCGTCCCCGCGCTCGATCTTGATCGTTTCCCCTGTCACCGAGGCCTTCGTCGCCATCGCCCGCTCCCAGGGCCACGCCGCCGGATGATTGCCGATCGCTGTCACGAGCCAAACCAGGTCCGAGATCTTCTTACCGGTTAGCTCGCGAGCTGCGTCTGGGTGCAGGCCTCGGAAACCGGCATTTGCCAGCACGATCTGGCCGTCCTTGTCGATCACGATCACGCCTTCGGACAGCGCGTCGAAGGCGGTACGCACGCGATCTGGAATCGCAGCTTTCGGATCAAGATGCTGGAGAATGCGCCGGAGATAAAGGTAGAACAACAGGAAGCCAAGGGTAAGCATCGTGGCGGTAAGCGACACGCCCGGGTACTTCAGCCAACCCATCAGCGTCTGCGGCGTCGTCGGTCGGTAGGCCACCTCGATCTGTCCCCATATTCCGTTGGGCGTGTTGATCGGCACCAGCACATCGGTGAGTGTGGATTTGTTCTGCGGCGGCGGCACCCAGTAGCGCTCGTGACTACCGGTTTCTGCAGCGACATGGCCGTCCGCCCGCCGCACAGCGATAGACAGGACCTCGGGATCGCGCGTGACCACGGCGTGAAGCGTTCGCTTCAGCGTCTCGATGTCATCGTTCTGCGCCAGCGCCGCGAGCTGGATTGCCAGGCTCTCGCTCGACTTTTTTCGAATCTGGCGCGCTACCGATGCCTCATCGGGTAGCACTCCCAAGATCAGATCGGCGGTCAGCAGCAGGCAGCTGGCAAGCGACACCAGTCCCAGGCTGATCCGCGCC
>JBGPPC010000347.1:0-2746 GCA_041488355.1 Gammaproteobacteria bacterium
CCGATGACGGTCACTTCGTCTCCAACCGCGCAGGACTTGGCCGAGCCGCGCTCGAGCGCAGGAGTGCCAAGCCGGCCCAGAGGTTGGACCAGCCCGAAGCCCGTTGCCTGATCGTAGGCCAGCGAGTGGCCGGCTACGGCGCTGCCGCCGTTGGTTGTCAGCCATATGGTCTGGGCCTCGGTGATCAGGTAGCCGATCGTGAGTACCAGTCCGTCTGCACGGATCACTACGCCGTTGCCAACTCGCTCGGTGCCTAGTATCGACGCGGTAAATGCGTCCTGGGGGATCTCGGCGCGCAGCATCACGACCGCGTTAAGCGCGGCGTCGAGGTCGAACCGCACCTGCTCCGGGGTGGGTTGAAGCTCAGTCGGAAAGGCCCAGTCGCTTGGTTCGGGCATGAGGAAAGAGACACAACATTGTCGTGAATAGCTGTTCCGCTTAGCGGGCGTTCATCTTACGCCATCATGGATAGCATATCGGGGTTCGACCACTCGGCGCTATCGGTACACTCCCGTGCATGCAGATTTTTCGTTACCCTAGCGTCTTCTCAGGCACGAAACAAAGACGCGAGGAGGGCTCGTTATGGCGACCCTGAGCACGGACGATGGCGTGAAGCTGTACTACGAGGAGACCGGCTCTGGCGCGCCAATTGTGTTCGTGCACGAGTTCGCCGGCGACTACCGAAGCTGGGAACCGCAGCTGCGCTACTTCTCGCGCCGCTACCGCTGTATCGCCTTCAACGCGCGCGGCTATCCCCCATCGGAGGTGCCCGGCGAGCTACAGAGTTATTCCCAGCAGCGCGCGCGGGACGATATCCGTTGCGTGCTCGACGCACTCGGCATTCAACGGGCACACGTGGTCGGCAATTCGATGGGAGGCTTTGCTACGCTGCATTTCGGTATGGCCTATTCTCCTCGCGCCCTGTCACTGGTGGTTGCAGGCTGCGGCTACGGCGCGCATCCGTCTCAGTATCAGCAGTTCCAAGAGCAGGCGCGCGTTCTCGCCAAGTCCATGCTTGAGGAAGGCATGTCCAAGCTGGCTGCGACCTATGGCCAGGGCCCCGCACGCATACAGCTTAAGGGCAAGGATCCGCGTGGGTTCGCCGAGTTCATCCGCAACTTCTCAGAGCACTCGGCACAAGGCTCGGCTCACACCCAGCTCGGCTGCCAGGCGCGGCGGCCATCGCTCTACGATTTGACAGCGGAGATGGCACGCATCGAAGCCCCGGTCCTCATCGTTGCCGGGGACGAGGACGAACCGACGCTCGAGCCCTCTCTGCTGATGAAGCGCACGATCCCGACTTCAGCGCTCGCGGTGCTGCCCAAGACAGGGCACATGCACAACCTCGAAGAGCCGGCATTGTTCAATGGGTTGCTTGAGGACTTCTTCCATCAAGTGGAAGCGGGACGCTGGACGGTTCGGGGTCAATAACGTGGCGGCTCCGGAAGCGCTGACCCATCTGCGCGTGATAGACCTCACGCGCGTGCGTGCGGGACCAACGTGCGTCAAGCAGTTTGCCGACTGGGGGGCCGACGTGATCAAGGTGGAGATGCCCTTGAGCGGAGGCGACGATGGCTTCGGCCCGCGCCATGGCTCGGACTTTCAGAATCTCCACCGCAACAAGCGCTCGATTACTCTGAACCTCAAGGACCCCCGCGGCGTCGAGGTGCTAAAGCGACTGGTGAAGACCGCGGACGTGCTGGTCGAGAACTACCGGCCCGACGTCAAGCACAAGCTCGGTGTCGACTACGCAACGCTGGCCCGGGAGAATCCTCGCCTGGTCTACGCCAGCATCAGCGGTTTCGGGCAGGACGGCCCGTATCGCGATCGCGCCGGATTCGACCAGGTTGCGCAGGGCATGGGCGGCCTCATGTGGGTGACGGGCTTGCCCGGACAGGGTCCGGTGCGGGCCGGCATCCCGGTTGCCGATTTGAGTGCCGGTTTGTTCGCGGCGCTCGGTATTCTCATCGCTTTGCAGGAGCGCAGCCGCTCCGGGGAGGGACAGTGGGTCCAGAGCTCGCTGCTTTCAGCGATGGTGACGATGATGGACTTCCAAGCCGGGCGCTGGCTGGTCGAAGGCGAGGTGCCGGGGCAGGCCGGCAACGATCACCCGACGTCGATGCCGACCAGCGTGTATCCGTCCGCTGACGGATTCGTCAACATCGCGGCTGCAGGAAAGGTGATCTACGCGCGCTTTTGTGAGGCGCTCGGGGCGCCAGAGCTGGCAACGGACTCCAGGTTCTCGAGCGAGGCGCTGCGCTCAAAGAACCGCATCGAACTCAATCAAGCGATCGCCGAGCGCACGCGACGCTACCCTTCGCAGACCCTGATCGCCTCGCTTAACGAGGCAGGCGTGCCTTGTGGACCGATATATAAGATGGACGACGTCTTCGCCGATCCCCAGGTGCAGCACCTCGGTATGGCTGTGGTGGTACCCAGACCCGATGGCGGCGAGCTGAATCTGGTGGGGCCCGCAATTCGGCTCTCCCGCACGCCGGCGCGGATGAAACGCGCCATCGGAGCACCTGGCGAGCACAACCATGAAGTCCTGCGGGACCTCGGTTACACAGACACGGAAATCGCGGCGCTACGTACGGCAAACGTGATCTAAGGACTACTAATGAGTGGAAAACTGCGCGCTGAGCGCGACGGCCCGATTGGCCGCATGGTATTCGACAGTCCGGCGCGACGTAATGCGATCAGCGGTGACATGTGGCGCGCAATCCCGAATGCCATGGCCGATTTC